>NZ_CP172312.1:3047414-3371122 GCF_047946665.1 Allohahella sp. A8
ACCAAGTAGCGAGAGCCGCCTATTTTCGCGTTAGTGCCGGCACTGTTCAGTCTTCCGCCGATCACGAAGGTCGGGTCGAGCCCGGCTTCCGCCATGACAGAGGCGACGAGGCTGGTTGTAGTCGTCTTACCATGGGTACCCGCCACGGCGATGCCATGACGATAGCGCATGATCTCCGCAAGCATCTGCGCGCGTGCGATTACAGGAATGCGCAGACGGGCCGCCTCCAGCACCTCAGGATTCTCACTGCCGACGGCGGTGGAGGCCACGACCACGTCGATCCCCGTAACGTTAGCTTCACTATGCCCTATCGCCACAGTGACGCCGAGTTGACGCAGGCGCCGGGTCACTGCAGTTTCGTAAAGATCAGAACCGCTGATTTCATAGCCCTGGTTCAACATGACCTCGGCGATACCACACATGCCAGAGCCACCAATACCGATGAAATGGATCTTCCTCACCCGGCGCATTTCTGGTGGCAGCCAGGCTGGCACTGGCTGATCCAGCGTCGAAGTCACAACAGTGTCGTTGCTGGCATCAGGCATGAGCGAGCTCCCTCGTGCAGACGGACAGGCAATAGTCGGCAACCGTGGTTGCGGCATCAATGCGGGCCACAGCTTCGGCTGCCTGTCCCATGTGGCTAAGTGTTTCATGATTTCCCAAAAGTCCTTCCAGTAGTTGTGCCAATCCCTGAGCATTCAGATCGCGCTGATCGATGAGTCTGGCAGCGTTCGCAGCGACCATTGTTTCAGCATTGCGCGTTTGATGATCGTCGATAGCATGTGGGTAGGGCACCAGGACTGCTGGCACACCGGTCACTGCCAGTTCAGCAATGGTCAATGCGCCGGCGCGACACACGGCCACTGCGGCGTGCTCGTAGGCCTTCGCCATATCGTCGATGAACTCGACGACCTCAGCTTCGATTTCAAGCTGATCATAAAGTGCCTGACAGGCGGCAGCCTTGCCGGCACCTGCCTGGTGCAGAACTTTCGGCCGTTGCGCCGGCTCGATGTTAGCCAAGGCCTGCGGCAGTATTTCGTTCAGCACCTGCGCACCTCGACTACCACCCAGAACAAGTAGATGCCTAGCGGCGCCGGCAGTTCTATGCCGACGCCTGGCCGACACGTCGACGAGCTCAGTCCGCACGGGGTTACCGACCCACTCCGCGCGCGCCCGAACGCTGCCTTTGAAGGTACCTTCGAAGCCCTCGAATACTCTGTCTGCAACCGTTGCCAGCCACCGGTTAGTCGTGCCGGGTACGGCATTTTGTTCATGCAGCACGAGCGGACGACGCATCAGCCATGCGGCGATTCCGCCCGGACCTGACGCAAAGCCCCCGAGACCTAATACGCAGTCAGGCTGCTGATCACGAATGATGGCGCAAGCCTGCGCGACCGACCGCACGAGCTGAAAAGGCGCCTTCAACCAGCTGCCTGCGCTTTTTCCGCGGACACCCGAAATATCGAGGAGCTTCAGTTTAAAGCCATGCTTCGGCACGACCTGCACTTCCATACCGGCCTTAGAGCCCAACCAAGTGACTTCGGCGCCGCGCGTCTCGAGCACCTTGGCGACGGAAAGGCCAGGAAAGATATGCCCACCTGTGCCACCGGCCATGATGAGCACTGTTGGTCCTCGACCCATCGTTTCAGCTGGCATGCTGCACCTCCGGCGAGCGGCCTCTTGGACGTCGCGGCATTCGCGCTGACTGCTCGGCTTTAGCGGCATTATTGCCTCCGTCCGTAGCGAGTAATCGCAAGCTCTCGGTTTCAATGCGCACCAGCAGAGCGACTGCCAACAGGCTGCCGACAAGGCTCGATCCACCATAGCTGATAAACGGCAGGGCGAGACCTTTCGTTGGCAGCAGACCTGTGTTCACGCCGAGATTCACAAGCACCTGTATACCGACGAGGATCGCTATGCCATAGGCAAGGTAGGCTTGGAAGAGCCGTTCCAGCCTCTCCGCCTTGCGGCCAACCCGCAGCCCGCTAACGACCAGGGCTGCGAAAGTCAGCAGGAGTAATAGCGCGCCGATCAGACCAAACTCTTCAGCCGTGACTGCGAATACAAAATCCGTATGGGCTTCTGGAAGATAGCTCAGCTTCTGCACTGAATTGCCAAGACCGACACCGAACCATTCGCCACGCCCGAAGGCGATGAGGGCCTGAGTCAGCTGGTAGCCAGAGTCGTACTGGTCGACCCATGGGTCAGTGTAAGAGGTCAGTCGGGCCAGACGATAAGGTTCGGCAACGGCCAACAGGGCCAGCGCAGCGAGCGTCAGTAGTATCAGGAGGCTAAAATGACTCAGCTTGACGCCGCTCAGAAATATCATGCCGAGAACGGCCGTCAGAACCACCACGAGCGCACCAAAGTCCGGCTCGCTCAATAACAGCAGTGCGCAGACCAGAAAGACTAGGAGGGGTTTGAAGAAGCCCCACCAGCTCTGCCGTACTTCCTCTACCTTGCGCGCCAGATAGCCGGCAATGTAGATGATGAGGCCGAGCTTCGCGAACTCTGATGCCTGGAGATTGATGGGGCCGAGATTGATCCAGCGGGTACTCCCGTTAACCGTTTTGCCAATGCCTGGCACCAGTACCAGAACAAGCAGAATGATGGATACCGCCAGAGCGAGAACGCTGAGCCCGAACAGTCGTTCGCTCGGCGTTTTCAGTACCACAATCGACACCGCACAGCCAATGACGAGGAAGAAGAGATGCCGCACAAGGTAGTGTGTGGAGTCGAGATTGCTGTCTACCGCATAATCTATGCTCGAAGAGAACACCATGATGATCCCGAACAGCGTCAACAGCAGGGTCGAGATGTACATGGTTGTCAGTAGTGACGGCCAGACCGGCTTGAAGCTCATCATGCGCCAAGCCTCCCGACCATACTTGCGAACTTCGCGCCGCGGTCTTCATAGCCTGTAAACTGATCAAAGCTTGCACAGGCTGGAGAGAGCAGGATCAGGTCACCTGGCTTTGCCTCGGCTCGGGCTGTCTCCAGTGCAGTAGCCAGGTCCTGTGAAATCGTCAGGGAGGCCGGACGCTGATTGTTTGCCGAAAATGCGCCCTGCACCAGCACTGCATCGCGCCCATATAAATGAGCACTGGCAAGCTGGCGGCTGACCTTCGCCAGGGGCGTGAAGTCCTGACCTTTGCCATCGCCACCACAGAGCAGATGAATGCGTCCGGCGTACTCCGTGGAGAAGCCATCTACTGCTGCAAGGGCGGCGCCCACATTGGTCGCCTTGGAATCATTGATGTACACCACGCCGTCAACCTCGGCTACGAAGGCACAGCGGTGCGGCAGCCCGATGTACTGCTTCAGCGCAGACAAACAGGCAGCCTGATCGAGTTCGAGCTGCTCTGCCAGCGCGAGGGCCGCAAGTGCGTTCAGCCAGTTGTGACGGCCCTGAATCTTCAGCTCGGTGGTTGGCAGCAGAAGCGTACGACCCTTGGCCAGATGCCATTGCCCATCTTCGTTGCGTAGGCCGTAATCGTTGGGCTCGGGCTCTCTGCTGGTGAAACCGATGGCTGAGCGGTCGCGGGAGAGTGGCGCCTGGGCTAGTGGATCATCACGGTTGAGGACCATCTTGCGAGCGCCGTTAAACACGCGGATCTTCGCATTGTGGTAGGCCAGCATGTTGTCGTAGCGATCCATATGATCCTGCGACAGATTCAACACCGTGGCCGCAGCCGCACCCAGATGGCGCGTCGTTTCCAACTGAAAGCTGGACACCTCGAGTACGTAAAGCTCGACCTTCGGATCCAGCAGGTCGAGTGCAGGAGTACCCAGGTTACCGCCCGCGACGCTGTGCAAACCGCAGGCCTGAGCCATGGCATGCAGTAGTGTCGTGACGGTACTTTTGCCATTAGACCCCGTTATTGCCGCAACGGGCGCCGCAGCAGCTTCGCTGAACAGGTCGATATCGCCACGCAGCGGCTTCACTTCGGCCAGTTCCTTCAAGAGCGCTTGACGCAGATCTATACCTGGGCTCACCCAGATCTCATCCGCCTGTCTCAGCCAGGCTTCATGCAGACCGCCGAAATGGAAAGTCACCTCCGGCCACGCCAGCTTGAGCTGGGTGAAGGCGAGGGTTTCGGCGCGAGTATCCATCAGCACCACCTGATAGGCGCGCGAGCGGGCATAGCGCAGCAGCGATTGACCGGTGACACCTGCCCCGATAATCGCTACTGCCTTGTCTGCTGCCAAAATGCTCACGCCTTGCTTCCCATCGTTAGTGTCATGCCTATCTGATTTTCAGTGTCGCCAGGCCCACGAGGACCAGCACGACCGTAATGACCCAGAAACGCACGATGACGCGCGGCTCAGGCCAGCCTTTCAGCTCAAAATGATGATGAATCGGTGCCATACGGAATATTCTGCGCCCGGTCAGTTTGAACGATGCGACCTGCAGAATGACCGAGACGGTTTCCAGTACGAAGATGCCGCCCATGATGAACAGCACGATTTCCTGACGAACAATAACGGCCACGACTCCCAACGCCGCGCCCAGCGCCAGCGCGCCGACATCGCCCATGAAGACCTGAGCGGGATAGGTGTTGAACCAGAGGAAGCCCAGGCCCGCACCGACCAACGCGGCCAGGAATACCATGAGCTCGCCGGCACCGGGCAGGTAAGGCACATGCAGGTATTGGGCGAAATTCACGTTGCCAGACACATAAGCAAAGATGCCGAGTGCGCCGCCGACCATGACGGTTGGCATGATCGCCAGGCCATCCAGACCATCGGTCAGATTAACGGCGTTGCTGCTACCGACGATTACGAAATATGTCAGCGCCACGAACCAGAGCCCCAGAGGCAGGGCAACTTCCTTGAAGACCGGGATGATGAACGTGGTCTCTGCTGGCGAGGCTGCAGTGATATACAAAAGAAAGCCTGCAAGCAGACCAAACACAGACTGCCAGAAATACTTCCAGCGTGCGGGCAGGCCCCGGCTGTTCTTTTCGACCACCTTGCGCCAGTCATCAACCCAGCCAATCGCCCCGAAGCTTACCGTGGTCAGTAGCGTGATCCAGATATAGCGATTACTCAAATCTGCCCATAGCAGCGTGCTGACCACGATGGCAACAAGGATGAGCGCACCACCCATGGTCGGTGTACCAGCCTTGCTCAAGTGACTCTCGGGACCGTCGTTTCGAATGCTCTGGCCAATCTGCCGCAGCGCCAGGTTTTTGATTACTTTGGGGCCGACCAGCAGCGAGATACCCAGTGCAGTCAAAACACCCAGAATGGCTCGTAGGGTCAGGTACTGAAAAACGCTGAAGGACGGGAACCAGGTTGAAAGGAAGTCGGCCAGGAACAGCAGCATCAGACCTTACCTCCCCGATCGCTGTTCGCGGCGGAACTGGCAAAGCCCATGCGCTTGAGTACTGCGGCCTTGAGTGTTTCCATACCGGCACTACGCGACCCTTTGAACAACACGCAGACGCCTTCACCACGCTTGAGACGGGCCTGTAGCTCATTCACGAGAGGAATCTGCGCAGCCGCTTTGTCTGTGAAGGCGTGGCACTCGGCATCACCCTTGGCAGCGATCGATTCAAAGCCGCGACGTACTTCGGCTGAAAACTGTCCGATGGCGAAAACGCTGGCGAAGCCACGTACGGCCGCCTGCGCACCCAGCTCGAAATGGGCAGCTTTGGCAGTGCCGCCCAGCTCGGCCATATCGCCCAGCACGGCCACACCAACGCCCTCGGCACCGGCCAGTACATCCAGCGCCGCGACCATGGAGGCCGGGTTCGCATTGTAACTATCATCGATACAGGTCAGACCGTGGCCATAGCGTTCGAACTGCAGACGCCCGCCAACTGGCCGAGCCGCGCTGAGACCTTCGGCAATGGCTGACGGCTTGAGACCAAGCATGAAACAGGCTGCGGAGGCAGCCAGCGCATTACTGATATTGTGTCGTCCCGCGAACTGCAGGTGCACAGCCACTTCAGCGGGCTTGCCAGCGTCTCCAGGGCGACGCAGAACCAGCGTGAAGCTGGATCCACTTTCGTTGGACTGGACATTCTTCGCGGTGACATCGGCGCTCTCATGGAAGCCGAAGCTGATAATATCGGGCTTCTGTGACAGGTTCTGACAGAAGGTAAGCCAGAATGGATAGTTCTTGTCATCGCGATTGAGCACGGCCGAACCCGAGCCTAACAGGCCTTCGAAAATTTCGGCCTTGGCCTGAACGATTCGCTCGAGACTGCCGAAGCCTTCGAGATGTGCCGAGCCCGCGTTGTTGAGAATAGCGACCTGAGGAAGCGTCATTCTGGTGGTCCGCGCTATTTCGCCAACGGCACTGGCACCGAGCTCGAAAACCCCAGCCACATGCTGGTCGTTAAGCTGAAGCAGACTCAGCGGTACGCCGATCTCGTTATTGAGATTACCCTGGGTCTTGGCTACAGCCCCACGGGTTGCAAGTATACTTGCCAGCATCTCTTTCACGCTGGTCTTGCCGGCAGACCCAGTGACCGCCGCGACGAGTCCCCGAAAGCGGGCACGGTTGGCTCTGCCAATCTGCCCCAGGGCACGCAGCGTGTCGTCAACCACCAGGATTTTCTGCTTGTCGACGATCTGTCCTGCTGCCTTGAGCTCCGCGAGGGATTTGCTGGATAGCGCCGCTACCGCCCCTTGTTGAAGCGCCTGGGCTATATAGTCATGACCATCGAATCGCTCACCAACGAGCGCCACGAATAACGCGCCTTTCAGCGGCTTCCTTGTATCTGTTTCAACAGCTGTCACAGCTTGAGGTCCGCCGGCGTACTCTGCCGACGTGATCGCTGCAATCTTGTGTGTATCCCAAAG
This sequence comes from Allohahella sp. A8, assembly GCF_047946665.1. GTDB lineage: Bacteria > Pseudomonadota > Gammaproteobacteria > Pseudomonadales > Oleiphilaceae > Allohahella. The sequence continues at coordinate 3,054,228 of NZ_CP172312.1, forward strand.
GCCTATCACTACATCTTCTCCTGACGCTGCAGCGGCGTATCGGCAGCTGAGGGCTTTTTAACAGACGGGGACTGAAGACGCTCCAGCACCTTCCTGACCACATCCAGATCTGAAAACGGCAGCCGACGACCGGCGTACTCCTGATAATCTTCATGGCCCTTGCCAGCAACGAGGACAAGCGAGCTGCTGTCTGCGGTCTCGATGGCTGCCGCAATTGCCTGCTCACGCTGTTCGATCACCTCGACAGCTGCATTACCGGTTTCAGTACCTTCGCGAATGTCGCTGATGATGCTGTACGGATCTTCGCTGCGCGGGTTGTCGCTTGTGAGAATGATCTTGCTGCTATGCAGGGAAGCAATCTCGCCCATGAGCGCGCGCTTGCCTTTGTCGCGGTCGCCACCGCAACCAAAGACTGTAGTTACTCGGGTGAACCCATGCTGCTTCAGCGCTGTCAGTGTTTTCTGCAGTGCATCGGGCGTATGTGCATAGTCGATCACTATTCGCGGCTGAGCACCTGCAGAACCAGCCTGAACCATCTGCAGACGACCAGGCACTGCGCGAAGCTGGGCGCAATAACTGACGATCCGGCTGGCGCAGTCAGCGGATTCGACGGTTAGCAAGCGGTCGGGTGTCTGTCCGTTCCGCTTGTGCTGCAGCTGATGCACCATGACGGCATAAACGCAGGCCGCGGCAGTAAGGACATTGGCTAGATTGAACTCACCCATCAGCCTGAGCCGCGGCGTGCCCTTTTCTCCGCTGAGATTGATCGAACAGCTCATACCATCAGCCTTGAGCTCGATATTCTCGGCGCAAACTGTCGCTGCGTGCAGCAGGCTTACCGTCATGAGCTCAGGGCCGCCATGATCGCGATCGTCTGTAGCATCCTCCATGTCTTCGGATGCATCACCACCTGGCCTGGACTGGGCCAGCTCATGACGCCAGAGAGAACCGTAATAGTCATCGTCATTGAAGATGGCCGCCGAGAGGCTCGGCATTGAAAACAGACTCCGCTTGGCGCTGGCATAAGCAGCCAGAGAGCCGTGATAGTCGAGGTGGTCCCGGGTGATATTGGTAAGCGCTGCAACGTCGACCGGAACAGCCGTCAGCCTACCCTGCACCAGTGCATGAGAGCTGGCTTCAAGGAAGACTGCCTGCGCACCCGCATCACGCAGCTCGGCGAGCTGACGCTGTATTGAAACCGCATCTGGTGTGGTGTTTCTGGTGGGACGAAGATGATCCTCCATACCATAGCCCAGCGTGCCTATCACGCCAGCAGGCATGCCGCATAGATTCGAAAGCTGGGCTGCATAATGGCTCACCGAAGTCTTGCCATTGGTGCCGGTAATCGCCACGACAGCCAGTGCTGCAGCCGGTCTGTCGTAGAAATCTGCTGCCAGTTCGGCGATGTCTGCTTCCAAGCCTGGCAACTTGATTCGGGTGAAGGTCACGCCTGCACTGCTCTGTTCCAGCATAACTTCCGCAGCGGCCGACGCTTCGACGCCTTGTAGTACAGCGACTGCACCACGCTCGATGGCCTGCTCGATGAAGTCGGCGCCATCACAGGCCTGCCCGTGCAGCGCGATGAATAGGGAGCCCTCGATGCAGTCCCTGTTATCGATACTCAACTGACCAATGCGACGATCGGCGGCAGCATCCAGGGCAAGAAGGTGCCCTAGCCACTGGGACAGTAATTTGCCCTTCATGACTGGCTCATGCTTAGTGCCGCTCACTGGATGCTCCACTGGCTGAGGCGTCAGCTAACAGCGAATCGGGGCGGTCAGGTTGAACGCCAAGTATCCTGAGCGAATCCGAAACGATGCGTGAAAACACAGGTGCTGCCACTTCGCCACCATAGTATTCGCCTTTCTGGGGGCTGTGGATGACCACCACCACGACGATCTTCGGGTTGTCGGCAGGCGCCATGCCAGCGAACAATGCACTGTACTCCTCTGCCTCGTATCCCTGTGCGCCGAGACGGTGAACTGTTCCCGACTTGCCCGCCACACTGAAGCCACTGACTGCCGCGCGCTTACCGGTACCCTCGGTAATGACCCGACGCAGCATGTTGACCACACTGACTGCCGTATCGGCGCTCATGACCTGAATTGGCGCCTGCTCGTTTTGCTGACCTGCGCGATGAAACAGAGATACAGGTCGACGAACGCCCTTGTTTGCGAGCACCTGATAACCCTGGGCCAGCTGCATGACTGTTGACGACATGCCATAACCATACGCCAGGGAGGACAGTTGAACCGGCTTCCAGGCAGAGGGTGACGGCAGAACCCCATAGCGCTCGCCGGGATATTCGACACCAGTAGGCTGACCGAAACCAGAGTCGCTGAACATACCCCATAGATGCTCGCCGCCGAGCTCTCTGGCAATCTTTGCAGCAGCGACGTTACTGGACTTGGCGATCACACCACCCATGTCCAGGACGCCATAATTGGCACCGTCGCGAATCGTGTAGTTGCCAAGACGGAGATAACCAGGGCTGGTATCGATTTTCGAACCGGCTCTGTACTTGCCAGACTCGAGAGCAGCCGCAATGGTAAATGGCTTCATCGTCGAGCCGGGTTCGAAGACATCTGTCACGGCACGGTTACGCATCCGTTCCGGCTCGAGATCGCTGCGGTCGTTCGGATTGAAGGAAGGCTGATTGACCATGGCGAGCAGTTCGCCGGTCTCGACATCCAGCATGACCACACTGCCAGACTTCGCACCATAGCCGGAGACCGCCGCCTTGAGTTCGCGATAAGCCATGTACTGGAGTCGCAGATCGAGACTCAGCTGTATGTTACGGCCGTCACGTGCCGCATCCTCCAGCTCGAGATGATCGATCACATGGCCTTCACGGTCCTTGAGAACTTTTCGCTTACCGGGCGAGCCGCTTAACCACTCGTTATAGGCCAGCTCGATACCTTCCTGACCACTGTCGTCCACATTGGTCAAACCAGCCACATGGGCGGCCACTTCGCCAGCCGGATAGAAGCGTTTGGATTCAGAGTCTGCTGCCAGCCCTTCGAGCTTGAGCGTCTTGACGGCAGCAGCAAGATCAGGTGAGACATGACGCTTCAGGTACATGAAGCCGCGTTCGGCACGCTGGCGAATATCTTCACGCAGCGCTGCTTCATCAAGTTCCAGCAGAGCAGCCGCCTGCGCCCACTCAGGCTGATCGGGATCTGCGCGACCAGGATTCACCCACAATGTATGCACCGGCGCACTGATGGCCACGGGCACGCCGTTCCGATCATAAATCGAACCGCGAACCGCAGGCAGCACCTCCGATTTGATTGTCCGCAATGCAGCCTGATGCTTCAGCATCGGACTCTGCACGCTATGCAGCATCACGAGCTTGACGCCGATGACGGCGAAACCTGCCGTGAGCCCAGCCAGCACGAGACTGAGACGCCAGCCGGGGAGAGCCAGCGCCTTTTCGGTCCGCTTCTCACTCATTCGTGCTTCCGGCAGCAATACTTCGAGCTACCGAACCACTCAGACCTGTGCCATGCAGGGCATCCGACACGCGCTGAGTAAGTTCAGCGGGCGAAGCGGGACGAACGAGCGCGATCTGATCCGGCTTGGGTTCGCTCAGCGAAAACTCACTTCGCGCCAGCCGCTCTATGCGTGATAGCGAGTCCCACGCACCTTGTTCGACCAGGAGTTGCGCCCACTGTCGCTGAAGCTCGCCTTCTGCCTGCTTGAGTGCGTGCAGATCGGAGAATGACTGTCGGCTCGCCTGCACAGAATAAATAGTGAGCAGTGCAGATAGACAGACCGCAACCATAAGAACGGTCGTCACGGCTTTTCTGTTCAATGGATTCATTTTCATAGTGCTCGCCCCGAGTTGTTGTTTTTGTCAAGACGTTCGACAGCCCGCAATACCGCACTTCTCGCTCGGGTATTGGCGCTGACTTCGGACTGGTCCGCTGTAACTTTCTTGGCAATGATGCGGCCTTCGGGCATTAGCTCCGGAGGAATGATCGGGACCCACTTCGGAACCTGTGCCACGCTTGCCTGATCTCGCATGAAGCGTTTGACGATGCGGTCCTCGAGAGAGTGAAAACTGATAACGACGAGGCGCCCGCCGGGCAACAAGGCATCAAACGCCTGCCTGAGCCCACTCTCCAGGGCATCAAGCTCGTGGTTGACTGCAATGCGAATCGCCTGAAACGCACGGGTCGCTGGATTCTTGTGCTTTTCCCACTTCGGGTTTGCTGCCGCCACTACAGAGGCGAGATCAGCAGTTCTCAAAAATGGCTGCTCCACACGGCGTTCGACAATGGCGCGGGCGATCCTGCGAGCAAATTTTTCTTCACCGTATTCAAAAAGTATGCGCGTCAGCTCAGCTTCGCTGACTCGGGCAATGTATTCTGCTGCCGACTCACCGGCTTCTGTGTTCATCCGCATGTCGAGCGGGCCGTCGTTCTGAAAGCTGAAGCCCCGACCAGCGTCGTCAAGCTGCGGCGAGGAAACGCCCAGATCCATCAGAATGCCGTGAACCTTATCGACCCCGGCGGCCTTGAGCAGCTTACCGAGATCGGCGAAGTTACCGTGTAGAAAGTGGAATCGTGCATCCTCACTGAAGCGTCCTGCAGCCTCGCGGGCAGCAGGATCCTGGTCGATCGCGTACAGTCGACCTTCACTATTGAGGGAGCCGAGGATAAGCGCGGAATGACCGCCACGTCCGAAGGTCGCGTCGACATAACAGCCGCCCGCCTGGGGCGCCAGTGCTGCCAAAGCCTGCTCCGGCATCACGCTGATATGTTGATCCATGTACCCTCGATGAACCTGGTGGTTCTTGTCTAAAACAGCTGAATACAAGATTAAAGCGCTATGTTCATGAGTTCCTGAGGCGTCTCTCCTTCCAGTGCCTCGACTTCAAGGTAGCTGTCCCTGACCTTGGTCCATTCTGCTTCATCCCAGAGCTCAAATTTCTTGCCCTGACCGAGAAGGACCAGCTTCTTGTCGAGGTAGGCGTACTCCCGAAGCGAAGCTGGTAATAAAATTCTTCCATTTGAATCGATCTCCAGCTCCTGAGCATGGCCGAGGATCAATCTCTTAATTCTCAAAGTGCCCGCATTGAAGCTGGGCAGCGCTTCGATTTTCTCTGCAATTTTTTCCCACTCGTTACGTGGGTAGACCAACAAGCAGCGAGCCTGGGTATCAATGGTGACAACGAGTTGATTGGCGCAAAGCTGCTCCAGACGCTCCCGATATTTGCTGGGCATCACGAATCGACCTTTGGCATCCATATTGATGCTGTTGTCGCCAGTGAACATCGTCACCTAGGTTCGAATCCTGCCTGGTCGTGCCATTGAAACGCTCTCGTCGCTGTTTAAGGTCTGATACGTACATTTAGGCCACCCTGCCCCACAAAACTCCACAATTCACCACAATTTCCCACTGGAGACACTATAGGAAGCACTTCTGGCCTTTTCAAGTGGTCACACAGACCAATGACTATAAATTTGTTTCACTAAAACAGGGACTTAGGGATCTCAGAACGAGAAAGTAGAAATACTTATGGTTAAAAAACCATATATATCATGTAGATGGGTATCTATCGTGATAATCCAGATGAGAACAAAGATTATTTTGCAATAACGAGGAGAGCAGTGGGCTTTGTATTGCATATCAATGCGTTAAGACTGTACAAGCATACAGTTTTTAACGAAAAAATGGACGGCAGACAGCTGTTCTGCTGTCTGCCGTCGTAAGAAGAGGAGTTTGCCGATAAGCCGGGTTCTGTCGTGGACAGTCATTTATCTGGGCCGATTGTCACCAATCGGCTCGTGCGACCTACCCGGATCCAGCGTGGGCGCGCCTAACGGATCCCTATTTGGTCTTGCTCCAGGTGGGGTTTTCCATCGCCATGAACTGTTACCAGTCATGCGGTGCGCTCTTACCGCACCATTTCAACCTTACCGGCAGCCGAAGCTACGTAGGCGGTATACTTTCTGTTGCACTTTCCATCGACTCACGCCGCCCAGGTGTTACCTGGCACCTTGCCCGATGGAGCCCGGACTTTCCTCCCCCTGCCCCGGTAAACCGGTGCAGACAGCGACTGTCTGGCAAACTCCGCGCGCAGTCTAACTCAATCGAGTGCCAGAATCTGCTTATATATGTCACGCTTTTTGAGGGGGCTGGCTGCGGCGACAGCAGACGCAAGATCCGACGGCGAGATTTTGCTCTTGAGCGACCCCAGGAGCGCGAGCAGATCGATCGTTGCAGCAGACAGGTCGTCGGAGGGCGCCTCAGCCTCAGCCCCCTTGATCATGACCACGAACTCGCCTCGAGTCTGATTATGATCGGCAGCAATTGCATCAACTACTGCTTTAGCTGTGCCGGAAATAAAGGTCTCAAAGGTTTTGGTGAGCTCTCGCCCCACACAAACTTCCCGATCAGCGCCGAATATCTCGGCGCAGTCAGCCATCATGTCCTGGATTCTGTGTGGCGCCTCGTAGAAAACCAGAGTCCGCTGCTCTGTTACCAGCTTTTGCAGAGCCGCGCGGCGATTCGACGATTTGGCGGGCAGGAAGCCTTCGAATATGAATCGATCCGTAGGCAGTCCACTGGCGGATAACGCGGCAATGAGGGCACAGGCGCCAGGCACGGGAATCACAATATGACCAGCTGCTCTCAGCTCGGTCACCAGCGTTGCGCCCGGATCGGATATGAGGGGCGTTCCCGCGTCGGAGACCAGCGCCACCGTCTTGCCCTCAGCGAGCAGTTCCTTCAGGTAATCCACCCGCGCGCGCTCGTTATGCTGATGCAGTGAGCAGAGCGTCTTCTGCAAGCCAAAGTGCGAAAGGAGGCTCTGAGTGTGGCGGGTATCTTCTGCCGCCACGACGTCCACGGCCGCCAGTATAGCCACTGCGCGCCTGGTCATGTCGTCGAGGTTCCCGATGGGCGTAGCGACTACGTACAGTCGGCCTGGCGGCGCATCATGAGCTGAGCTGGTTTGCAGAAACATCTGAATCTCTCCGAACAGTAACGACAGCCGATCGGTCAGAAGATTGCTGCCACCGGCTCGGGCTTGGTAGACTGCTTGGCTGCGACCTAATCGTCAACTGCCCTGTCCACTGTTCCAGCCGAGACCCTGTCGACCATGCCTGCTATCCGATGCCGATCACAGCGTTTGTCCCGCCGATCAGCGCCTGCCCTGCTCTGCAATCTGACCCAGATGTCTGCCACGCCCGCCGCACTGAGGCATTCGCTGCTTGTTCTGGGGCTTCTGCTGGTCACAGCCTGCAGCACAGCACCGTCACCATCGGCACAAGCTCCAGTGCAGCCAGCAGTACCTGGCTCGTCCGAAGGCAATGCTGAAATCTCTGCAGCACAAGCCCTCATCGCGGAGTCCTCCAGCTACGCAGGCGACGATCGAGCCGCTTGGCTGATCGACCAGATCGACGAACTGATCGAGGCCAGGGACTTCATTGCGTCCGAAACGGTCATAGCCTGGCTTCGTGAACGTCGCCTTCCGGATAGTCAGACAGCCCGCCTCGCTCTGTATGAAAGCCGCCTGGAGCTGCTGCAGGACCGTCCCGAGGCCGCACTGCAGGCTCTGGAAGACGCTGGCCGCCAACGTGGCCTGGGGGCCTTCGACCAAACCGAACAGTCCTTGCGCCAGCAGGCCGTCATTCAGTACATCCATGCCGCCACACGCAGCGATCAGCTGCTGAAGGGTTTCTATGTGCGCACTGTGTACGAGGGCTTGTTCACTGACGAAGCCTACGAGGCAAACCGTCGGGCTATCTGGACCACGGTCACGTCGCTCGATACTTCGGTACTCGAGAAAATCGTCAACGCTGAAGCAGTTGCTGACTTGCCCGGCGTAGGCGAAGCGCAGTTCCTTGTGGAAACACCCGCAACCCAGCTGGCGGAGCTGAAAGGGTGGGCAGATCTTACCTTGCGACTGAGGAGCCGCGGCACGCTTGCTGAGTACCGGGAATTCTGGCAAGACTGGAAACGGGACTGGCCCCGACATTCGGCGGCTCAGCAGCCGCCTGTGGCTGTTCAGCAGCTTTCTCGTCCTGATACCCGGTATCCGGCAAAGGTTGCGATTCTGCTGCCCGGCAGTGGGCCACTCAAACCAGCTGCAGATACGCTTAAAGCAGGTTTTCTCGCCGCCTACTTCCAACGCTTTGGTCGTGATGAACGCCTTACTTCTACGCTGGGGAAGATTCACCCGTCCCAGCAGAACAGTATCTGGAGCACCGCAGATGCCGCGCCTGAGCTCGTGTTTTTCAACACGGCGTCGATCGATAACTATACCGATCTCTTCATGGCCCTACAGGACAATGGCTTTGAACAGGTCGTGGGGCCACTGGACAAAAATGCAGTCGCAGAGATGGCCAGCCTACCTCAGCTGGCGCCACCCGCACTTGCGATGAACTACCTCGAAGATGAAGAGATGCAGACACCGCCAGGGCTGTTTCAGTTCGGCTTGTCAATGGACGATGAGATCGAGCAGGTGCTCTCACGACTTGGTGATCCGGCCTACGCGGATCAGCTGGCCCGGGCAAACATGCGTCAGGCTCTCAAGGAAGAAGCCGCGGCGAATGCCGCCATGGTTACTGCTCAAGCCCTGGATGGAGGCGATGCTGCAGCAGCCCTCGACACTGAAGTAGCGCTGGATGAGCAGGATCTTGATGTCGCAGGTGAATCATCACAGCCGCCTTCGCAATCAGGAGACGCTATCGCACGTGCAGACGGCGGCGTGGACCCTGGATCACCCATGCCCTCATTGCCTCGACGCCATAAGATCGCTGTCATCTATGAGGACGCTCCCTGGGCAACCAAGCTGGTAGAGCATGCACGCGAGCAGGCCAAACGCTATGATATTGAAATAGCGCATGACATCATCATCGACAGACCAGCAGATCTCTCCTCCCAAATCGCCGATATGCTACTCATTAGGGAAAGCAACAGCCGCCGCGCGCGCCTACAGAGCGTGGTTGGCAAGCTCGAGTTCGAGCCCAGGCGCCGCAAGGATCTGGACGGCGTCATGGTCATTGCGACGCCATATTGGCTGCGTCAGATTAAACCGCTGATGGCCTTCCACTACGCAAGGACTCTGCCAGTAGTCGCTGTCTCCATGGCCTTCGATGGCAAGCAGGATGACCTTCGAAACAGCGACTTGAACGGTCTTCTGTTTACCGCACTGCCGTGGGTTGTAGACCCTGAGATTCAGGGCTCCGAGCTGAAGCAGCTCTCGACATCGCTCGTCAGCAATCCGGCCTACAGCAACCTGTTCGCGATGGGTGCAGATAGCTTCAGCCTTATCGATAAGCTCGAACTTTTGACGATTTTTTCCTCTGCGTATGTCGAAGGCTATACCGGAGACTTATCGCTGCTCGCGAATGGACGAGTGCGACGCACCCTGCCGTGGGGCCTTTTTGAGAAAGGGCACGCTCAGCTTATGCCTAAAACCGCAACCGGACATTTGGAGTAAGCATTTTCGGTGGTCTCACTTTATAATCGCCCCAGACGGGTTCTAGATCGTTTGCACTGCGGTCGGCTCAACACTCATGCAGGCTGGCTGTCTCCACGGACAAGGAGGTCCTGAAATGGCTCATAATGCAGAAATAGGAACAAGCTACGAGCGGATGGCTGCAGACCATCTCAGACGGAGCGGTCTTCAGATCATCGAACATAATTTTCGCTCGCGCTCGGGCGAAATCGATCTGATCTGTATCGACCAGACCACGATTGTGTTCGTCGAAGTAAAAATGCGCAGCTCTGATAGCTTCGGTGGGCCGGCAGCGGCCGTGACAGGCGCGAAGCAGGCGAAAATCAAGCGTTGTGCCAGCTTCTACCTCACCATGAAGAATCTGCATCGCTGTAATTGTCGCTTCGACGTGGTCGCTATCCTCGATGCTGGCGACAATCCCCGAATCGAATGGATCCAGAATGCATTCTGAGAACGACCCAGCAAATCATTCTGCGCGCAGCTTGCTCGCGGGCAGCATTCAGGCCTTGCTGGATGCTGCTGAAACTTTGCCGCAGCAGATCACCCAGGCCGGCGACCTTCTGGTCGGTAGCCTCTTGGCCGAAGGGCGTATCATCACCTGCGGCGTTCATCATGCAGCCCGATCAGCTGATTACCTGGCTGAACTGCTCCTGTACGGCTTTGACAAGCCACAGCCTAGCCTTCCCGCCTTATCCCTTCAGTCGGAAACGCGCTTTCTAGCGTCGAACCAGGCGAGCGTAGTGAACGAAACTGAGCAATCCGCCAGCGATAAGGAGAACGATTTTGGAGCACGCCTGGTCGAGGCCCAGGCAGACGTCTTCGCAAGACAGATTCGTGCTTTCGGCCATGCGCACGATACGCTGGTTATTTTCAGCCAGTCGGTAAGCAGCGAACAGATCAGGCGTGCCATACATACAGCTACCGATCAGGGCATGCAGATTATTCTTGTCAGTGACGAGGTCTGGCTAGAGGCAACAGAAGGCCTGTGTCTTGTGAGTTTGAACACGGGCAAGGCGCATCTCTTTCAGGAGATGCTTAGTCTGATCGTTCACGGCCTGTACGACCGAGTCGAAAGAAGTCTGTTTGGTTCGGGATTGGAAGCCGGCTAGTCACCAGCCCTCTATCTGAAGACTATTTTACTATTTTCAGAGACGGACGATCTGCGGCCTTCGGCTTTTCTGCGCTGGATTTTGAGGACTTCTTCGCTTTCTTTGGTCCTTTATCGGGCGCATCATCTGGCGAGCCACCCGGCTCGGACCCAAACACCATGCCCTGCCCGTTTTCCTTCGCATAAACAGCCACGATGGCAACGATTGGCACAGATACCAACCTAGGCACACCACCAAAGCGGGCCGTGAATTCAAGCGTTTCGTCGTCAATAAGAAGACTACGAACAGCGCCGGGACTGATGTTCAGCACGATCTGACCGTTACTCACAAAATCACGCGGCACATCGACACCAGGTAACGATGCATCGACGACAATGAATGGCGTGAGATCGTTATCCAGAATCCACTCATTGAGCGCTCGAAGTAGATAAGGTCTGCTTGGGGTCATGTATCACTCTTGCACTATCAAAACCGGCGGGGAGACAAAAGATCCTCCCCGTTCATTCGTATCGAGACTAGAGCCTCATCTCGCGCTCTACGTCCGAGAGGCTCGCCTTGAATGAGTCACGCTCAAACAGGCGGGTCATATACTTCTGGATCGGCTTGGTCTGCTTCTCTGGTAACTCGATGCCGAGTACCGGCAGGCGCCAAAGCACTGGTGCAATACAGCAATCCACCAGCGTAAACTCGTCGCTCATGAAATACGGCTTCTCAGCGAAGATTGGCGAAGCCGCGATAAGGCTCTCACGCAAAGCCTTACGTGCCTTCTCAAGCTCGGCAGGCTTGCCGCCAGCCAGGATCTTGTCCACGAACACACACCAGTCGCTCTGAATGCGGAACATGAAGAGGCGACTCTGCGCTCGGGCAACCGGGTACACGGGCAACAGTGGCGGATGAGGAAAGCGCTCATCCAGATATTCCATCATGATGGCCGGATCGTACAGAGACAGTTCGCGGTCCACCATGGTGGGCAGCAAGTTGTAGGGATTCAGCTCGGCAATTTCGTCGAGCATGTTATCTGGATCGACATCCACTACATCAACCGTGACGCCTTTCTCAGCCAGCACTATCCGAACTCGATGCGAATAGTGATCCTGCGGATCGGAGAAGAATGTCATTGATGACCGTTTGGTCACGACGCCCATGAGCCTACCTCTAGAATTGAAATAATGCGGATAATGTTAACTGCAGCAAAAACGCCCTAACTAGTAGGGCGATGCTTTCGGTTGACCGAAAATAATTGGAGACAAAGTATACACGATATCCTAGTGAATATCTTTCCAGTACTCTCGGTTGAGCAGATACACCGGTATAAACAGGATGACCAGGAAGAGCAGGACCCACGGCGCGATCGCATTGGCTTGCAGCTTCGATGGCTCACCGACATAAACAAGGAAGTTGGTGAGATCCCGCATTGCACTGTTGAACTCAGCTGGCGTCATCTCGCCTTCGAAGACATAATTTTCACATCCGCCCCCGCCTACGACTTCTCCAGACATCGGATCGACTTCGCTCTGAACGCCTGTTGCCGGCTTGCTGGCGCATAGTCCCTGCATCTCCGCGAGCACGTGTGGCATACCCACATCCTTGAAGACGGCATTGTTAACACCCCATGGCCGCGACTCGTCCTTATAGAAGGTGCGCAGGTAGGTATATAGCCAGTCGCCACCTCGTACTCGAGCGATCAACGACAAATCAGGAGGAGCCGCTCCGAACCATGTCTGCGCCAGACCCGGCTCCATTGCATTCTCCATCAGAGAACCAATCTTTGCGTCGTCGAACACCAGATTTTCCAGATACAGATCGTGTGGTATGCCGATATCATCTGCAACACGCTCATAACGACTGTACTTGAGAGAGTGGCAGGCCATGCAGTAATTGGTATAGAGCTGCACGCCCCGCTGCAATGATGGCTGGTCATAGATGTCGATATCGACCTTATCCAGAGCAACCTTCTCACTGGCTGCATGAGCGGCCAGTGGCAGCATGACTGCAAACGCAAGAGCCAGACGACTCATAATTACAGATCTCATTTGAACACCACCCTCTCTGGTACGGGCTTGGTTTTTTCAAGCTTGGTATAAAACGGCATCAGAAGGAAGAAGGCGAAGTAAAGCCCGGTGCACACGGGCGCAAGCCAGTATGGCTGCTCGTTTGCAGGCAGTGCCCCACAGACGCCGAGTATGATGAAGCTCACCACGAATATGCCCAGCCAGACCTTGCTCATCCAGCCCTTGTAACGCCAGGACTTGACCGGACTACGATCCAGCCACGGCAGCACGAACAGGATGGCAATGGCACCGCCCATGACAATGACACCCCAGAGCTTGGCATCAACGCCGAAGAACGGATAGGTAATGGCCCGCAGCATTGCGTAGAACGGGGTGAAGTACCAGACAGGCGCGATGTGGTCCGGCGTCTTCAGCGCGTTTGCCGGCTCGAAGTTGGGCTTCTCGAGGAAATAGCCGCCGCCTTCAGGGAAGTAGAATACAACCATCAGGAAGATAAACAGGAAGATTACAATCGGCACCAGGTCGTGCACCGTGTAGTACGGGTGGAAAGGAATACCATCCACGGGAATACCGTCGGCACCCTTTACTTTCTTGATATCAACGCCGTCCGGATTGTTCGATCCAACTTCGTGCAGCGCCAGGATGTGCAATACCACCAGGCCAAGAATAACGATAGGCAATGCCACAACGTGCAGAGCGAAGAAGCGGTTCAGGGTGATACCCGATATCAGGTAGTCGCCGCGTATCCACTGTGTAAGGTCTTCACCGATAACAGGAATTGCACCAAACAGGGACACAATGACCTGCGCACCCCAGTATGACATCTGTCCCCACGGCAAGAGATACCCGAGGAAGGCTTCTGCCATGAGCACCAGATAGATGATCATGCCAAAGATCCATATCAGTTCACGCGGCTTCTGATACGAGCCATACATCAGCGCCCGGAACATATGCAGGTAAACAACCACGAAGAAGGCCGTGGCACCGGTAGAGTGCAGATAGCGAATAAGCCAGCCGTACTCTACATCGCGCATGATGTATTCAACAGACTTGAAAGCACCTTCGGCCGTGGGTACGTAGCTCATGGTCAGCCAGATACCGGTCAGCAGCTGGTTAACCAGCACAACCATTGATAGCACGCCGAACATGTACCACACGTTGAAATTCTTCGGCGCGTAGTACTTGCTCATGTGCTTTTCGAAAGCGTTTACAACCGGGAGTCTTGCGTCTATCCAACCGATCAACTTCTGCATTACGCATTCTCCTCATCTACGCCGACGATCACCGTATTGTCATCGACATACATATAGGGTGGCACTACCAGGTTCGCAGGCGCAGGCACACCCTTCGTCACGCGACCGGCGAGGTCAAACTTGCTGCCATGACATGGACAGTAATACCCACCCCAGCTCTCATTCGGAACGACTTCAGGCAGATACTGGGGCGAGCACCCCAGATGAGTGCAGATGCCAACCACGACCAGCAGCTCTTCCTTACGCGACCGATGAATGTTCTTTGCGTAGACCGGCTGCTGCTCACGCTCTGAAAGCGGATCGGCGAGATCGTCCTTGTGTTCATCTAGTTCCTTGAGCATCTCGGGTGTCCGCTTCAACAGCCACACGGGCTTGCCGCGCCACTCAACAGTAATCTGCTGACCGGGCTCAATCTTGCTGATGTCCACCTTGACGGGTGCGCCTGCTGCACGGGCCTTGGCACTGGGATTCCATGAAGCGACAAATGGTACTGCCGCTCCAACCATGCCGACACCGCCTACCACTGCAGTTGCACCTACCAAAAAGCGGCGACGGCCATTACTGCCTGCGTCGACTTGCGCCATACCTAGATTCTCCACACGTATTACGAATTTTGACTGCAGCTTGGGTCTGCGAATCTGGCGCCAGAGCGGAAGATACCGCGAAAACCGTGCCTGCGAGCATCGATCCAGGGCCTGTCCGAACTAAACTGCGGGCGTAAAATGGCCTGTATAGTAAAAGAAAAGTCATCTTACTGACAAGCGGAAAGGCATTTATGATTTTGCCTGGCTCGCCAGAAAATCAAACACTTCGAGCAGCTCCAAGCATAACCGAACTCAAACAAAAATGCCGCCGAAGAGACCTTCGGCGGCATTTTATTGTCCGTCCACACGAGCGAGGAGGACATCTCACCTCCCCTGCCAGAAGCGCCTGAAAATAGACGACCAAGGCAGAAAGGTGTAACAGCAGCCTGAATTAACGCTTGCTGAACTGTGGCTTCTTACGCGCCTTGCGCAGACCAACCTTCTTCCGCTCGACTTCACGGGCATCACGCGTGACATAGCCTGCCTTACGCAGAGCTGGACGGTTGGTTTCGTCATACTCGATCAGGGCACGGGTGATACCGTGACGAATTGCGCCAGCCTGGCCTGAAGGGCCACCACCAGCAACAGTCACATAGATATCGAACTTGTCGGTCATTTCAGTGAGCTCGAGAGGCTGACGCACAACCATACGCGCAGTCTCACGACCAAAGTACGCTTCAAGCGTCTTTGAGTTGACGGTAATTTTACCAGTACCTGCGCGAAGGAACACACGTGCAGTCGAAGTTTTTCTACGGCCGGTTCCGTAGTTCTGATTGATAGCCATGGTGATCCCTTATCCGATATTCAGTTCGATTGGCGACTGCGCGCTATGTGGATGCGCTTCACCAGCATAGACTTTCAGCTTGCGCAGCATGTCACGTCCGAGGGGGTTGCGCGGCATCATGCCCTTCACCGCCAGTTCGATTACTCGCTCTGGCTTGTGCTGAATCAGCTTCTCGAAGGACATCTCTTTCAAGCCACCGGGGTAACCGGTATGGCGATAGTACATTTTATCGGTAGTCTTCCGACCGGTTACACGGATTTTTTCAGCATTGACTACAACGATGTAGTCGCCAGTATCAACATGTGGCGTGAATTCTGGCTTATGCTTGCCCCGTAAGCGGTGCGCAATTTCGGTACTCAGTCGGCCTAGCGTCTTCTCGCTAGCGTCGACAACATACCAGTCGCGCTTGACTGTTTCTGGTTTGGCACTGATCGTTTTCATGACGTGTCACTCGCACTCTGACTGATTATCTGACTGATTACTCAGTCGCTTATCCAACATTGAGGCCTGCATCCGCTCTGGATATAACGCGACTTGATATGTGGATGTCACGTTGTGCTGCGGACCTGCAGACTTATTCCTCTTTCCGGTCGAATCGAGTTCACGGGGCCAAAACCGACCCGACCTGGGCAAGGGCGCAGGATTATACGAATTTGACGCGGCGTTTGCCAGTTTTTTACCGTGAAAAAGCTCAACTAAGGTCACGATGGCGCTGATGCAAGGCCTTTTCACTAACATAAAGCTGGATTCAGATTAAAAAAGCCCCAAACAAACGCTCGGCATTAGCTGAAGTTTGAGCGATGACATCCTCTACCGGACAGCCACGCAATTCGGCGAGCGACTGAGCGGTTATCATCAGCCGCTCCGGCGTATTGACCTCCCCCTGATGACCACAGACCGGCATGGACGGCGCATCCGATTCCAGCAGCAATGCCTCTATTGGCAATCGGGCAACAGCATCACGAGTCTTGCTGGCCCGATCGTAGGTGATGATACCGCCTATGCCAAGCATGAAGCCGTGCTTGATAAACTGCTCGCCTTGCTCATAACTGCCACTGAAGGCATGAATCATACCGCGCTTGAGGCCTGTCTCTTTGAGCAGACGCAACATGTCTTCGTGGGTCTTCACCGAGTGCAACAAGGCCGGCTTGCCCAGCTCTACTGCCAGCTCGAGCTGAGGCTTGAGGCGTGCCCGCTGCTGCTCGACAGGCAGCTCGATATTCACATCCAGACCGACTTCCCCAAGCGCAACACAGTCATCCCGCTCCAACCACTCGGCCAGCGCCTTTATATCAGCGGCATCATGCTGATCCGCCCACCACGGATGGATGCCGTAAGCGGCGCGCACATTCGCATTCGCTGCGGCAAGCTCAGACACCCTGCGCCAATTGCTCTTGCCGATCGAGGGCACTACGTAAGCATCTGGGGTTCGCTCGATCAACGTGTCCAGGCTGGTATTGGTCGAACCTTTGCCAGACGCACTGACTTCAACGTCGGCGCCCCCAGAGCGTATACCGGCCCGAGCTCGATAGTCCGCGAGCTCATCAAAGTCGAGATGGCAATGGGCGTCGATAAGCATGGATGATCAATGCTCCCGTGTCGTTCTGAACTCCACCTTCGGATGACGTTCCTGGGCGAGCTGCAAGTTGACCCTCGTAGGTGCGAGATAAGTCAGGCTATCGCTACCATCAACAGCAATGTTCTCTGGCGCTTTGCGTCTGATTTCTTCCAGCGCTTTCGGATCCTCCGAAGTCAACCAGCGAGCAGTGCTGACGCTGATCGACTCGTACACAGCCTCCACCTTGTATTCGGTTTTCAGTCTTGAGACAACTACGTCGAACTGCAGCATACCGACCGCCCCGACGATGAGATCATTGTTATTCAACGGACGGAAGACCTGCACAGCGCCCTCTTCCGACAACTGGATAAGGCCTTTCTGCAGCTGCTTGGACTTGAGTGGATCCCGCAGGAGGATACGACGGAACAGTTCGGGGGCAAAGTTGGGGATACCGGTGAACTTCAACTTTTCACCTTCGGTGAAGGTATCCCCTATCTGGATTGTGCCGTGATTGTGCAAACCGATGATGTCACCAGCAAATGCTTCTTCGGCGCGCTCACGATCACCTGCCATGAAAGTTACGGCGTCGGCGATGCGCACATCCTTACCGAGCCGGACGTGATGCATTTTCATGCTCTGCTGATAATGTCCCGAACACACTCTCAGGAAGGCCACCCGGTCACGGTGCATTGGGTCCATATTTGCCTGAATCTTGAATACAAAACCTGTAAATGGTGTTTCGCTCGCTTCAACTGTCCGGCTTTCAGTAGCACGGGCCTGCGGTGCAGGGGCCCACGCCACGAGACCATCGAGCATGTGGTCGACGCCGAAGTTGCCGAGCGCTGTACCGAAAACCACAGGCGTCAGTTCACCTGCCAGAAACGCAGCCTGATCGAATTCGTGGGACGCGCCCTTCAGCAGTTCGATCTCGTCGCGGAAGGCTTCAGCGCCGCCATCCATCAACTTGTCCAGCTCAGGATTGTCGAGGCCCTTGATAATGCGGGACTCCTGCACCGCATGTCCGAGGCCACTCTTGTAACAGATGATCTCGTCGCGCAGGAGGTGGTAGACACCTTTAAAGCCCTTGCCGGACCCTATAGGCCAGGAAATCGGCGCACAGCGGATGTTCAGCACTTCCTCTACCTCGTCCAGAAGCTCCATAGGATCCCGGATATCGCGGTCGCACTTGTTCATGAAGGTCAGGATCGGGGTATCGCGTAGCCGGGTTACCTCCATCAGTTTGATAGTGCGATCCTCGACACCTTTTGCGCTGTCGATAACCATGAGGCAGGAGTCGACGGCTGTCAGTGTGCGGTAGGTGTCTTCCGAGAAATCCTCGTGCCCCGGCGTATCGAGCAGGTTCACCAGCGCACCGCCATAGGGGAACTGCATCACCGAAGTCGTGACCGAGATGCCACGATCTTTTTCCATCTGCATCCAGTCCGAACGCGCGAACTGACCAGACTTCTTGCCTTTCACCGTGCCAGCTTTCTGGATTGCACCACCATGCAGGAGGACCTTTTCGGTGATCGTGGTCTTGCCCGCGTCAGGGTGGGAGATAATGGCGAATGTTCGGCGCTTGGCGATTTCAGCGCCAAGTTTGCGGTCGCTAGCGACGGCTACTTGATTCAAGAGTAATCCTCTTCATGAAAGGCATTAAGTTTTTCGGGCCAGAAGGCGACGAAACCTGAGACCAGCATCCCGTTGATGACTCCCTCCGGCAACATGATCAGCGGCAGATAGCTGAGCAGCAAGGCATGATCACTACTCCAGACACGCTCACTCAGCATCCAGCAGGCACCAAAAGCGGTCAGCATGCTGGCGCCGATCGCAAAACCTGCGCCCACAAAACCCGGGAGCATGATGAACAGGAAGAAGTTACCGTTCTGCGCCCCTTCGACCTGGCTTTCAATCAGGCGTCTGTTCAGGTGGCGTTCGAGCTTCAGAAATAGCAACGTGACGGCAACGGGGACAAGCACTACGAAAGCGACTGTCATCGGTATTGTCTCAAAACGGCCGACGCCAATCAAAGGGCCGATGAAGCAGGCCAGTATGCCTATCACTGAGGCGTACAGCCAATGAAACACCAGCACCAGCACACTTATTCCCAGAAAATGGAATGCCAGACCAAGATCGGTCTCATATCGAATACGCCAGAGAATGAGCACAGCCAGCAAGGCACCACAGCACATGTGGAGAAACTGGCTGTCCTGAAACCGGCTAAAACGGACGTTGGCGACGAGGAAAAACACGATGACCGCCAGCGCCAGCCATTGTAGACCAACCCAGAAGGGCAAACTCGACTGCGCCAGGCACTCCATGGCTCAGGTACCATCAACCTCGAGCTGAAGCCCCATCAGAATGGCGTCTTCGCGTCCGCCTGCCGAGGGATAATAGCCGTTGCGACGACCGATCTCGGCGTAGCCGGCAGAGTCATAGAGACGACGAGCGGGGGTATTGCTGGATCTGACCTCGAGAAATACGGTCGAAACTTTACGAACTGTGAAGCGATCCTCCGCGAAGGCCATGAGCTGTGCACCGATGCCACGCCCCTGCAGCCCCGGTCGCACACAGATGTTGAGAATCTGCCCTTCGTCCAGAATAATCTTCAGCACGAGGTGGCCTGCAATTTCGCCATCGGCCAGCAAGACCCAACATTCATCTGCGCCGTCCAGACAACCCATGAACGACTGCTCACTCCAGGGATGTGAGTAGGATTCGCGTTCGATGGCGAGAACTTGCGGCAGGTCGCGCTCATGCATCAGTCTGTAGTCGAGTTTCATCAGGCTAGTTCCGCAGGGGCCCCGAGCGCCTGGTGAGCAACAGCAACACTGTTTGAACATCGCGTCTGAGACCAGCGTCCAGCAGGAGTGTGCGTAGCGGCGGTAGCAGTATGACCCGTGACCCCACCTGTCCAATCAGTCTATCGGCGCTCCGAAGCGTCTCCTCTGGCATGTCGAGAATTTCACGCCAAACAAGGCTATGTTCATCACTTCCAAGCGCGCCGACACCGTCACTGGCAACAGTTTCAGGCCCCACAAGTTCCGCAGTGAATAAAAGCGCCGGTCGCAATGGCGCATCAGTACTCAGCCGCTGCTCCGCCCATATTTCTGCAACGCGCTCCGTTATGCACCTTTGATACATGACAAACGGATCCGTATTGCCTAGCAAGCCCAGAACAGAGGGCTTGAGGGGTGGCCAGCCAAAAACGGTGGTCAGGCCCGGCTCATACTCGCGAGCGGAGTCACCGGCTGGTTCACCCCCTATTCCAAACTGCCCACATATCGACATGAACAAGGCTCGCTGGGACTTGTAACCAGATTCTTTCGACTCACCACTCAATACTGCAAACCAGTGTGGCCCAGTGGTATGACTGGTAACTACCGTGAAAGACTCGAGCGCTGGCTGATGCACCGGTTTGGATGCCGGGACACTTTCAGTTTTTAGCGCAGGCTTCGACCTTGCAGCCACAACGGCGACCTGCTCGCTGGGCGCATCAGCCACGATTGCCTGCCGAACTGCCGCAATTGATGACGATGGCGTGGGTCTGTTGACTGCCGCATCAGCTGGCCTGGACTGCGCACCCCGGCGGCGCCCTACATACAGGTCTGCCCTAAGCACAGAGCCATCGATCCCGAGGGCAGCGAGACAACGTAATCGATGAGCCTCGTCAAGGGCGTAAGGGGTCATCACCGTCAAACCTGACTCTGAGGATGAGCCTTGCGTTCCCCATTCAGGACGATATTGAGCGCATGGATATAAGCCTTCGCCGAAGCAATGACAATATCGGTATCGGCGCCGACGCCGTTGACGATCCGGCCATCCAGTTCGACGCGAACAGTAACCTCACCCTGTGCATCGATACCCTGGGTCACGTTGTTGACCGAGTACAGCTGCAGCATCAGGCCAGAATTCACAATCATCTCGATGGCGCTATAGGTCGCGTCAACAGGACCACCGCCCACCGCAAGCGCCGACCTTTCCTCACCGTCGACGGTCATGACGATCTTGGCCTCCGGAGTGGCTCCTGTTTCGGAGCAGACGCGCAGACTGACCAGCCGGAAGCGCTCTTCACCCGCAGCACTCTGGGTATCACTCACTATGGCCTGCAGGTCGGCATCGAAAATTTCGTGCTTCTTGTCCGCGAGATTCTTGAAACGGGCGAATGCTTCGTTCAGTTCAGCATCGGAGCTGAAGCTGTAGCCGAGATCGTGCAGTCTGGTCTTGAAGGCATTGCGGCCGGAGTGCTTGCCAAGTACAAGACTGTTGGCATGCCAGCCGACATCTTCCGCCTTCATGATCTCGTAGGTTTCACGGTGTTTGATCACGCCGTCCTGGTGAATGCCGGACTCATGCGCGAAGGCATTGGCGCCGACGATAGCCTTGTTGGGCTGAACCGGGAAACCCGTCACCGTCGAAACCAGTTTGGATGCCGGAACGATCTGTCTGGTGTCGATCCTGGTGGCCAGATCAAAGAGGTCAGGTCGCGTACGCACGGCCATAACCACCTCTTCGAGTGCAGCATTGCCGGCGCGCTCGCCGAGACCATTGATAGTGCACTCCACCTGACGGGCACCATTACTCACTGCCGCGAGTGAGTTCGCCACCGCCAGCCCCAGATCGTTATGACAGTGGCAAGAGAAGATGGCCTTCGAGGCGTTTGGCACGCGCTCCATCAACGTCCTTATTAGCAGACCGAACTGTTCCGGAATCGCATAGCCGACGGTATCCGGGATATTGATAGTGCGTGCGCCAGCATCGATTGTGGCCTCGATGATCCGACAAAGGAAGTCCAGCTCCGAACGACCAGCATCTTCACAGCTAAACTCGACGTCAGCCACCAGGTTCCGGGCCAGGCCAACCGCTCTCACCGCCTGCTCTATGACGGCTTCCGGCTGCATCTGAAGCTTGTACTTCATATGGATCGGTGAGGTAGCTATAAAGGTGTGGATTCGGCCTGAAGCTGCCGGCTGCAGGGCCCGTGCAGCACTCTCGATATCTTTATCGAGCGCTCGGGACAAACTGCAAACCGTAGAGTCACGAACTGCCTCGGCAATCATGCGTACGGCTTCAAAGTCGTCGGGGCTTGCGACTGCAAAGCCAGCCTCGATGACATCGACCTTCATCTTTTCCAGCGCCTTGGCAATCCGGAGCTTCTCGACCTTCGTCATCGAGGCGCCTGGACTCTGTTCCCCATCGCGGAGCGTGGTGTCGAAGATGATGAGTCTGTCTTGAGCTGAAGCATTCGAATTCATGAGAGCCTACCTGCGAGCGACTGGCGAAGCCTAGCCGAACACTATAAAACAGATCGAAAATCGGCACAAAGATCTTCGGGCAATCGATACCCCCACTACAGCATGCCCTCCTGACGGAACCAGACGAGGGTTCTGTCCACCATTTCCTCCACACTCAGTTCCGCCTTGAAGCCGAATTCCCTTTCGGCACGGGTGCCGTTGAGGAACTGCCCGGACCCTAGAACCGCAAGCATGGTTTCGCTCAGCTCAGGCTCCGGTCCTTTGAGATATGTATGGCGAAACGACTGGACTTTCGAAAGTACTCGCGCCAGCGGCATTGGCAACGCAAAACGAGGTGGTTTGACCCCTGCTCGTTTGGCTATGAGCGGCACGAGGTCGTGAAGCGCAATGTTATGCCCTGTAAGCAGGTAGCGCTGCCCTGGTTTACCGTGCAGACAAGCTTGCAGCAAACCACGTCCGGCATCCCGGCCTGCGATGACATTGCGCTGACCATCGATGTAGGCAGGCATGGCACGCTTTGCTACCTTGAGCACCAGTGCGCCCGTGGTCGGTCCATAGTCAAACTCTCCGAATGTCATCGACGGAATGCCGATCACGATGGGGAGGCCATCCTGCCCTGCTCCACGCGCCATGCGGTCCATTAGCCATTTGACCTGGACGTAGGGATTAGTGTCGTCTGGCGGTTGATCACTCACCTGGGACTCATCTGCGATTCCCGACTCAGCTTTTGTCAGGGCAATTGCAGCCCCCAGATACAGCGCTTTCGGCACGCCTGAACCAGCGACCGCAGCCAGAAAATTCGCCATCTGAGACCGTGCGATGTCCAGTTCTTCGTTCAGGGGCTTCGGGGTGGTGGGATAATAAGATGCACAGTTCATGACAGCATCGAGACCTTCTACGGCACTTTGCAGCTGTGACCGATTGTTGAGATCAGCCACGCTGGTACTGATCCTTGGATCATCCCGACACTGCAGTTTGGAAAGATCCGACCCTGCCCTGTGAATGACGCGGACAAGATGCCCCTCTGCCAACGCAGCATTGACCGCATGCTGTCCGAGTAGGCCTGTTGCGCCGATGATACCGATTGAGGCTGACATCCTGTTCATTTCTCCATAGATAGTTAGTGATCACAGACTGTACGTAGCCTTTCAGAAATTGCTCCAGCTTCGTGCTTAAACCACCGGATTCAATGGCAGCACGCCGATCGCCAGCGGCTGCGCCCCAACAGGGAGCCAATCCCTGGCCGGGAGTGAGCCTTCGTCAGCAGTTGCCCGTACCGAAAGCATCATCATCTTCACGGATACAGGCAGGGAGATTTTCTGTGGCAACTCATCAGGCACACGCTGATCATGGTCGTGAGGCTTCGTCTCCGACCGAAATCTCAAAATCGGGCTGGAAAGATATCCTTGTACGCACCTGGAAAGAAAAGGCGAACGACAACCTCGGCTTGGTAGCGGCTGGCGTGGCGTTCTATTTTCTTCTGGCC
Source organism: Allohahella sp. A8 (assembly GCF_047946665.1). Classification (GTDB taxonomy): domain Bacteria; phylum Pseudomonadota; class Gammaproteobacteria; order Pseudomonadales; family Oleiphilaceae; genus Allohahella. The sequence goes on from NZ_CP172312.1 coordinate 3,077,741, forward strand.
GTATTTCCGGCGATTGGGGCGTTCATCTCGATTTACGGGCTCATGTATGACCCGGCAGAAGCCCAGCAACAGATGAGTGACGTCATGGCGGTGATGCCCGCCGAGGCAAGGGACATTCTGCAGGAGCAGATACAGCAACTCGCGCAGCGGGGCGGCGGCACACTAGGCCTCAGCGCAGTGATCGGCATACTGCTGGCTATCTGGAGCTCCATGAAGGGCACGAGTGCCTTGATGACGGCGCTGAACATCGTATATGACGAGCAAGAAGACCGAGGATTCGTCTACCTCAAGTTCGTCACCTTCCTGATCACGTTTGGCGCATTCGTATTTGTGGCGGCGTCGCTCGCGCTCATTGCCGCAGCGCCTGCAGTGTTGGAGCATATGGGACTCGGCAACTGGGTTGAAACGGCCATTCAGTACGCGCGCTGGCCAGTACTTGCGTTACTGTTCATGTTCCTGCTGGCAGTGCTCTACCGCTTTGCTCCGTCCCGATCCGCCCCCAAATGGCGCTGGGTTACGCTCGGGTCTGTCACTGGCACGATACTGTGGATTGTCGGCTCATTGCTCTTTTCATGGTACGCCTCCAACTTCGGCAGTTACAACGAGACCTTCGGCTCGCTTGGTGCGGTCATCCTGCTGCTCATGTGGTTCTACATCACAGCTTTCATCATACTGCTGAGTGGTGAACTCAACGCCGAAGTTGAACATCAGACGAAAAAGGATACGACGTCAGATCGGAAGGAGCCGATGGGGCAGCGTGATGCCTACGTAGCCGATACCGTAGGCGAAAGACACTAGGGCGCCTGACCCAGTTCTCATCGAAGCCGGGGGCGTCAGTCGTCCCGGCTGAGCTTCAGACCGACCTTGGTGACAAGGTCGCCTTCTACGGCTCGCACCGTCAGCAGAATGCTGCCGAGATCGAGCCGATCACCTACCACTGGGTGGCCACGTTTTTCCTCCGCAAAACAATCGGACAGGCTCATGTGAGGCTGGAACTGGTCGACCTTGAAGCCGTAAACCATTTGAACATCACCGAGCGTAGCCTGTCCTTCGAGCAGAAACTCACCGAAGAAGCGGCGATCCGACAGTCGCTCTGGCGGTTCAGATCCACCGAGGACTTTGGTGACAGCGCTGACCTGCTCATGCGTGGAGAACACGGCTAACACATCACCCTCCTGAACCTCGTCGCCAGCCTCACAGCTGTGGACCAGGCCTTTGCGGAACAGACCGGCAAGTAGGGTTTGCTCCGGCAGGTGGAGCTTCGACACCGGCACAGGTCTGGTCCAGCGCTTGCCCTTCAGGGGGATAAGCAGGAGCTCGTGATCGCCAGTTTCAACCCGGTTCAGTGGTATGCGCAACTTGGACTCTGGTGGCTTCGGTACCTCGAGTTTCAACTTTCGCGCCAAAGGCGCGAGGGTCGAGCCCTGCAGGATGAGACTGACCATCACCACGACGAACGCGACTTCGAAGATGATATTCGCGCCCGGCAGACCTGCCATGAACGGAAACAGGGCCAGCACGATCGGCACCGCCCCCCTCAGGCCAACCCAGCCTATAAAGATGTGCTCACGCCTGGAAAATCCGAAGGGCAGCAGAGAAATGAACGTAGCGAGGGGGCGAGCAAGGAGGATAAGGACCAGTGATAGCACCAGGGCCAGTGGCGCGCTCTCGAGTAGCTGCGAAGGTGTGACCAGCAGGCCCAGCAAAAGGAAAAGAATCAGCTGCGCCAACCAGGCAAGGCCGTCGTGAATCTGCAGAATCGAAGGCATCATTCGCACCTTTCGGCTCGCAATCACGATGCCCATGAGGTAAACCGCCAGAAAACCGCTGCCGTTGATCAGGTTGGTCGCACTGAATAGCGTGATGCCACTGGTGACGACGAGCAGCGGATACATCGCCGGCACGAGGTTCACCATGTTCAAAAGCCGAGCCATGATCAGGCCACCACCGAGTCCCGCTAGCGTGCCCAGACCGAATTGTTGGACCAACATCAGTAGCGCAGTCCAGATGGTACTGTCGCCATCCTCCTGAATAAAGCCTATCAGTAGTAGCGTCAGAAATATCGCCATTGGATCGTTGCTGCCTGACTCTATCTCGAGCGTGGCTTCGACACGTTCGTTGATGGTGAGCCCTCTGCCCTGCAAGAGGGAGAACACTGCGGCTGCGTCAGTCGAGGAGATGATCGCGCCAATAAGCAGACCAAACAGTATCGGCAGATCGAAGAGCCATACCGCTGCCAAACCGCAAACTGTCGCAGTAATAACAACGCCAAGTGTGGCCAGCAGCAAAGCAGGTTTCAGACCGACACGAAATGATTCAACGCGGGTCCTCATGCCACCATCGAGGAGAATGATGGCAAGCGCCAGGTTGCCGACAATAAACGCAGTGTCGACATCGCTGAAGTAGATCTGCCCGGGGCCCTCTTCGCCTGCCAGCATTCCCACGCCCAGGAACAGCAGGAGTACCGGCATACCGATGCGGGATGACAACGGTGTAACCAGAATGCTGACCATCACGAGGGCAGCACCCACCAGTAACCAACCCATGTCCATGCGCGTTGCTAACCTTCTGAATCAGTGAAGTTCCGGGATGGCATCCCGCTTTTGCTCCATCTTACATAAGGTAGCTGCCTGCGACACTCACGCCACACAGTGAAGACAAGATTTTTTTATCCAGTTCGGCTGGTCAGATAGGCCCGCCATCCGCCGAGAGCGGTAATATCTTCAGCATCCTCGATCGCATACGGCTCACAGATGAAGCTGCAGAGCCAACGGCCATCCTCTAGTTCGACCTTGCCAATACCAAGTGGTGCAGGGATATTGGCGACAAAGCTGCCGAATGCCTCGGTGGGTACCGACCAGACTTCCACTTCGATTCTGGCGCCTGAATTCGTATCCCGGATCAACCCCGGACGAAATGGCGGGCCACCGGCGAGGGCGTACATCCGGTAAGCTGCTGCAGTGGTTGTGCTCTCCACCAGCCTACCCCCGCGCTCCGTTAGCTGCCAATTGAGTGGCAGGCCCTGGAGATGAGCGCCGCAGACGACAAGCTCGATGGCCCGGGTATCGCAAACTGGGGCGGATGCCACCGGGCTATCCGCGAGTTTACTGTTGCTGTCACCCATGCCGAGCGGCAGACCCAGCGCCTGTTGGATACGGTTAGCAATCGACAGCAACGCACGATCGCTATCGCGTTGACCCGCAAGCGTGATACCGAACGGCAGGCTCTGATTCGTGAACGCTGTCGGCACAGCCACAGCAGCAAGATCGAGCAGGTTCATGAAATTGGTGTAGTACCCAAGCTCGCTGTTGCAGCTGATAGGTTCCGCGAGCATTTCTTCTATCGTGTGGAGTTTGCCAGCCGTTGGCATCAGCAGACAGTCGATGTCAGCCAGCGCAGCATCACAACGCTGCTTCAGAGCCTTCAATCGATACTGCGCAGCGAACAGATCGAGCGCGCTGTTTCGCCCCCCTGGTTCGATGATCTGCCGAATTACAGGCAATACCGCCTCCGGTTGCGTCTCAAGTAGAGACTGGATAGCCAGGTAGCGCTCACTCACCCACGGCCCTTCGTACAGCAGGCGCGCGGCTTCATCAAATGAGGAATAGTCGATTTCGACGAAGTTGAAACCATGGCTGGCCAACTGTGAGAGCGTGGACTCATAGGCCGCCTGATAAGCCCTGTCCCCAAAGAAACGTAGCTGTGCGGCAGGAATGACCCCAACTCTCAGGGGCCCCTTGCGAAGCCCGTACTGGCGAGACTGGTTGTAGTAAGGATTCAGCCGGCTGTAGCCGTCCTGCGGATCGAATCCCTCCGCCCACGAGAGCACCGTATTGGCATCATCAGTGGTCAGCGCGAAGATACTGATACAATCGAGACTGCGGCAGGCCGGCACGAGGCCGCTAGCGGACAGCAAACCCCTCGATGGCTTGAGGCCGACCAGATTGTTGAAACAGGCAGGCACCCTGCCCGAGCCGGCGGTATCGGTTCCCAGGCTGAAACTGGAGAGACCTAAGGCGACAGCCACGGCAGAACCAGAGCTCGATCCGCCACTGATGAAGTTCTTGTCGAAGGCATTCTTGCAGGCACCATAGGGTGAGCGAGTACCATTCAGGCCGGTTGCGAACTGGTCCAGGTTGGTCTTGCCCACAGGAATGGCACCGGCATCGAGGAGCTGCCTGACCACCTGTGCCGATCTGTCAGGTACATATTCGAACGCCTCACAACCAGCCGTCGTAGGGATACCAGCCAGATCGATATTGTCCTTGATCGCAAACGGCACGCCCCAGAGCGGATGGTCCTCAAAGGATTTCGCTTTCAGTTCATCGATATATGGCTGCTGCTCGTCCGCGCTCAGCAAATGTATCCATATGTTGTGATCGGCGTAACTGGCAGCACGCTTCCTAATGTTCGCCATGAGTGTCTGCGGCGTCAACCCACCACTCTGATAGGCCTTGTGCAGGGCCTGGATGGTCATATTCTGGGGCAGCATTCAGCTCAGCTCCTCGGTGATGGGTTCCAGTACAACCAGGGCCTGCCCGGCTTCCACCCGGCTTTTCGCTTGCAGCAGGAGATGACTGACCGTGCCGTTGCATGGCGCCTGAACGGCGATCTCCATTTTCATCGATTCGAGTACCACCAATGTGTCGCCAGCTTTGACCCGGTCGCCGACCTTTACGGCAAGCTGCCAGATGCTGCCCGACACCGAGCTGTCGACCGCGATACTGGTTTCGGGCCAACTGACCTCATTGAGATCCTGCTGAACCTCTGGCGGCGTGTAGTCGAACTGACCGTCGGCATGCCACTGCGCAAGTTCCCGTTCGAAGGCGGCTTGGCGCCCTGTGCGGAACTCGTCTATTTCCGAAGCATGGTCTGCGGTGAACGCTTCATAATCAGACAGACTGAACTCGCCCTCTTCGATCCGCAGCGGGTAACGACCCTGTGGGAAATCGCGGCGTATCTGCTGCAGTTCTTCGTGGCTGACTTCGTAGAAGTGAATCCGGTCGAAGAACTGCAGCAACCATGGACTCTGGAACTCTTTCGTCTTGCGATAGCGGTTCCACATCTGCAGGGTGCGCCCGACGAACTGGTAGCCGCCCGGCCCTTCCATGCCATACACGCACATGTAGGCACCACCGATGCCGACTGAGTTTTCGGCGGTCCAGGTGCGTGCGGGATTATATTTTGTGGTGACAAGTCGATGCCTTGGATCGACGGGGGTCGCCACTGGCGCGCCTAGATAAACGTCCCCGAGCCCCATGACCAGATAGGCCGCTTCGAAAACAATCGCTTTGACATCACCAATGCTTTCAAGCCCGTTGATGCGGCGAATGAATTCCAGATTGCTCGGACACCAGGGCGCGTTCTCCCTCACCGATTGCGTGTACTTCTCGATCGCCAGCTGACAGGCCTCATCGTTCCACGACAGCGGAATATGCACGGTGCGGGAAGGCACCGAGAGTTTGTCGAGCCGCTTGTACAGGGCAGCTTCGGCGGCTTTCAGATGGGCGACCAAGGTTGCGTGACTGAGGGTCTGACTGTCGAAGTGCACCTGCAGTGAGCGGATACCCGGCGTGAGTTCACGCAGGCCGTCGAGCGGATTTGCCTCCAGCCACTGCATCAGTGCGTGTGCACGGAAGCGCAGACGGATATCCAGGGTCTGCTCACCGTACTCGACCAGCAGGAAGTGATCGCCCGCCGCGCGATAGACAATTTTTTCACCGAACTCACCAGCATCGAGCGCCTCGAGCACAGGCGTCGAGGGCTCCGTGGCCGACCACTGCGCTGTAACTGGCGAGAGCGTCGCCAGCTGCTGGATCTGGGCTGCTTCCAGCTCGACGGCTGTCTCGAGCGAAACGGGCACGAAGCGAATAGTATTGCCGGCGCGCAGCTGCCCCAGCTTCCAGAGGTCAGCCGTGATGACCGTGGCCGGACAGACGAAGCCACCGAGCGAGGGCCCATCGGGACCGAGAATAACAGGCATGTCACCCGTAAAGTCCACTGTGCCGAAGGCATAGGCGTTGTCGTGAATATTGGAGGGGTGCAGGCCAGCTTCGCCGCCGTCCTTTCTCGCCCATTCGGGCTTCGGCCCGATGAGGCGGACCCCTGTGCGGCTGGAGTTATAGTGCACCTCCCAGTCAGTCTCGAAGAATCTGACGATATCGAGGTCGGTAAAGAAATCCGGCGCGCCGTGGGGGCCATAAATCACCCTGAGCTCGATATGCTCGGCAAGCTCAGGTACAAGCGCTGGTACAGGCTCGACTGACTGGGGCTCATCAGAGACCTGATGCAGCTTGAGCACGTCACCCACACGAAGCGCGCGGCCATTGTGTCCGCCGAACTGCCCCAGAGTGAAGGTCGAGCGTGAGCCCAGATAGTCGGGGCAGTCGATACCGCCCGCGACGGCCAGATAGGCTCTTGCCCCCCCACCCTGCACACGACCGAGCGCCAGCGTCTGTCCGGCTTTAATCAGCAGTGGCGTATTCATGGCCACCGCCTTGTCATCCAACCTGGCCTCGATCGATGCGCCGGTAATCGCAATCTGCGTCTCGCTGGCAAAGCGCAAGGTCGGGCCTTGCATGGTGATTTCCAGACCGGCCGCCTCAGCAGTATTGCCCAGCAGACGATTGCCCAGGCGGAAAGCGTAGCTGTCGAACGGGCCAGAGGGTGGCACGCCCACAGACCAGTAGCCGCTTCGCCCTGGATAATCCTGAATGCTGGTCTGGGTCCCGCCCTGCAACACATCGATCCGCGCGGGCTGATAGCTGAATTCGTTGAGGTAGCGGGTAAACATGCTGCCTTGCTGCAGGACCTTGTCAGCGCTGAGCTGGCGCAGATAGTCGAGGTTGGTTTCACTGCCGTAGAGACGGGTGCCCTCGAGCGCCGTCTGTAGCTTGGTCAAAGCCGCCGAGCGATCGTCTGCATGAACGATGATCTTGGCCAGAATGGGATCGAAGTAGGTCGGTATCTCGATCCCCGACTCGACCCAGGTATCGATTCGCAGGCCCTCGGCCTGAGGGAATGCCACCTCTGACAGCAGACCCGCACAGGGCTGGAAATCACGATAAGGATCTTCTGCATAGACCCTCACCTGAATCGCATGTCCCTTGGCCTTCAACTTCCCCCGTAGCTCCCGAAGGTCCAGCAGATCACCAGCGGCCTGCCTCACCATCCACGCCACCAGATCTACGCCAAATACCTCTTCAGTGACACCGTGCTCGACCTGCAAACGGGTGTTGACCTCGAGGAAGTAGAACTGGTCGGTCTCGACGTCGAAAATGAATTCGACCGTGCCTGCATTGCGGTAGTCGATACTGGCTAGCAGCTGCTCGGCGGTCTGATGTATTTGCTGTCGAACAGCCTCGCTCAGCCCTGGCGCAGGACATTCCTCAACGACTTTCTGGTTCCGACGCTGCGCCGAACAGTCGCGCTCGCCGAGCGCCACCACGCCGCCCTTGCCGTCGCCAAAGCCTTGCACTTCTATGTGCCGCGCGCGTGCAATGAACTTCTCCAGGAATACGCTGTCGTCGGCGAAGTTGCTGGCGCCGAGGCGCTTGACCTTTTCGTAGGCGCCTCGGAGCTCCTGCTCGCTGCTGCACAGCTGCATGCCGATACCACCGCCCCCGGCGCTGCTCTTGAGCATCACGGGATAGCCTATTCTTGCTGCTTCAGCGCAGGCCGACTCCAGGTCGGCAAGCAGCTCCGAGCCTGGCAAAAGTGGCACATTCGCCGCCTGCGCCAGTTCACGCGCCTTGTGCTTCAGGCCGAAGGTCTGCATCTGCGCTGGTGTCGGCCCGATGAAGGCGATACCGGCAGCTTCGCACTGCTGCACGAACTCGGCGTTTTCACTCAGAAAGCCATAGCCCGGGTGGATAGCCTCAACGCCATGCTCAAGCGCAAGCTGAATGATCTTCTTAGCGTCTAGATAGGTCCTGGAGGCATCGCCATCGCCGAGTGAATAGGCTTCATCGGCATTACGAACGTGCAGGCTCTCGGCATCACAGTCGGCATAGACGGCAACAGAGGTGATGCCCATCTGCTTCAGCGTACGGAGTATGCGTGTGGCTATGGCACCACGGTTGGCGATCAGAACTTTGCTGAACATCAGTCAATCCTCAAGCGGGTCGTCCCGCACATGAAAGAGACGCGCCTGGCGGTCGTCCGCCAGCGCCTGCTGTGTCCAGTGCTTAGTGGTCCCACACCAGGAGTTCGACTGGCGTCGGGTTATAGCCGTTGCAGGGGTTGTTCAACTGAGGACAATTGGAGATGAGCACGATCAAGTCCATCATGGCTTTCATCTCGACATATTTGCCCGGGGCCGAAAGCCCGTCTTCAAAGCTCAGGCCACCGGCTTCAGTCACTGGCACGTTCATGAAGAAATTGATGTTGTGGGTGATATCGCGCTTCGTGATGCCATACTCGGGATGCTCACCAATAGCCAGCATCCAGCTGTCACGACAGGCGTGCATACAGCGCTTTTCAAGGCTGTAGCGCACTGTATTGCTCTCGGACGCGCAGGCGCCGCCGATGGTGTCGTGGCGCCCACAGGTATCGGCTGTGATCTCCAGCATTGTGTTGCCCAGGTTGGAGCGCAGCCCACTGCCGGTCGTGAGATAGACCTTGCCCTGCTCGCGAATCGTATCGGTGGCACTGTAGCGCTCGGCAGGCTGCTCGGCGTTATAGAACAGCGTATCGGCGGCCTGATTGCCTTCCAGATCCAGTATGCGCATGGTCTGGCCGGCGCTGACCCGACCTATGAAATAATCACCGGCATCGATCGTAGTGCGAGAGCTGGCGTCGCCCGGCTCAAGTGTACTCGTCGTCAACATTCAGCTTCTCCTCACGCAGATCCAAGGTGGTACAGGGCATTGTTGGCAAAGCCTCGCTGATTCTCCGGTCTGAAGTTCCGGCAGTAATCATCGTCGGTGACTGGCGATGCCACACTGATTGTCAGATCGACCGGCTTTGCAGGATAAGTCGGTGCCTCGTGCAGTGGGTGCGGACAGGTATGCAGGATCACCAGCGTATCCATTTCGAAGCGCAGGGTGACGGTGCTGCCAGCTACGCTATGATCCGGCTGGTAGCGAAGCTGGCCCTCATCGTCGGCAGCCACCTTGCTGAACAGATTGAGGTTCGCTGCCATATCGGCTGGACCAAGGCCGTATTTGGTCAGTTCCACAACGAAGGCGTCGTAGCCGTTCTGATGCATTTCATTGCGATCTTTCTGATAGTCACGCCTGCCCCATTTCGCGGCGACTTGCGCGGCGGTACTGTTGCCGCAGACCGTTTCGTGCCAGCCAAGACTGTCTTCGATAATGGAGGCGAAGATGCGGCCCATGTCCGAGTAGAGGCAGTGGCCGCGGGTGAGCTTGAAGGTGTGCTGGCACTTCAGGGTGTCTGGGGCGTTGTAACGCTCCAGCAGGTTTTCGGGGTTGAACATCAGAACGCCGACATTTGCGCCGCCCTGAGTGTCGATCAGCGTCAGCTGCGTGCCCCGACGCAGGCGCAGCGACCAGTGGCCACCGGCCGGGATACTGGTGCTGTAGGGACTGGATAGCATTTCAGACCTCCTGTTCTTTCTGAAGTTGTTCCGCCTGCAGCACTGGTGCGAAGGCCGGGCGGATTTCCTCGTCTATTTCGTGATAGATCTTCGGGTCGACCTGGCCGACTGGTAGGTCGTAAGTGATGCTGGCCCCATAGGCGTCCGGCGCATGCGGATCGTGCCGCAGCCGGTCGAACACCCACAGTCGCGTGCCAAGGAAGAAGCCCTCCTTCAGGTCATGGGTGACCATGAATACCGTCAGCTTGTACTCGCGCCACAGCGATAGCACCAGCTGATGCATCTCGCCACGGATGCCGGGGTCGAGTGCACCAAAAGGCTCGTCCAGCAGCAGAATGCGCGGTCGACCGAGTAAGGCCTGGGCGATAGCCAGACGCTGTTGCATGCCCCCAGAAAGCTGATGCGGATAACGCTCAAGCGTATGGCCAAGACCCACCTGCTCGAGTATTGCCATGGCCTCCTGTCGGGCGGCCTTCCCTGCTTTGCCGAACAGCCATCCAGTGGCGCCCTTGCGTTGAAAGGCTTTGGCTGCCATGACATTTTCCAGCACGGTCATGTGTGGGAACACAGAGTATTTCTGAAACACTACGCCGCGATCAGGCCCAGGCTCCTGCCGCACGGGCTGACCATCGATCAGCAACTCGCCTTTCGAGGGCGCCTCCGTACCCAGTAACAGTTTCAGAAAGGTGCTTTTGCCACAGCCGGAGGCACCCACCATGGTGATGAAATCACCTTCCTGCACCTTGATATTGAGCCGCTCTAGCACGACGTTATCGCCGTAGCTAAGCCAGAGATTGCGTGCTTCGATCATGACTGCCCTCCCTGTACATGCCATGGGAACAGCCGTCGACTGGACCAGGCAAGTAAAGCGTCGAACATGAAGGCGAGCAGCGTGATCCAGGCGGTATAAGGCAGGATCACATCCATCGACATGTAGCGGCGTACCAGAAAGATGCGATAACCGAGCCCGTCAGTTGCTGCAATCGCTTCAGCCGCAATCAGGAACAGCCAACCCGCACCAAGCGAAAGCCGTACGGCGTCGATCAGGCGTGGCATCAGCTGAGGCAGCAGCACACGCATGAGAATCTGCGAGGTGTTGGCGCCAAGGGTTTGAGCTTTGACAATCTGCTCTGCTGGAATCTCCAGCGTTCTGCGCTGTAGATCCCTGGCGATGAACGGTGTGATGCCAATGGCGATCAGCATGACTTTCGATAGTTCACCCAGTCCAAAAGCGATGAACAGGATTGGCAGCAGAGCCAGGGGCGGGATCAGCGAGACGACGGTCAAAAGCGGTGAGAATGTCGATGAGACCAGAGGCAAGGCGCCGGTAAACAAGCCAAGTATCAAGCCAAGCGACGCAGCGATGAGCACACCCAGGCCAAGTCGCGTGAGACTGCTCGCGGTATCCGTCCAAAGCATGTATTCGCCGGTGCGCTTGCTTGGCTCCAGTGCCATACGTTCGATCGCACTGCCCATTTGTTCGAGCCCCGGCAGGAGCTTGTCATTCGGATTCAGTTCAAGGCGCGCATCTGACCCAGCCATGTATGCGATGATCAGCAACATAAAGGGCAAGAGTCCGAGCATGAGCTTGAACGGCGCTGACGGTCGAAGATTAATCAGTCTTTTCATTCAGGAAGTCCTGGGGCGCGAGGCACCCCTCCGGTTTGAGAAGAACGTGTCAGAGCTTGCCGTCGGAAGCCATCTGCATATAGGTGGAATCAAAGCGCAGCTTGATGTTGCCCTTATCACCGTAGACGCCCGCGGGCGTTTCGATGCCGATCACCCCAGCATCAGGGGCACCTTCACCAAGCAAGCCGTGGTCGAAGGAAAACTCAGCTACGTTCTGCATGGTCTGCAACAGCTTCTGGCTGTTCGTCAGCTCCAGTGCATCAGCAGGCTCATAAAACATTTCGGTGCTGTCGAGCTGCGAAGTGAAACCGGCTAGATCGGTACCTGCTGCACGCGCCATCTTTGTGCGTGCCTGCTCGGCCATCTTGTCGCTACCCTTCATGCTCGCCATGATTTCGTACCAGGCGCCAGTGAGAGCCTTACCGAGCCTCGGGTTCGCTTTCAATGTTTCTGTATTGATGACGAGCAGGTCGATGATTTCGCCAGGAATCTGTGAGGAATCAAAGACGAGATTGCTCTCTGGCATGGCCATGATTTCGCTGAGCAGCGGCTTCCATGTCGTCACCGCAGTCACGTCATCGGTCGTAAAGACAGAGACCATGTCAGCATCCGATGTATTCACCACCTGAATATCACGCTCGGAGAGGCCGACGCTTTCGAGCCCACGTGCCAGCAGGTAATGCGAGACGCTCAGCTCGACGAGATTGACGCGCTGGCCCTTGATGTCCTTCAGAGCTTTTTTTCCCTTGAGCACCACGCCATCGTTGCCGTTGGAAAAGTCACCCACCACCAGCGCCGTGCTATCCACCCCGCCAGCCGCAGGAATGGTCAGCGCATCCATGTTGGTCATGGTGCAGGCATCGAAGCCACCGGTGGTGTACTGATTGATCGATTCGATGTAGTCGTTGATCTGCACAACTTCGATATTGATGTCGTACTTATCGGCCCACTTCTTGACGATGCCCTGCTCGGCACCATAGGCCCAGGGCATCCAGCCGACGTAGATCGACCAGCAGATCTTGAAGTCTTCCTTTGCCAGGGCATTGGTGGACAGTGCGAGAGACAGGAACAGGGGAATGAGTCGCTTCATTGCAGTTACCTTTCTTTGTGGAACACGGAGTCTTCATTGAAGACGGAGTACCTTTGGCAAAACGCCAATTCAGTCTCCCGGGCTTTTGTCCCGCCGTGTAACCTTCCACCGAAAGGTCGAGTGCTCTCGGACCAGTCGCTGTTGCAGTAACAGCCGGAACCCTAGCGCTCTATTTGTATTCAGATCCGTTTTACCAAGGGTACGGATATCGTGAGGAATGCAGGCTTTGTACCAGAATTGCAGACCATTGGAATATAAGGCGTTTTTTAGTGCAGGTTAATCAGTAGTGCGAGCGGCGGGTTGAAACAGCACCTAAACGGTGCGCTTCGCATTCGACCGCGCACCACCGGGGCGCATTTCTGCAGAGCCGCCCCGGCTCTGCAGTCGATCTTGGATATCGGTTTCAGTCCCAGCTCCATCGCTGAGATTTCCCACCATGAAATGGCCAGATATGGGCCCGCATGCCATCGCCCCAGAATGGGTCCTTAATATCCAGCGCCATATTTGGTGCATTGGATATCCGCCAGGAGTTGCTGGAGCCTCGCAGCCAGACCTGATTCGGTCCGCCGTGACAGTCCCACAAATGAACTCGCGCGCCCTTCTCAGTGCCAGCGCCACTGACGTCCAGACACTTGTTCGTGTTCATCTTGTTGCGAACGAGGCCTGCTTCATCCTGCCACCAAAGCTGGCTATCCGCGCCGTGGCATGACCACTGATGGACCTCTGTCCCGTTGGCAGTTTTGCGGCCGGCGAGATCAAGACATTTCCCCTTATCGTTGCGCAATTTGCGCCAGACTACAGCATCATCCGGATCCGGCCTTTCAATAGTGGGATAATCTCCCGTTCGCCACTGTCCTTCTACTGCGCGATCACTGTAATTGACCCAGACAGACTCCAGTTGCAAGGCCCGCTTCGCGCCTTTCAACATCTCGTTAGCATAACCATTCTTTGGGGTCTGAAATTCATAATTCGCGCCTAGCTCATTCTGGCACTGTGTTTCACCATCGCTCCACGGACCAGCCTGCTGGGTAATCATCCAGTCACCAGTGTTTATGTCCTGACACGCGAAGCGGCGCTCTACACCACAGTTGGCATCATTGAAGCGGCCATTCGCCCAATGCTCAGCACAGTGTTCGTTGTCTTCCCAGTTATTCGGTTCCCCCGGCGACCAGCTCCAGATCGAAGCCTCCATTCTGGCATCACCAATCGAGAGTTGATCCAGTCCGATGACACCTAGACCGCAGCGCTGCGCCTCCGCCATCAACTCAGGCGTGATGGGCTGTGAGGGATTTCCGAACCAGCTCGAAAGATTGGTGAGATCTTCATATATCCGCACCTGATTACTCAGCACGAAACCCTGGCTGTATCTGGCCGTACTACAGGCCGGGAACGCTTGGAACGTGTCATTATCGGTTGGCCAGTTGCCCTGATAAGCGAATTTGGACCAGTTGGTGGTTGCGCAATTTCCACCGATGACCAGCACCTGCTTGCCCGCATTGAGCACATCGGCTTTGCTGATATTCATTGGGAGACTGCTGCAGGCGGTTGGCTTGTAAATCAGCGAGCCGAGTTGGCGTTCCATCTGCGAGATGATCTCGTCGTAGTGCCCATCGCTATGCTCTTCAATGTACACGATGAGCACCTCCTGATTGTTCGCTGGCTGCTTCAACCAGGTCGCCACCTCCTTGATGCCGTCTTCGAAACGACGATCGAAAGGACTGCATCCAGTGTGATTGCTTTGTCCGTGACAGAGCAACAGCGCCTTACCCGATGTGGTGGTTGTCCAATGCACATCCAGCTCTAGCGCTCTGACCCCCATATCCAGCTGATCCACTAGGCTATGAATGTGATTGGGATCATGGTAGCTGCCCAGGTTCTGGTAGGCCTGCGAGTTGTAGCTGTTGTGGGTATAGGGAAAGCTGATCTTGCCGAAAGGTTCTCCCATATCGATGAAGTACTGGTGGCGGAGCGCCTGATAGGCCCAGCCCTGACGATACTGATCCAGCGACTCCGCTCCGGCTAACGGGGTAGCCATAACGGCTGTTAATGCGATTATTTTTGAGATGTCCTTGTTCACGTGATTGTCCTATTTGCCTGTTATAGTTTTTTTGTAGTCTTCCTCACTGCCCGAACAGGCTAGCAGATTAAGACTTCTGGCAAGCAACCCAGATGGGTGACTCATTATTTACTGTGAACCAGCACACACTTTTGGAGCATCGACCTACGTAGACTCACGGCTCCAACAAGAAAAATTAATAGGATATATTCATGAAACTAAAGGGATTATGCATCATTTCAACGTTCGCTGGATGCACACTAGGCCTCTCCGCTACAACTCTAGCCGCAGAGACCTTCTGCTCCGATTACGAGGCAGTACAATCGGCGCCGACTCTCAACAAACCTGCACAGCGTAACTTCAGAAATTGGGGTAATCGCTACCTTTCCTGGGCGCATCGACCATTCCATATGGTCCATGATCAGATCGTTCAGGAAGGCAAAGCCGCTACTATCGTCGGTAAGTTCGACTACAGCAGCGTTTTGCACAAGGACCTCGAAAACGAAGACGTTCATGTGTATCTCTATGGCACTGGCAGTCAGCGTTGGGAATACCTTGGGGAACACCGAACCAACGGCGACGGCAAAATCTCGGTTCAGGTTCAGAAGCCGCAAGGTGATTACGTTGTGCGAATGGTTGTCGAAGGCGACCATTCAGAAGCACTTGGTTATCTCACTGTGGTGGGAGACGGTCGGAAGGCTGTATTGTTTGACATCGACGGCACCCTGACTCTGAGTGATTTCGAGGGGGTCGGCGACTATCTCGGCATCGACAACGCAGACATGCACAATTATGCAGATGAAGTCGTATGGGAGTACGTGTCGAAAGGCTATCAGATCGTCTATCTGACAGGCCGAGGCTATTGGCAGGCGAAGACGACTCGAGACTGGTTCAACAGGAACGGCCTGTTCGGCTGGCACCTGAGAACCGATGCCAATCAGGACAACCCGATAAAGCCCAACACCCAACAGTACAAGACCGACTACATCAACTACCTGAAAAATGAAGTCGGACTGGACATCATTCGCGCCTATGGCAACGCCGATACAGACGTCCGCGCCTACGCGGCAGCCGGCATTCCGGCTTCGGAAACCTATATCATAGGTGAGCATGCTGGCATGGATGGCACGAACGCCGTGGACGGCGATTACGCGCTGCATTATGTAGAAGTTGCCCAGCCGTCACCAGAGGCTGGCTGCACCTGGCGCTGAAACACCAGTACCAGCGTAGACTCACGCCGGCAATGGCGTGAGTCTTATACTCATTTGAGCCAGATCACCCGAAGAGCCTTGTTTGTTTAATGCGGAGGCGGAATTTGGAGAAAGGTATTGGGGGGGGGAGTAACTCGCCCCTGTTCAGGAGCGAGTGCATCAGCAAGTCTTACTGAACAGCTTCTACTTCGTACACTTGATAGAGGCCGATATTTTCAGTAGCCGTCACACGAACCCTTGCGTAGCGGATAGTTTGAGTACTACCAAATGTGCACCTGAAAGTGCCGCCGCTCAGCTGCAATGATGAACATGGCACATCACCACCCGTCAGGTCGGCAGTTCTGCTCCAGCTTTGTGCATCGGCAGAAACTTCGATGACCAGGTTCGGTTGTGTAGTCGAGAAGCCAGTGTTATTAGTATAGACATTCAGCTGGTTGATACTTTGCAGTGAACCGAGGTCAACGGTCACAGCGTCGTCGGTGATATTGCCAGACCAGAACATGTCCGGCTGCGTATTGCCATCGATGACTACAGCTGCGCTATCGTTGTCGTAGGTGGCCGTTGCAACTGGTCCTGTTGCCACAGCTTCCGTGGTCTTCGTGCCAATGGTGCCGTCGCCGGAAGAACCGCCCGAACCGCCGCCGCATGCAGTGAGAGAAAGTGTTGCTAGTACAATTGGAATCAGTCTCATTTTTAAAGCACCTGGTCGAAAAGTGAGCGCAAGATACCAGCGAGCCTTTTTGGTCACAATACAGTCAGCTGAGATATGACATTGTTTTGCAATTCGTCGCGGGGCAGCACTTCAGGCATATAGAGAACACTTATGAAAATCGTGTGCGTATCCGATACACATAGCCGCCATGAACTTGTTGCAGTACCTGATGGTGATGTTCTTATTCACGCCGGGGATTGCACTGGACGTGGCAGCGGAGAGGATCTGGTGGCGCTCGACCGGTGGTTTTCTCGGCAGCCCCACCGGCACAAGATTCTGATCGCTGGTAATCACGACAGATTGTTCGAATCCGAACCTGCACGCGCACGCGAATTGATCACGGCAGCTACTTATCTTGAAGACTCCGGTACGGTAATTGACGGCCTAAACTTTTGGGGCAGTCCGTGGACGCCGACCTTCTTCGACTGGCACTTCATGCGTGAGCGCGGCGCGCCCATGGCAGAAGTGTGGGAGTGCATTCCGGCGAGTACCGATGTGCTGATAACTCATGGCCCGCCTATGGGTGTACTCGATGAGGTGCCGCGAGGGCCGAATGAGGTCGAGCATACCGGTTGTGCCGATCTGATGGCTGCCGTTCTGCGGGTGCGTCCAAAGATCCACATTTTCGGCCACATCCACGAAGGCTACGGGACGAACGAGATAGATGGCACGCTGTTTATCAATGCCAGCTCCCTTGATGAGCGCTATCGACCAGTTAACCCGCCCATCGTGTTCGAGATCAGCTGAATCTCTTCCGCCATCAGAACCATCTCTTCTTGCGGAAATAGATCAGCATGCCGCCCATCATGCCGACGATCGCTATCCACACAAACAGATAACCATACGGTGAGGCGAGTTCCGGCATATTCAGCGAACTCGCGCCTGGGTCGAAGTTCATCCCGTACACGCCGACAAGAAAGGTCGGTGGTATGAATAGCACCGAAATTACAGTCAGTACGCGCATGACCTCGTTCAGGCGGTGAGTCGCGTTGGACAGGTAGATATCGAGCATGCCACTGGCGATTTCATGATAGGTTTCCAACAGCTCAGTGATGTTCACACAATGGTCATAACAGTCCCGAAGGTAGATCCGGGTGTCATCGGCCAACAGCTCCAGATTATCATCGCGCTGGAGCTGACTGACGATATCACGCTGCGGCCAAAGCCGTCTTCGTAACAGCAGTAATTGCCGCATCAGGAAGTAGATTTCCTGGACAATGGCTTTTTCCGGCTTCTCGAGCAGCTTGTCTTCCAGTACCTGAATATCTTCCGCCAGTGTTTCGACGACCGGAAAAGCATGGTCGACGATGGTGTCAATCAGGGTATACGCCAGATAGTCTCCACCCCTCTGCCTGTGCTTGCTCGTCGGCTTGCGTATCCGCTCCCTCACCAACAGGAAAGGATCCAACTCACCAGTACAGAACGACACGACAGTGTGATCGGAAAGAAACAGGCAAACCTGCTCCGTCACGATCTGCTTGTTCTCGAATCTGGGAAGGCTGAGGATGACAAACGCATGCACCTCATTGACTTCCAGCTTGGCTCGATGGCCTGTGTTCAGAATGTCTTCGAGATAGAGCTCGTGAATGTCGAAAGCCTGCGAAAGCGTGCGCAATGTCGCGCTATCGGGAGCGCCCTGAACATGAATCCAGGTGATATCGGAATCCTTGATGAAGCTGTAGCAGGCGGCCGGCTCGATCTCTGGACGCTCGGTCAGACTAGCTGGGGTATAACTCATCATGTGCAGGCTATAGTGCCCATTCTTGACATCGGCCAGGGTACCGGGCTTGGTACCCGGCTCACTATAAGCAGTAGGAAACAGTTTCATGGGACACCGAGGCAGCTATGACGGCGTGTAGCTTCCGAGCAAAGCGTCTACATGTCAACGGCCGCCTGGCAGCACCAATCCCTGATGCAGCGCGACCATACGCAAGCCGCGCCTTTCACATCCTGCGCCAGGGTGTTTCACTACCTGGTTTACCGCGCTTTTCGATGATCGATACGGTAACTACTCACAGAGAGGCTGAACCTGTAGTTACGGATAACTACAGGCCTGAGCCCAGCCTTCGGCAACTGAATAGCAGCCACCTTTCTTCCTGAAAAGATCCGGCGTCTGATTCCCGGTTCCCGAAGGCCCTGCATCATTGAAGATGATACTGCTTTCCTTGACGCCGTCCGCCATTTGGACCCTGAACCAGCCATCACCCAGGCTAGTCATCGGCACACCTGGCCAATCGGGACTGGGTGAGGCTGCACCGAACCAGTAGAAGTTTACCTGGTCACTCCAGTCGTCCGGCTTCTTGAAGTGGAACTGCAGGCCCGGCAGTTCACAGTTATCGCTCCACGCCGCCGAGGCAAAGTCGTAGCAGCCGTCACCTTCCCGATAAAGATCCGCGGTCTGCTCGCCCGCCCCGGCGTTGTTGAAGATGACGTTTGCCGCATCAACACCCGACGGCATGGTATAGCTGTACCAGTTGTTGCCGAGCGATTCCATTGCGACACCAGGCCACTCCACCGACACAGCTGTGGGACTGGTATCGAAGTAGTACACCGATGCGTCAGTCCATTCTGCCGGACTCTTGAAGTACACCGTGAAGCCAGGCTCCAGTATCAGATCTATGCTGCTGTTGCACGGCATGGCCCCAGCATTCTCGGCACCCTCGGGCAACACGAATACAGCATAGGTTCTGCCTGGAATAGTGAAGTCACCTGATGCCGCATCAAAAGTCGACATGCGCACCACATCGTCGCTGCCCGCGACCTGCAGCGGATGCAGGGTGAGTGGCAAGCCTGCCAGGCTGTCTGCACGATATGTAACGGTGTCGTCATCGGCGTTGAACATCACAACCAGCCCCTCATAAGCCGGGTCGAGATCTATTCCCGCACACTCGCCGTCACTGATGGTCATGGCGATCAGACCCGGCGTCTGACTCGTGCCAGTGTTCAGGAAGCCAAGTCGATTGATGACGTCATCTGCATTGTCCAGACGGAACAGGGGGCTCGAGTAGCGCAGCGCCAACTGCTCCTGGAACAGCGTTGCAGCGCGCTGAATATGGACAGGCTGGGGATCGATGTTCGGATTGCTCATGATCTCCCGCATCACCGGCCAGCGCTCGACGTTCTTGTCTTCAGAGGGCAGGCCCACAGCCCAGTTGTTCGACTGGCCAGTGAAGTCGACCTTGTTGAACCAATCGCCGGCATCGAAACTGTCACGATCCATCGATTTGGACCGTAACAGATCCGTGCCCATCTGGTGGAACGGCACGCCCTGAGCCAGGTTCACGAAAGCCTGACTGAGCAGATGCACACGCACACGCGCATCCATCTGCAGGTCGTCCGGCAGCTTCGCCTGGGTGTTATCCCACAGCGTTTCGTTGTCGTGCTTGTCCACGTAAACGATGTTTTCCTGCGGATCAGCCGTGTAACCAACGCCCGAATAATCAAGCCCGGTTGTGACTGTGCCTGTGTTGCTCACGAACGGATAATCAGCCAGATTGCCAGCAAGTCCAATCCTGATTCGATCGGCCTGGTCGCTCAAAGCGCCCGCACCTGGCGTTACACCATTAGGATAGGTCTCGTTTCCATTGGCGAAGCCCTGAGCTCTGCCGCGATCGGTGAAGTTTCCGCCGCGCACGCCGTCCCTCAGGCGGTCATTGAAGGTACCAACGCCGGTGCCAGCCATGTTGAACTGTGTTGCTTGTTCGAAGCGCTGTCCACCTGCAACCTCACCGAAGTCCCAGCCTTCACCGTAGAGGTAGACCTTGTCGCCCTCAACCCCATCCTTGGCTGGCGTGAGCTCTGCCAGTGTGGCCTGGATCTCCTCCATGACAGTTTTCGGATGGTGCCCCATGAGATCGAAACGGAATGCGTCAATCTTGTAGTACTTCGCCCAGGTGGTCACAGCCTGCTTCATCAGGTGCGCCATCATTTCATGTTCGGCAGCTGTATTATCGCAGCAGGTTGAAGTCTCGACAGCGCCTGAGGTCGCGTTAAGTCTGTGATAATAGCCAGGTACCAGCTTGTCCAGCACCGACTGATCGGAAAGGCCCGAGCCATAGGTGTGGTTATAAACCACATCCACGACCAGTTTCAGACCGATCTCGTCCAGCGCCATCGCCATTTCACGCAGCTCGCGAATGCGGGTCTTGCCGTCAGGATCGGTTGCATAGCTGCCTTCCGGTGCGAGGAAATGGTAAGGGTCGTAGCCCCAGTTGAAACCGTCCACACCCGGAAATCCGTCCAGACGTGAATCGTAGTTGATGGCCTGCAGACGCTGGGTCACTGGATCTGTCGCCACCAGATCGGCAAAGACCTCGCCAATTGGCGTGTCACCAAACTCTGCACATCCAGCCTGCACGGATTCAACAGAAACCTTGGTGCAGAGTCGGCTGTAAGGATCATTCAGATCAACGCGATCGGCAGGATTCTCCTTCACTGACGCAATGTCGTTTACTGGAAGCACATGGAAGTGTGTGAGACCTGCAGCCTTGAGGTTCTCCAGATGCTGCATACCCGCAGACTTCGGCTTGCCATTGCGACCGTTGTAAGTAAACGCTAAGTACTTGCCTCTCAATGCTTCAGGCACTGATTCGTCAGTTGCACTGAAGTCACGCACATGGCCTTCGTACAGCGTGATGTCTTTGAAGGCCGGCAGCTGCTTCACGAGACCGTCCCAACCGGCAGGCTTCAGGCTTTCGTCATTGGCGATATCCACCAGCTGACTGTAAAGCGAGTCGGTGCTCAGGCTGAGTGAATAAGGGTCGGTGACCTCATAGGTTTCGACTGCGCCACTCGCTGGCTGATAAACCCTTACTTCAAAACGGTAGAAGAGATCGGTCCAGTCGCTGCTGCCATTGAAGGTATACAGGCCATTGTCGACCCGGTCAGCTTCCAATGTCTGAAGCAGATTTTTATCTGCGTCATACAGCTTCAGCTTCAAGGCTTGCGCGGTAGGTGCCCACACCCGAACCACTGGCAACCCGCCCTCGAAGACCGGACCCAGTTGAGCATCGGTCGTGTAAAGTGCATCAATGACGCCGGGCACCTGCACTCGAGTTGCCTCCAAGAAAGCGCCCGCTTCATCGTAGGCCACCGCTACCAGCTGTGTGCTGAGTAGTGCTTTCGCCTGCTCGTCAGACAGGTCCATGCTAAATACAGGCGCTGCAGCCAAATGCGGGAATTTTGCGAGCGTCGCAGCCGAAAGTGCACCGCCTGAGCTCACATCCACCGCTTGAGTCTCGCCACCTATAGTCTCGGCACCATCCTGCTCTACCACGGTGATAGCGGCGGTTTCTGAACTAAGCAGCCTGACGCTGGCAACTTCTGTCGACGCAGTTCGCCATGCGAGACGGCCAGGCTCGAGCCAGTGCGCCTTTGCACCGACGATTTCAACCGGTCTGAACTCAGGGATATCGCAGCTATCCGTCCATTCATTGCCAGTCTCACCGAAGCAGCCATCACTATCCCGGAACAGATCCGCGGTCTGGTTCCCCTGACCATCGTTGAAGATGAGATTGCTGGCCGTCACGCTGCTTGGGAACTGATACTCATACCAGTCATTACCGAGCGAGATTGCGGGCACACCGGGCCATTCAATCGCTGGCGTCTCACCATTGGCGTTGAACCAGTAGATGTTGACGTCCGTGCCCCAGGTGGCAGGTCGCTTGAAACGAACGCGCAGCCCGGGCGCAGGATAGTCACAGGTGTCGGTCCAGGCCGTCGTGGCAAAGTCGAAACAGCCAGTACCTTCGCGGAAAAGATCAGAGGTTTGGGCGCCAGCACCATCATTAAAGATGATGTTGGAAGCGGTCACACCTGCCGGGAAGACGAACTTGTACCAGTCTTCCCCTATCAGCGTCATCTCGACACCAGGCCAAGTCACCGGCTCAGCAGAGCCTGTCGGATTCCAGTAGTAGATCTGCGCTTTCGCCCAGGCTGCCGGCTTCTGGAAATAGATCGAGAACGAGCCATCACTACCGCCGCCATCGCCACCTCCATCACCGCAGGTATCGGCCCATGCAGCGCTGTCGAAACAGCCATCAGCATCACGGAACAAGTCAGCAGTCTGATTACCGGCGCCATCATTGAAGATAAGATTTGCAGCCGCCGTACCATCGGCAAACTGGAACTCGTAGATACCGTCACCGAGCGCTGTCGCCGGCACACCAGGCCACTCAACCGCAGGTGAAGGATCAGCATTCCAATAGTAAATATTGACCTCATTACCCCAAGCGGCAGGCTTCCGGAAGCGCACCGTCAGACCCGGCTCGAGACCAACTTCGACTGTCGAAGTCTCGGAGATCAGCTTGGCACCCTTTGCCGACTCTGCGACCGCTCGAAACGTGAGCATCGCGCCTTCTTCCAGATCGTCAGCCGAGTACACCGCGCGGTATCTCAGCAAAGACTCACCGTCCACACCAACTCGATCTGGCACCGCATCAGTGGCGACAGTCTCGAACTCACCCGCAGCATTCTGCAGCTGAAGCTTCACGGCCGTCATCGGCAGCACTGGCGCCTGGGCCCATTCAGCAATGACTGGAATCTCGAACCGGCCGCTAACCTTCCGGCTCTCATCCAGATTGATCGTGATCATTTCAGGTGCGGCTGCGCTCACCTCAGTCTTGGCTCGGTAGATCGCTACGGACAGGGCAGGCATTTCAACGACTATTTCACCCGCAGCATCTGCCTCCAGCCTTTTACTGGTGTCTGAACCGAAGACGCGATCATAGCGGTCACTCGTGCCCGCCAGAGACAGTTCCTTCGGCTCTGTCGACGTATTCATCACCACAAGGTATTCGTTAGGATCCTCCTGCCATACTCTCGAAAAGGCGAAGATACCTGGCTCGCTCGAAGCGCTTCGGACAAACATCTGGCCGTAACGCAAAGGCTTGTGACGATCCAGAATCTTTGCATAGGCGCGCAGCGTCCGATACATCGGGTGCTTGGTGGAAAAATTATTGTCGGCTGTCGTACTGTCGGTTCCAATCAGGTCGTCATCGTTGTAGCTCGCGACCTGCGAGGCAAACATGTCCTGTCTCGCATCCCCGTCACCGCCTGCACCGGTGAAACCCTGTTCGTCACCGTAGTACACCACTGGTACGCCGCGACCGAAGTAGTTCAGGGCATAAGCCATCTGCAAGCGCGCGAGATGCTGGGCATCGCTTTCGTCTGGAAATGCCCGCTGGATATCTCCGCCTATTCGACCTACGTCATGGTTGCCAGTAAAGGTCATGAGACTGCTGGCATCACTATCCGCATCAGCGTACCAGTCATCTTCTCTGAAGAGTTCAGCCAGACGCTCCGTACCGGCAGTTCCGGCAAATACGTCCTTGCTCGCGAAGTAGGCCCCAAAATCCAGCGCACTCTGCAGCTTGCCAGTGGTGGTATACCGCGATACCACCCGCGGACTGCCATCAAAGACTTCGCCGAACATGAAGAAGTCATCAATACCTTTGGAGGCGGCATAGGCCTTGATTTCTGGCGCCCACTGCTGCCAGAAACTCAGATCCACGTGCTTGACCGTATCCAGGCGGAAACCATCAATACCGAACTCCCTGATCCAGAACTTGAAGATTTCACCCATACCACTGACCACACGCGAGTCAGCCGTGTTGAGATCGTCGAGGCCATAGAAGTCGCCCAGAATGCTGGACTCGCCTGCAAAAGTACTGTCTCCGCGATTGTTGTAAACAGAAGGATCATTCAGCCAGTCAGGCGTCTTTGCATCCTCCAGGCCCGCAGGGACGAAGGGCGTATAGGCTGGATTACTTGTGTCGGTGTATGGACAGGTCGTCAGGCCCTCGAGCAGTTTCCCGTCAGGGTTGTGGCACTCATCGTAGGCGATAACATCGGCGGTATGATTAATAACGATGTCGAAGAACACCTTCATGCCTTTGCGATGGGCATGCTTGATGAACGCAGCCAGCTCCTTATTGGTGCCGAGATGCGGATCAACCGTCGTGTAATCGAGCGTCCAGTAGCCGTGATAGCCCGCGCTGCCTGGTTGGGTAGGGCGATTCTTGAAAATAGGCGTCATCCAGATCGACGTGACGCCCATGTTCTTGAGATAGTCGAGCTTGTTGTACAGACCTCTCAGGTCACCACCGTGGAAGTAGTTTGCATCAGTCGGATCCAAGCCGCTGACTTCTTTATCAGCTGCCAGGCCGCCGGTGTCGTTGGCTGGATCGCCGTTACTGAAGCGATCAGGGATAACGAAATAGAAGATCTCATCCTGTATTGGCCGCTCCTTGCAAGCAGTCAGTACTGAAAGTGCGAGAAATACGAGCGCAGCAGCTTTGAGTTTAGCGGCGTGCCATTGGAGGATATGGAGAAGGATTCCCATGAGCATGATCCTGACATTGTTGTTTTAATCAGGATCTCCCACGGAGGAAAGATACACATCCCACTACCCGTAAGTTTTGAGGGCGTAGCTTACCGGCGTAGATGGTTTTCGAATGCTCGACTGCGGAACTGCAAGTGTGATCTCTGCCAAATATCCACGGACTGAAGATCAATATCAGCGTCAAACCGCCCTAACGCCAAACTGCCGAAAGGAATGCTGAAGCTTATTAAAGCGCATAAAAAAAGCCCCGCTGCGTTCGCAGCGGGGCTTTCGGTGTAGATGCCTGACAACGACCTACTCTCGCATGGGCAAGTGCCACACTACCATCGGCGCTGGACGGTTTCACTACTGAGTTCGGAATGGATTCAGGTGGTTCACGTCCGCCATGATCATCAGGCAAAACTGGTTGCCTCCGTAGAGGCTGTTGTCGGAATGACCGGTACAGAATCGCCGTGCATACATCCATGTAGGCTCCCTCTGCCATCCATGGCAGAGGACGTTCTGTACCAGTCTTTCCGACAACACCCTGGCTGCGATGATCGACGCAACCAGAGCGGTGTTTGGTGTCTTCAACAATTAGACAAGCTGTGTAGTTGTACCAGGTGCTTGCGCAGTCGCAATACCTGTTTGTGTCAGAGAAAATCTGACCGCCTTTGCTTTGGCGTTATATAGTCAAGCCATTCGGGCAATTAGTATTGGTTAGCTCAATGCCTCACAGCACTTACACACCCAACCTATCAACCTCATAGTCTCTAAGGGCCCTTATGAATCTCAAGGATTCGGGAAATCTCATCTTGAAGGGGGCTTCCCGCTTAGATGCTTTCAGCGGTTATCCCGTCCGAACGTAGCTACCGGGCAATGCCATTGGCATGACAACCCGAACACCAGCGGTTCGTCCACTCCGGTCCTCTCGTACTAGGAGCAGCTCTTCTCAAATTTCCAACGTCCACGGCAGATAGGGACCGAACTGTCTCACGACGTTCTAAACCCAGCTCGCGTACCACTTTAAATGGCGAACAGCCATACCCTTGGGACCGGCTTCAGCCCCAGGATGTGATGAGCCGACATCGAGGTGCCAAACACCGCCGTCGATGTGAACTCTTGGGCGGTATCAGCCTGTTATCCCCGGAGTACCTTTTATCCGTTGAGCGATGGCCCTTCCATTCAGAACCACCGGATCACTATGACCTACTTTCGTACCTGCTCGACCTGTCCGTCTCGCAGTTAAGCGCGTTTATGCCATTACACTAACCGTACGATGTCCGACCGTACTTAACGCACCTTCGTGCTCCTCCGTTACTCTTTAGGAGGAGACCGCCCCAGTCAAACTACCCACCACACAGTGTCCTCGGTACCGTTATACCGGAGTTAGAACCTCAAACATGCCAGGGTGGTATTTCAAGGATGGCTCCACGATGACTGGCGTCACCGCTTCAAAGCCTCCCACCTATCCTACACAAGCAGGCTCAAAGTTCACTGTGAAGCTATAGTAAAGGTTCACGGGGTCTTTCCGTCTAGCCGCGGATACACAGCATCTTCACTGCGATTTCAATTTCACTGAGTCTTGGGTGGAGACAGCGCCCCCATCGTTACGCCATTCGTGCAGGTCGGAACTTACCCGACAAGGAATTTCGCTACCTTAGGACCGTTATAGTTACGGCCGCCGTTTACTGGGGCTTCGATCAAGAGCTTCGCTTACGCTAACCCCATCAATTAACCTTCCAGCACCGGGCAGGCGTCACACCCTATACGTCCACTTTCGTGTTGGCAGAGTGCTGTGTTTTTAATAAACAGTCGCAGGGGCCTGGTATCTTCGACTGGTCTCAGCTTACGGAGCAAGTCCTTCACCAAAACCAGCGTGCCTTCTCCCGAAGTTACGGCACCATTTTGCCTAGTTCCTTCACCCAAGTTGTCTCATACGCCTCGGTATTCTCTACCTGACCACCTGTGTCGGTTTGGGGTACGGTTCAATTTAACCTGAAGCTTAGTGGCTTTTCCTGGAAGCCTGGCATCAACCACTTCGCCCAAAAAAGGGCTCGTATTCAGTCCTCAGCCTTAAGGAGATCCGGATTTACCTGAACCTCCAGCCTACAACCTTAAACGCACATCCAACAGTGCGCTGGCCTAGCCTTCTCCGTCACCACATCGCAGTTAAATTAAGTACAAGAATATTAACTCGTTTCTCATCGACTACGGTTTTCACCCTCGCCTTAGAGGCCGACTCACCCTGCGCCGAAAAGCGTTGCGCAGGAACCCTTGGTCTTCCGGCGGGGAAGTTTTTCACTCCCCTTTTCGTTACTCATGTCAGCATTCGCACTTCTGATACCTCCAGCATGCTTCTCAACACACCTTCATCGGCTTACAGAACGCTCCCCTACCACGTATCCTAAGATACATCCGCAGCTTCGGTGACCAGTTTAGCCCCGTTACATCTTCCGCGCAGGCCGACTCGACTAGTGAGCTATTACGCTTTCTTTAAAGGATGGCTGCTTCTAAGCCAACCTCCTAGCTGTCTGAGCCTTCCCACATCGTTTCCCACTTAACTGGTACTTGGGGACCTTAGCTGGCGGTCTGGGTTGTTTCCCTTTTCACGACGGACGTTAGCACCCGCCGTGTGTCTCCTGGATAGTACTCACCGGTATTCGGAGTTTGCATGGGGTTGGTAAGTCGGGATGACCCCCTAGCCCAAACAGTGCTCTACCCCCGGTGGTATTCGTCCAAGGCGCTACCTAAATAGCTTTCGGGGAGAACCAGCTATCTCCGAGTTTGATTGGCCTTTCACCCCCAGCCACAGGTCATCCGAATCTTTTTCAACAGATTACGGTTCGGTCCTCCAGTTGATGTTACTCAACCTTCAACCTGCCCATGGCTAGATCACTCGGTTTCGGGTCTACGTCCAGCAACTAATTCGCCCTATTCAGACTCGGTTTCCCTACGCCTCCCCTATTCGGTTAAGCTCGCTACCAAACGTAAGTCGCTGACCCATTATACAAAAGGTACGCCGTCACAGAACAAGTCTGCTCCGACTGCTTGTACGCACAGGGTTTCAGGGTCTATTTCACTCCCCTCTCCGGGGTTCTTTTCGCCTTTCCCTCACGGTACTGGTTCACTATCGGTCAACTGGGAGTATTTAGCCTTGGAGGATGGTCCCCCCGTCTTCAGTCAGAATTCCACGTGCTCCGACCTACTTAATGCGTGTCAAAAGTGTTTTCGAATACGGGACTATCACCCTCTCTGGTCGACCTTCCCAGGTCGTTCTTCTAACACAAATAACATCGGCTGGTCCCCGTTCGCTCGCCGCTACTTGGGGAATCTCTATTGATGTCTTTTCCTCTGGGTACTTAGATGTTTCAGTTCTCCAGGTTCGCCTCACCTCCCGTACGGGAAATGATACTGCTCAAAAGCAGTGGGTTGCCCCATTCGGAAATGTCCGGATCATAGCTTGTTTGCCAGCTCCCCGAACCTTATCGCAGGCTCATACGTCCTTCATCGCCTCCAGTTGCCAAGGCATCCGCCCTGTGCGCTTATTCACTTGACTATATAACCCAAAACAAACGCATCCTTTACAGAACACCTTGCTACAGGTCATTCGTCATTGCTGATTCTCTGCTGACACAAACACGATGTATTGTATTGCTACAATCTATCGCCGGTATTGCGTCTGAGTACAACTACAGTAAAACTCCGCGTGAATCTCATCTGACCAAAGTCAGAATTATCCACTCGTTGTTTACTTCAGCTTGTCCAAATTGTTAAAGAGCATCAACCCGTGGGTTGACCAAAGAAGCCATCAGCTGCTTTGGTCAAACCAGTGGTTGTCGTAGTGTTCAAGAGTATTGCAGTAATGGTGGAGCTATGCGGGATCGAACCGCAGACCTCTTGGATGCAAACCAAGCGCTCTCCCAGCTGAGCTATAGCCCCTAACTTGTCTTGGCTTCCGAAGAAACACAAAAGCAAACAGGTAGGTAACTGACTGAGGAACGTTGGGCCAGAATTTTACAAATCGAGGCGGCGTGCTGCGATGCATAGCCTGCTATGTGAGCAGCGCGCCAACGAAGAGTTGCGGAATTCTGGTGGGTCTGGGTGGACTCGAACCACCGACCTCACCCTTATCAGGGGTGCGCTCTAACCACCTGAGCTACAGACCCAGAACTGTCCAGGCCTTTCACTCGTCAGACCATCTCTTGAAGTACGACTATATCAAGCAATTTGTTGTGGGTACTTAACCGGCACTGACTGACGTGCGTTTAAGGAGGTGATCCAGCCGCAGGTTCCCCTACGGCTACCTTGTTACGACTTCACCCCAGTCATGAACCACACCGTGGTAAGCGTCCCCCCGAAGGTTAGACTACCTACTTCTGGTGCAATCCACTCCCATGGTGTGACGGGCGGTGTGTACAAGGCCCGGGAACGTATTCACCGCGACATTCTGATTCGCGATTACTAGCGATTCCGACTTCATGGAGTCGAGTTGCAGACTCCAATCCGGACTACGAGACGCTTTGTGAGATTCGCTCCACCTCGCGGCTTTGCATCCCTCTGTACGCCCCATTGTAGCACGTGTGTAGCCCTGGCCGTAAGGGCCATGATGACTTGACGTCGTCCCCACCTTCCTCCGGTTTGTCACCGGCAGTCTCCCTAAAGTTCCCACCATTACGTGCTGGCAAATAAGGACAAGGGTTGCGCTCGTTACGGGACTTAACCCAACATTTCACAACACGAGCTGACGACAGCCATGCAGCACCTGTCTCTGCGCTCCCGAAGGCACCCCTCCATCTCTAGAGGGTTCGCAGGATGTCAAGGCCAGGTAAGGTTCTTCGCGTTGCTTCGAATTAAACCACATGCTCCACCGCTTGTGCGGGCCCCCGTCAATTCATTTGAGTTTTAACCTTGCGGCCGTACTCCCCAGGCGGATCACTTATCGCGTTAGCTGCGCCACTTGAAGATTAAATCTTCCAACGGCTAGTGATCATCGTTTACAGCGTGGACTACCAGGGTATCTAATCCTGTTTGATCCCCACGCTTTCGCACCTCAGCGTCAGTTTTTGGCCAGAGAGCCGCCTTCGCCACTGGTATTCCTCCCAATCTCTACGCATTTCACCGCTACACTGGGAATTCTACTCTCCTCTCCAAAACTCTAGCCATACAGTTCGAAATGCAGTCCCCAGGTTAAGCCCGGGAATTTCACATCTCGCTTGTATAACCGCCTACGCGCGCTTTACGCCCAGTAATTCCGATTAACGCTCGCACCCTCCGTATTACCGCGGCTGCTGGCACGGAGTTTGCCGGTGCTTCTTCTGTGGCTAACGTCAATGTAAGCCGCTATTAACGACTTACCCTTCCTCACCACTGAAAGTACTTTACAACCCGAAGGCCTTCTTCATACACGCGGCATGGCTGGATCAGGGTTGCCCCCATTGTCCAATATTCCCCACTGCTGCCTCCCGTAGGAGTCTGGACCGTGTCTCAGTTCCAGTGTGACTGATCATCCTCTCAGACCAGTTACGGATCGTCGCCTTGGTGAGCCTTTACCCCACCAACTAGCTAATCCGACATAGGCTCATCTGATAGCGGATGGTCCGAAGATCCCATCCTTTCCCCCGTAGGGCGTATGCGGTATTAATCCGGGTTTCCCCGGGCTATCCCCCACTACCAGGCAGATTCCTATGCATTACTCACCCGTCCGCCGCTCGTCAGCACCCGAAGGCCTGCTACCGCTCGACTTGCATGTGTTAAGCCTGCCGCCAGCGTTCAATCTGAGCCATGATCAAACTCTTCAGTTTAAATCATCAAAACTAAATAACTTCATCAATGGCAAGTTTAAAACTACTGAATTGCTTCAGTGTTTACCTTGACCATTCTTATCAGAACAGTACCGGTAAGCACCCACACAAATTGCTTGATATCTATGTTAAAGAGCGGTCTTCTTGGCGTCCGGTGTTTCGTGTTCGCCTTGAAGAGGAGCGCAATTCTACGCTTCTGGGCGTCCAAGTCAACAGTGTAATCGAAAAATTTTTAACTTATTTTTCGAGGCTTGTCTTGGGCGCATTTCACTAACTTTGACCGGCCAATATTATAGCGCAGTATCGGCGACGTGGCGACAGTTTCTATAGTTGGCTTTGGTTGGGCGTCTTTCGAGCGTGCTGGTGCTGGTGCTGGTGCTGGTGCTGGTGCTGGTGCTGGTGCTGGTGCTGGTGCTGGTGCTGGTGCTGGTGCTGGTGAGTGTAAGACCTACCTCCAGGAGCCGCACCAGCAGAAGTAGCTGCTGGTGCGACGGAAGTAGGCCATCTTCGTTAGTTTTACTCTACGACTTCCCAATCCTGCGCTTCAGCGAAATAACTGGCCCAGACAGTGTGTATAGCAGGAAAGTGAGGAATAAGATCTGCGCGGGGGCGACAGCTATGAGCGCGAAAAGCCCAACGATGATGAGCACGTTTACAAATGGCACTCGCCCTTTCAAGTCGAGGTCCTTGAAGCTGTAGTACAGCACGTTACTCACCATCAGAGCACCAGCAGCGGCGACAACAATTGCCGCAACCCCAGTTAGCGTTGGCGACACCTCACTGCGGTGGAAGACCCATACCATGCCTGCCACGATTGCGGCGGCTGATGGACTGGGCAAACCCACGAAGTAACGCTTGTCGGTGGAGCCAATCTGAGTATTGAATCGCGCAAGGCGAAGCGCTGCGCCCGCGACGTAGATGAAGGCGGCAATCCACCCCAGTTTTCCAAGGTCGGAAAGCACCCAGGAGAACGCAACCAGTGCAGGTGCGACACCGAAGGCCACCATATCAGACAGACTGTCGTATTCGGCGCCGAAGGCGCTTTGAGTATTCGTCATCCTGGCAACACGGCCGTCGAGGCCATCCAGCACCATGGACACAAAGATAGCGATTGCTGCATTCTCGAAGTGGCCGTTCATACCGGCAACGATGGCGTAGAAGCCTGAGAATAGCGAAGCAGTCGTTAGGAGGTTTGGTAACAGATACACGCCACGGCGGCGAGATTTTACTTCGGAAACTTCGTCAGGATCACTTTCATTCTTCACCGAAGGATCTATCGGCTGATCTTCTGGCGTTCCTTTGGCAGACATAGGCTTATTCGTCCCTAATCGAGGCTTGAACCACTGCCCACCCGCTCAAGGCGAGGGGTGGGCTACAGGACACAGCCTAGTGTTAGTTCTTGCTCTTATCAACGATCTTGTTGGACGCGATCCATGGCATCATGCCACGCAGCTTCTCGCCAACTTTCTCGATTGGATGCTCGGCGTTCAGACGACGACGTGCAGTCATCGAAGGATAGTTTGCTGCACCTTCCTGAATGAACATCTTCGCATACTCACCTTCCTGAATGCGCTTGAGGGCATTCTTCATGGCGGCACGAGACTGGTCATTGATGATTTCGGTGCCCGTGACGTACTCGCCGTACTCGGCGTTGTTGGAGATCGAGTAGTTCATGTTGGCGATACCGCCTTCGTACATGAGGTCGACGATCAGCTTGAGCTCGTGGAGACACTCGAAGTAGGCCATCTCAGGGGCATATCCCGCTTCGGTCAGTGTTTCGAAGCCGGCCTTGACCAGTTCGACGGCACCGCCACACAGAACGGCCTGCTCACCGAACAGGTCGGTTTCGGTCTCGTCCTTGAACGTGGTTTCGATAATACCGGTGCGGCCACCGCCGACGCCTGAGGCGTAGGAGAGTGCGACGTTCTTGGCGTTGCCTGAGGCGTCCTGGAAGATCGCGATCAGATCAGGAATACCGCCGCCTTTAACGAACTCTGAACGCACTGTGTGACCAGGTGCTTTCGGCGCGATCATGATGACGTCGAGATCTTTGCGTGGCACGACCTGGTTGTAGTGGATCGCGAAACCGTGTGCGAAGGCCAGTGTGCCGCCCTGCTTCAGGTTCGGTTCGATTTCGTCACGGTACAGCTGCGACTGGAACTCGTCCGGGGTGAGGATCATGATGATGTCAGACGCGCTGACAGCTTCAGCGACTTCACTGACGCGAAGGCCGGCATCTTCAGCCTTCTTCCACGAAGACGAGCTCTTGCGCAGGCCAACCACGACATCGACACCCGAGTCCTTGAGATTGTTAGCGTGGGCATGGCCTTGCGAGCCGTAGCCGATGATGGCGACTTTCTTGCCCTGGATGATCGAGAGATCGCAATCCTTATCGTAGTAAACCTGCATGTCTTACTCCTCTGTACTGATTGTCAAAAGTGGTTTTTCGCCGCTAGAGCGACAGTGTCTTTTCACCGCGTGCGACACCTGAGACGCCTGAGCGGACGACTTCGATGACGGATGCCGCGCCGATGGCCTGGATAAAGGCGTCGAGCTTGTCGCTGTCGCCGACGAGCTGCACGGTATAGACCGTACTGGTCACGTCGACGATCTGACCGCGGAAGATGTCGGTCACGCGCTTGATTTCGGCTCTGTGCGAGCCGGTCGCCTTCATCTTGATGAGCATCAGCTCACGCTCGATGTGAGCGCCTTCCGTCAGGTCGACGATCTTGACCACTTCAATCAGCTTGTTGAGCTGCTTGGTGATCTGCTCGATGACCTTGTCCGACCCTGCGGTGGTAACTGTAAGACGCGACAGTGTCGGGTCTTCGGTCGCAGCTACGGTCAGGGTTTCGATGTTGTAGTTGCGCTGTGAGAACAGACCGACGACTCGCGAGAGCGCGCCGGGTTCGTTTTCGAGCAGCATTGCCAATATTCTGCGCATCCGGCTACACCCTCTCCGTCTTGCTGAGCCACATATCTTTCATAGCGCCACGTGCAATCTGCATTGGATAGACGTGCTCTTCGGGATCGACATAAATGTCGACGAATACGAGCTTGTCTTTCATCGCAAAGGCCTGTTCGAGACCGGCTTCAAGCTCGCTGGCTTTGCGAATCGTAATACCTTCATGGCCGTAGGCTCGCGCCAGCGCCATGAAATCCGGCAGAGACTCCATGTAGGAGTGGGAGTGCCGAGCCTCGTAGTTCATGTCCTGCCACTGCTTGACCATGCCGAGACGCTGATTATTGATATTGATGATCTTGACGGGCAGATCGAACTGCTTACAGGTCGAGAGCTCTTGAATATTCATCTGGATGCTGCCCTCGCCGGTAACGCAGGCTACTTCGGCATCGGGATAGTGCAGTTTGATACCCATTGCTGCAGGGAGACCAAAGCCCATGGTGCCGAGACCACCACTGTTGATCCAGCGGTTTGGTTTGTCGAAGCCATAATACTGGGCGGCGAACATCTGGTGCTGACCCACGTCAGACGTGATATAGGCATCACCTTTAGTGACCTTGTGCAACATCTGTATGGCGTACTGTGGCTTGATAATTTCGCCAACCTGCTCAACGAAACGACCGCCATGATGCTTACGCCAGGTATCGATCTGCTTCCACCAGGCTGCCAGTGCGTCCTTGTCCTTGTGTGGACCGACTTCCTTGAGTGCCTCGAGCATGTCAGGGATAACGGAGGACAGCGGGCCGACAATCGGCACATCGACCTGAACTGTCTTTGAAATCGATGCTGGGTCGATGTCGACGTGGACGATCCTGGCGCCGGGACAGAACTTTTCTGTGCCGTTGGTCACGCGATCATCGAAGCGGACACCTAGCGCAAGGACGAGATCGCTGTTATGCATGGTCATGTTGGCTTCATAGCTGCCGTGCATACCAAGCATGCCGAGCGCCTGACGGTCACTGGCGGGATAACAGCCGAGCCCCATGAGCGTCTGCACGATTGGGACGTTCAACTCACGCACCAGTCGGACCAGCAGTTCGCTCGACTTGCCCAGGATAACGCCACCGCCGGCGTAGACAACGGGACGGCGGGCGCTTTGTAGCATCTCCATGGCCTTACGAATTTGCCCGGCATGACCTTTGGTCGGCGGCGAGTAAGATCGCAGCTTGATTCGCTTCGGATATTCGTAGGCGAACTTTTCATTCGGCGTCGTCATATCCTTGGGAATATCGACTACCACAGGACCAGGACGGCCCGTCTGAGCCAGATGGAAGGCCTTCTTCAGGACCATCGGGATTTCTTCGGGACTACGCACACTCAGGTTATGCTTAACGATGGGGCGCGAAACACCCATCATGTCAGTTTCCTGGAACGCGTCCTCACCGATCAGGTGAGAGGCTACCTGGCCGCAGAGCACGACCATTGGAATCGAATCCATATAGGCAGTGGCGATACCGGTGATGGTATTCGTTGCGCCAGGGCCGGAGGTCACGAGCACGCAACCCGCCTTGCCAGATGCCCGCGCATAGCCGTCGGCCATGTGCGTGGCCGCCTGTTCGTGCCGCACCAGGATATGCTTGACCTTATCCTGCCTGAAGATCGCATCGTAGATGTGCAGGGCAGCTCCACCTGGGTAGCCGTAGATATATTCGATACCTTCGTCCTGCAGGAAGCGGACGATCATATCGGCGCCAGACAACATTTCTGCCATCTTGGTTTCCTCTAATGAAAGTGTGTCTCAGTGGCCGAAGCCATTCGTTTCACTGTCAGCGGCAATTGCTGGTGGGCTTTACAAGCGTCAGAATTGTTACTGTCTGCCAAATCAGGCACAGGTCAGCCTAACATCGCTGCCTGAAGCACTCAGCCGACACCGTGAGTGAATCGACTGTTGCCACACGCAGGACTCCCGACAAACCTTGAATCTGTCGAGTTCCCTACGCGACTGCCAGTTCGGCATTTTGCGGAAGACCATAAGTTCAGATAGCTTTGATCTTGAGATGTGTGGTCGGCAGCACGCGTTTAGAGGCAGATTGTGTCCGCCGGAAACCGACTACCGAGCAATGTGTAATTCTGCCAGCTGAATTTCCACAGTCAAGTCTGACGTGGTGTTAATTGGCCCACAATTCCGTAATTAAGCGTTAAAGCGGTCGCAATTACCCTTCTTCAGCGCATGGCGGCGGGTCAAACACTGACCTATGCTGAGTTGATATCAACATCGTTACGGTCGTTGTCACGACACCACATCTTGCAGGAGGATTCCGGAATGAGGCCATTTTCGAGCCAGACTCTCGGACAAAAGTTTCGGATGATAGGCATTTTGATGAGTGCCGCGGCTCTTTGCAGCGCCCCGTCAGCGATGGCTGGCAGCGTGTACAAGTGGACCGACGAGAATGGCGTCACCCACTACTCGGACAAGAAGCCTTCCAAGGATGCTGAAAAGATGAAGGTGGGCACGACTGCAAGTAAGCCTGCCAATCAGGAGAGCCAGTCAGGAGAGGGTGACGGTGCCTACACGGTGAAGCCCGAACTGCAGTCGCAAATTGATGCGCTGGAGAAGAAACAGCAGATCGATGAGGTGCAGTCAAAGATAGATGCCGAAACCACAGAGGCCATGAACAAGAAGCAGGCTCGCTGTGAGGCTCTGCGGGGTAACATGAAGACGATTCAGGAGAACGCTCGAATCCAGGTCGAGGAAGAAGGCGAGCGGCGCTATCTGACTGCAGAAGAGATCGTGGAAAAGCGTGCGAAGATCGCCACTGATCTTCAGGAAAACTGCAGCGAATAGCGTTCAGGCGACAGACCGGCGCATCGCACCGGTCTGTCCAGTGCCTTCGTTAAGTAGCAGTTCCAAACTTCAGCGCGTCCCCTGCCTTGTCTACGGTTATCACATCACCTCTCTGGAAGCGCCCCTCCAGCAGACCCTGAGCTAGCGCGTTCTCCAGGCGTTGCTGAATCGCCCGCTTGAGAGGTCTTGCGCCGTACACCGGATCGAAGCCGGCTTCAGCCAGGAACTCCAACGCCTCATCACTGACCTTAAGGCTGATATCCTGCTCAGCCAAACGCCGATTGAGGTTTTCAAGCTGGATCGCCGCGATGCCGGAGATCTGCTTCGAGGTCAGCTTGTGGAAGACCACCACTTCATCGATCCTGTTGACGAACTCTGGCCTGAAGTGTCGACTAACCACTTCCAGTACCGCTTCCTTGGTGGCGGCGTAGTCTTTTTCCGCTTCGATACCTGAACCCCCCATAGCCTGGATGATGTCGGACCCCAGGTTGGATGTCATCACGATAACCGTGTTGCGGAAGTCCACTGTTCTGCCCTGCCCGTCGGTCAGACGGCCATCTTCCAGCACCTGAAGCAGAATATTGAAGACATCCGGGTGAGCCTTCTCGACTTCGTCGAGGAGCAGCACCGAATACGGCCGACGGCGCACGGCCTCTGTGAGATAGCCGCCCTGCTCGTAGCCGACGTAGCCAGGAGGGGCACCGATCAAACGCGCGACCGAGTGCTTCTCCATGAACTCCGACATGTCTATCCTGACCATCGCGTCGTCGCTGTCGAAGAGGAACTCGGCAAGTGACTTGCACAGCTCTGTCTTGCCTACGCCGGTTGGGCCAAGGAAGAGAAAGGAGCCGTTTGGTCTGTTTGGATCGCTCAGCCCAGCTCGCGAGCGGCGCACTGCGTTGGCGACAGCTTCCACGGCCTCGTTCTGGCCGATCACCCTGTCGTGCAAAGCTTCCTCGATGCGAAGCAGTTTATCGCGCTCGCCTTCAAGCATTTTGCTGACAGGAATGCCGGTCCACTTCGACACAACCTCGGCAACTTCTTCTTCTGACACACGATTGCGGAGCAGCTTGAGCTCTGTAAGATCAGCTTCGGAGGCGGCTGTCAGCTGCTTCTCAAGCTGTGGGATCCGGCCGTATTGCAGCTCTGACATCAGCGCCAGGTCGCCGCTACGGCGGGCCTGATCGAGATCGACCCGGGCCTGCTCGAGCTGGCTTTTGATGTGCTGGGCGCCTTGAACTGAAGCTTTTTCAGCATTCCAAACCTCCTCGAGGTCGGCGAACTCCCGTTCCATACCACTGATCTGCTCTTCAAGCTCACGTAGCGAACGCCGCGAAGATTCCTCACTTTCTTTCTTCAGCGCCTCCCGCTGCATTTTCAGCTGAATCAACTTGCGCTCGAGCCGGTCCAGGGGCTCTGGCTTGGAGTCGATTTCCATACGGATCTGGCTTGCCGCTTCGTCGATGAGGTCAATCGCCTTGTCTGGTAGCTGCCGGTCGGTAATATACCGATGTGACAATTTGGCCGCGGCCAGGATGGCACTGTCGGTCACATCAACGCCGTGGTGGACCTCATAACGCTCCTTGAGACCGCGAAGGATGCCTATGGTGTCCTCGACACTGGGTTCATTGACCAATACCTTCTGGAATCGTCGTTCAAGCGCTGCGTCCTTTTCGATGAATTCGCGGTATTCATTCAGCGTTGTGGCACCTACGCAGTGAAGCTCTCCGCGGGCAAGTGCTGGCTTGAGCATGTTGCCTGCGTCCATGGCACCTTCACCTTTGCCGGCGCCCACCATGGTGTGAAGCTCGTCAATGAAGAGAATGACCTGACCTTCCAGCTTGGAGAGCTCGTTGAGCACGGCTTTAAGGCGCTCTTCGAATTCACCGCGGAATTTCGCTCCGGCAATAAGCGAGCCCATGTCCAGCGATAGAACGCGCTTGTCCTTGAGACCTTCTGGTACTTCACCGTTGACTATGCGCTGGGCGAGACCCTCAACGATAGCCGTCTTGCCCACGCCGGGTTCGCCGATGAGCACCGGGTTGTTCTTGCGACGGCGCTGAAGCACTTGGATAGTGCGGCGGATTTCGTCATCACGCCCGATGACGGGGTCAAGTTTGCCGGCCCGGGCACTGGCAGTGAGATCAATAGTGTACTTGTCGAGCGCCTGACGGCTTTCTTCGGCATTTGCGTCCTGCACGGATTCGCCACCCCGGATCGTATCGATAGCTTTTTCGAGCCCCTGTTTTGTAGCTCCGTTTCTCTCGAGGATTTCCTTGAGTTTACCGCTGTTCTGGATGGCGGCGAGCAGCAGCAATTCACTGGAAATGAATTGGTCGCCTTTCTGCTGCGAGAGCTTGTCGGTCTGGTTCAGCAGCCGGCCAAGATCGTTGGAGGCGTGGACGTCGCCGTCGCTGGACTGAACCTGCGGCAGATCGTCGAGCGCCTGGTCGATATCGCGCTTGAGGCCGACGACATTGACGCCGGCTTGCTGCAGAATTGGACGAGTACTGCCACCCTGCTGATTCAGCAGAACGCTGAGCAGGTGGACGGGTTCAATAAAGTTGTGGTCGCGACCAAGCGCGAGAGATTGCGCCTCCGCCAGGGCGGCCTGAAGACGACTGGTGAACTTGTCGAAACGCATAGAGTGCCCTTTGAAACTGTTGTTTACCGATCATTCGGTTCTGCAACAGTTATGGGGATCGTCGACTATTTAATCAAGCCAGATGATGCTCGCCATACGGCCTGTGCGCCCGTCACGGCGGTAGGAGAAGTAGCGCTCGGACTGCGTGAAGGTGCATTCACTGCCGCCGCTTATGGCGCTGATCCCATATTCCATGAGGATCTGCCTCGCCAACGTGTAGATATCGCACCAGTATCGGCGCCCGTCCCGATCTCGCGCTGGCTGGAACGCCACCTCATGAGTCTGGGCTCTGGCGAGGAAGACTGAGCGAACATCTTCACCGACTTCAAAGGCGCCAGGCCCTATTGCCGGCCCGAGATGGGCAAGGAGTGACGATGGCTTGCTCGAAAACCGCTCAACTGTGGATTGTAAAACACCCTCGGCGAGCCCGCGCCAGCCCGCATGCGCAACGGCGACTTCACTACCGTCCGCAGCGGCAATGAACACTGGCAGACAATCGGCCGTCATAACGGCCAGGACCCGGCCCTTACTGCTGGTGAATAGTGCATCTGCCTCGGCCACAGTGGTGCCTGGGCCCGCCACACAGGTCCCATGCACCTGATTCAGCCAGCTGATATCGGCAACCGAGGGCGACCTCAGCTGCACTGCCGTCCAGAGACGACTTCGATTCTGCAAGACAGCAGCTGAGTCGTCACCGACATGTGTACCGAGGTTCAGACTGTCATAGGGCGCCTGGCTGACACCACCGGTGCGCTGCGTGGTAAAGGCGTGAACGCATGGTGGCGCTGCCCAGCTCGGTTCGATGACACTCAACGCTTGCCCCACGATCAAAAGCCGTTCCATTTGCTGATGCGGCCACTCAAATCTGCGAGGCCTGTTTGGCTGCCTTGTCACTTGCCCGCAGGGCTTTCTGAAGCGCGACGAGATCGTCGGGTATCGGGGAGGTCCATGACATGGGCTCCTCTGTGGCTGGATGAAGCAGATTCAGTTCGGTGGCATGAAGAGCCTGCCGTGGGAACTCGGCCAATGTCTGCTTCAGTACCGGATCCATGCCGCGAAGCCAACTACCGCGCATCTTCATGTAAAGCGGATCCCCGACGAGGGCGAAGCCGGCATGTTGCATGTGCACCCGTATTTGGTGCGTGCGGCCGCTTTCCAGCTTGAGCATGAGTTCGGCGCAGTGGTTGTGCCTGGCCACTACACGATAATGTGTAACAGCTGGTTTGCCGCCGCCCACTATGCCCATACGCTGACGATTCGACGGGTCACGACCGATTGGCGCGTCGACCTTGCCAGCGGAAATTGGAACACCTTTGCAAATGGCATAGTAATGTCGACCCATGGACCGGGTCCTGAGCTGCTCGATGAGGCTGCTTTGAGCAAGCAGGGTCTTGGCCACGACCATGAGACCAGTCGTGTCTTTATCGAGCCTGTGCACGATACCGGCCCGTGGCAGGAGGCGCTGCCCTTCTGAATGGTGGAGCACCGCGTTGACCAGCGTACCATCAGCATGGCCTGGTGCGGGATGGACGACCATGCCCGCCGGCTTGTCGATGACCAGCAGATGTTCATCTTCGTAGACGATGACCAGCGGGATCTCCTGGGCCACCCAGTCACCTTCAGCTGCGAGCGTCACGCTGAGCGTCAACTGATCACCAGCATAGACTTTCTGCTTTGACCGCGACGCCGCACCGTTGAGCAGACAGGTGCCGTCCTCTATCCACTGCTGTACCTTGGCGCGCGAGATGCCGTCATAGTGCTGACTGATCATCGCCAGGGCGACGAGATCGAAGCGTTGGCCACCCAATTCGACGGTGCAGGTTTCATCCAGTTCCAGCTGGGTCGGTTGAGCTGTCACGTCGTCGAGATCGAGCTCATCCTCTGATGTCATATTTGTCATGGTGGCGGGTGGATCCCCTGGTCTCTCTGCTATGCGTATAAGATGTGGTTATGCAATACTAATGGTATCGGGTTGCGAGTGGTAAGCATACCGCTTGAGCCAATGCCTGATCCTGCTAATCCTGAAGCGGAATTTTCATGTTATCTCTTTCTTTGCAAAACCTGCGACGCAGACGGAAAGCCTTTCCAATGGGTTTCCGGGCGCTATCCATTGTGTTTATCTTTTTGGGTCTGCTTTCCGCTTGCGCAACTGCGCCGGTTGAAGTTTTAAGTGAAAAAGAATATTACCAGCGCGCCAAGCGTGCCATCGATGCTGGTAATTTCGTTGAGGCTTCGGCGTATCTGGAGGATCTCGAGACCTACCATCCTTTCGGACGCTATGCGGAACAGGCTCAGCTGGATCTGATTTATGCCCGCTACAATTCACTCCAGCCGGAGCTCGCCGCCAGTGCGGCCGATCGATTCATTCGGCTTCACCCGGATAGCGACCAAGTGGACTATGCTTACTATCTTAGAGGCCTGACCAATTTTTACACAGACGTAGGGCTGGGGCAGCGTTATCTGCCAGTGGACCCGAACTCACGAGACCCGGGCAAGGCTCGAGAAGCCTTTCGGGACTTTTCCACGCTGGTTGAGCGCTTCCCGGCCAGCGATTATGCGGCTGATGCACGACAGCGCATGATAGCGATCAAGGAGCGTCTCGCGCAGCACGAACTATTCGTTGCCCGCTATTACGTTCGCCGTCAGGCCTTCATTGCAGCAGCTGCGAGGACCGCTTACGTGATCCAGAACCTACCACAGACTCAAGCCGTCGAGGAGGCCCTGACGCTCCAGGTCGAGATCCTGCGAAAGCTTGGCCTCGACACGCAGGCGGCTGATACGCTGGCCGTTCTCGCGGCGAGCTATCCGAATAGTTCGGCATTTGACAGCAGGATGCGATTCAAAGGCGGCCAACTGGTCGAGGAAGACAGGGATATCTTCAGCGTACTGAAAGTCGACTAGATGAATGAATTGCCCAGGTCGCTGGGCGGTTTTTACCTCGCTAACTCCGGGCCAGTAGACTCGTCTGCTTACCGAAAGCTCTTCAGGGTCTACAACAACTATCGCGTGGTTGTGGGCCTTATCCTCCTGGCGACTCTTCTGTTCCAATTCAATTCTGGAACACGCAGTTTCCTGAACCCGCTGTACTACCAGATTCTGGTTGCCAGTTACCTTGCCATCCATGTATTCGTGGCACTGCTCCTTCTGGCCGGACTCCGACCCCGGATGGTACATGTTCTGGCATCCTTGCTGCTCGAGATCGGGCTTCTGGGCGGCATGCTGTTCTTCAGCTCTGGCGTGAACGGTGGTGTCGCCAGCCTGATCGTGATCAATGTCGCGGCGGGTTGCATGCTTCATCCTGGCAGGAAAGGTCTGTTGCTGGCGGCCACTGGTACGCTCGTCGTCATG
Source organism: Allohahella sp. A8 (assembly GCF_047946665.1). Lineage (GTDB taxonomy): Bacteria > Pseudomonadota > Gammaproteobacteria > Pseudomonadales > Oleiphilaceae > Allohahella. Next base: position 3,119,861 of record NZ_CP172312.1, read on the forward strand.
GCCCAGGAGATCTACCGCTTTCTACTGTCAGAGAGTGAGTTGGACTCCGTCGTCGAGTCTGGCGTCTTCGGCATAGCTTATTTCACGGCAGCTGTCGTCATTCAAAATCTTTCTTCCCGTCTCATCAGCTCGGAAACACTTGCTCAAAGGCGAGCCCATGAAATTACCGAGCTTCAGACGCTCAATCACCTGATCATTCAGCGTATGTTGACTGGCATCATAGTCACGAACCGGTCGCTTGAGGTGAAGCTGATGAACGAATCGACGCGAGCTATGCTGGGCATTCAGAATCAGCGGATTCCTGAAAGGCTACCGTCGGAAATTGCTGAGCGTCTGCTGCAGTGGAAGCACAATCCTGAGGTCACCACCGAACCCTTGCTGCCGTCGACTGCGGACCTCGGGCAGGCCCCTTTGCAGCTAAGCTTCGCTTATCTGGCCAAGAATCATAACCAGGACGTGCTGATATTCATCGAAGACACTAGCAAGGTGGTCATGAAGGCACAGCATCTCAAACTGGCTTCATTGGGTCGCCTCACTGCCAGTATCGCCCATGAAATCCGCAATCCTTTAGGGGCAGCGTCACATGCAGCGCAGCTCCTGAGCGAATCCGAAGATCTGAGCGAGCAGGACCGGAGTCTGAATGAGATTGTCCTGCGGCATGCGAGCCGCATGAATCGGGTAGTCGAAAACATTTTACAGCTGTCTCGCAGTCGAAGTAGCAATATCGAAATGATTGAGCTGAACGAGTGGCTGAAGGAATTTATCAATGAATACAAGCGCTTCATGGCACCTGAGGCTGTTATAGAATTCGAGGTGAATAGTGGCGGAGACGCTGAACGCGCGATTGCCGGTCAGTTCGACTCTGGGCACCTTCACCAAATCTTGTCTAACCTGATGAACAACGCAGTGAAGTTTACCAAACTGCATTCAGGAGAGGGTTACTGCAAGGTGATACTCAGCGAGCTACAGTCGAGCCGACAGGCAAGAATCTGCGTGGAAGACAGGGGCCCCGGATTAAGCCCTGCACAGCAGCAGAATATTTTCGAGCCCTTCTTCACGACCGACAAGAATGGGACCGGCCTCGGCCTCTACCTTAGTCGCGAACTTTGTCAGGCCAATCAGGCCCAGCTTACTTTCAGCAACCTGCCTGACGGCGGCGCACGATTCTGCCTGACACTGTCTCACCCCAAACGCAAGGTCAGCGCCGAATGAAGGGCCGCATACTCGTTGTGGACGATGAGCCCGACATTCGGGCTCTGCTGGAGATAACGCTGGCCCGGATGGGCCTGGAAACGCGCGCAGCGGCTAGCGTAAGGGATGCTCGACAGTTTCTGGCGGATGAGACTTTCGATACCTGCCTGACCGATATGAACCTGCCTGACGGCAGCGGATTGGACCTTGTTGAGCATATCAGCAGTAACTACCCGAAGTTGCCGGTAGCTGTAATTACGGCATATGGCAGCGTGGACACCGCTATTCTTGCATTGAAGGCTGGCGCGTTCGATTTTGTATCAAAGCCAGTTGAGCTGTCCCGGCTGAGGGCACTGGTAGAGCAGGCCTTGACGCTAAACTCGGAGCAGCGAAAAGACTCCGGCCGAGGCTCAGGGATACTTGGTGAGTCGGCAGACATTCTGCGCTTGAACGCTCAAATCCAGAAGCTTGCGCGGAGTCAGGCACCGGTTTATATCAGCGGCGAGAGCGGAAGCGGCAAGGAACTGGTTGCACGAGCGCTTCACAACCTTGGCCCGCGCGCCGAGGGCCCCTTCGTACCCGTCAACTGTGGCGCAATTCCGCCAGACCTGATGGAGGGTGAATTCTTTGGCCATCGCAAAGGCGCCTTTACTGGCGCTATGGATTCCAAGGAGGGTTTATTCCAGGCAGCACACGGCGGCACGCTGTTTCTTGACGAAGTAGCTGATCTGCCGCTGAGCATGCAGGTCAAGTTACTGCGCGCGATACAGGAGAAAGCCATCAGGAAGATTGGTGAGCAGACTGAAATTCCTGTGGATATCCGTATTCTCAGCGCCACCCATAAAGCCTTGCACCTAGAGGTGGAGAGCGGGCGATTCCGGCAGGATCTCTATTATCGCATCAACGTTATAGAACTTCAGGTACCTCCCCTGCGGCAACGCAAGAGCGATATCCCGTTGCTCGCCAATGCCCTGCTAAACAAGATTTCGGCGCTGCACGGCAGTAAGGCACCAAAACTCGCTTCAAACGCGCTGGAGAAGCTGTGTTCCTATACGTATCCAGGCAATGTGAGAGAGCTTGAAAACCTATTGGAACGCGCCGCGACCTTGTGCGAAGGTAACGTGATTAACGCCAGTGATATCCATTTCAGCCATGCTGTGGAGGGTACAGCTGCTGTACCGACGCCACCGAGACGTGACGAAGCACTACAACATGAAGAGCCCGTGGACTTGACGCCACCCCTGGAAAGCGCGGCCAGAACTGGCGGGCGACCGGCGTCCCAAGGTGATGCTACAGACAATCTCGAGGCCTATCTGGAGCAATTGGAGCGTCGCGAGATCGAAAAGGCGCTTGAAGCCAACCGCTGGAACAAGACAGCTGCAGCGAAGCAGCTTGGCATCAGCTTTCGGGCGCTGCGATATCGGCTCAAGAAACTGAACCTCGAATAACACAGCGTTTAAAGCGCTGACAGCTAGTTAGTCTTCGACTTCCGTGAGACGGAGCTCTTTAGGCATGGAAAACACGATGTTTTCAGGTTTGCCCTCCAGCTCTACCGGCGCGCTGCCTCCCAGCTCAATGAGGCGCTTGATGACAGCCTGGACCAGAATTTCTGGCGCGGAAGCCCCAGCCGTCACACCAATGGCTTCTTTCCCCTCGACCCAGGCTGCCTGGATCTCGTCCGGTCCGTCGATAAGATAAGCTTGCGTACCAGTGCGCTCTGCCAATTCGCGCAGACGATTGCTGTTCGAGCTGTTGACGGAACCGACCACGAGCACCAGGTCGCAACGATCGGCGAGCGAGCGCACGGCATCCTGCCGGTTCTGGGTCGCATAGCAGATGTCGTCTTTCCGCGGGCCATGGATGAGCGGGAAGCGCACTCGAAGCGCATCTATGATCCGGGCTGTATCATCCATCGATAGTGTGGTCTGGGTGACGTAGGCGAGTTTGTCCGGCTGTGCGACCTGAAGTTTTTCAACATCGGCCTCACATTCTACGAGATGAATGGCCCCACCCTGTGAGGTGTCGTATTGACCCATGGTACCTTCGACTTCGGGATGTCCCTCGTGTCCGATCAACACGCACTCGAAACCATCGCGAGCATATTTGGTCACCTCGATATGCACCTTCGTGACCAGGGGACAAGTTGCATCGAAAATCTTTAGCTGCCGTTTGTCGGCCTCCTGCCTGACGGCCTGCGATACGCCGTGAGCGCTGAAGATTACGAGTGCGTCGTCCGGCACCTCCTCAAGCTCGTCTACAAAAATGGCGCCTCGCTTCTTGAGGTCATCGACTACAAAACGATTATGCACGACTTCGTGACGCACATAGATGGGCGCGCCGAAGACTTCGAGGGCGCGGTTGACGATCTCGATCGCCCGATCGACCCCGGCACAGAATCCACGGGGGTTCGCTAATTTGATGTCCATATTGACCTCGATGATGCCTTGATACCGTGGATTAGTTGAGCGTTCGCGAACCCACACCATCGTCTTCGACGTGCAGGATGTCGACCCGGAAGCGCAAGGTTTGGCCCGCCAGCGGATGGTTGAAGTCAATCACCACTTCGTCGTCACGGACTTCACTGACCACACCAGGCACTTCAGCCTTGGCAGCGTCTGCAAACGACAGCACCATGCCTGGTCGCAGAACGGCATCCTCACCCTCCTGGGCTGGTGCAGAATCGTCCGGCAGGACAGTCGCACCAAGCTGATCGAAGTGTGAGCGACTGAACGTTTGGAGGTTGTTCGGGTTGCGCATACCGAAGGCTTTTTCTGGGGGGACTAAAAACGATTTTTGCTCACCCGCCTGCATACCGCGGATCAGGCTCTCGAAGCCTTCAGGCAATGTGCCGTCCCCAAATACAAAGACGCCAGGCCTTGAGTCGAAGGTTGAATCGATCAGCTGGCCATCTTCGAGCGCGAGCTCGAAGTGCATCGTTATTCGTCGACCTTCGCTAACAAATTGTTCGTTCATTTATTCACCATGTTATCACTGTTGGCGAGAGACTGCTCAAGGCGCTCAGGCCGGCTCAGGTATGCCGCTCTTCGGCCTGATCAGGCTCAGCAGCTGATCCACCCCTGAAAACATCGATCACCATCATCACTGCACCAATTGATATGGCCGAATCAGCGATATTGAAGGCGGGCCAGCTATAGGACCCATAATAGAGGTGGATAAAGTCCACTACATAGCCGTGGACGATGCGGTCGTAGACATTGCCGATGGCACCACCGAGCACGAGCGCCAGAGCAATCGCCAGCCAGGTCTCGTGCCGCTTCAGGCGGCCGAGCCATGTCAGGAGAACGGCACTGATGGCTATTGCCAACACGATGAAGAACCAACGCTGCCAACCGCCTGCGCTCGCAAGAAAACTGAATGCGGCACCAGTATTATGCAGCAGCGTCAGGTTGAAATATGGAATGACTGGCACCGGAGTGGCGTAATCCAGCCAGGCCGTCGCCATCGCCTTTGTTGACAGGTCGAAAATGATGACGGCCAACGTGAGCCAGAGCCAGCGGCGCTGACCTGCGCCTCGCTCATCTGCAGAACCGGGAGCCATGGTATCAGGCATAATGACGGTGCTCACCTGATCCCTCACCCGCATCAGCCTTGACGTTCTCGATGCATCTGTTGCAGAGGTCACTGGCGTCTTCTATGCCAGCCACCTGGCTGCGTCCCTTGCTGCCCACCTCCGGCCGGTGATGCCAGCATCTGGCGCATTTCTCATAGTCACTCGGCCTGATGACGACTCGAAGTCCTGGATATTCCGTAGCCATGGTCTGGGCTTCGAGCTCACTCGCTGACAGTGATTCAATTGTGTGCAAACGAACCTCGGAAGTGAGCAGGACGAAGCGCAACTCGGACAGAATAGGCTCCAGCAGCGCATACTCGCTCGAAGCGCAGTAGAGATCGATTTCGGTCGTGAGTGAGCCCTTGATCTGTCCCTGCTTGCGACTGTCTTCAAGCGCCTTGTTCACGGCCGACTTGATTTGCAGGACTCTCTGCCAGAAATCCGCACTGGCTGCTTCTGCCGCCTGGCCTGAGGCTTCTTCAAGTGAAGAAAGGCCCTCGTAGTAATCAGTAAGGAACACACTGGCAACAGTGGCATCTTCCGTCGTCTTGGGTAGGAAGGCCCACAGTTCGTCGGCTGTGAACGACAGTATTGGTGCCATCCAACGCACCAGCGCGTGCGCCAGATGATAGAGCGCCGTCTGCGCAGAGCGTCGAGCCTGACTATTGCTCGCAGTGGTATATTGTCGATCCTTCACGACATCCAGATAGAAACTGCCCAGTTCTATCGCACAGAAATTGTGCATCTTCTGATACACCTGAACGAAATTGTACTGAGCGTAGGATTCCTGGATCTCTGTTTGAACACGATGGGCTTCCCCAACGATCCAGCGGTCGAGCGCAACGAGCTGATCCAGGGGCATCAGGTGCTGTTCAGGGTCGAAGCCTTTGAGGTTAGCCAGCAGGAAGCGCGCGGTGTTGCGTATCCGTCGGTAGGCATCTGTGGTCCTGTTGAGGATATTCTTGGACACGGCCATTTCCGCGCTGTAGTCAGTAGCAGCTACCCAGAGTCGGAGTATGTCCGCGCCCAGTGTGCCGTAGACTTCCTGCGGCTCTATGCCGTTACCGAGCGACTTGGACATTTTGCGGCCCTGCTCGTCGACGGTGAAGCCGTGCGTCAGCACCTGCTTATACGGCGCGGTGCCACGCATGGCTACGCTGGTCTTCAGCGATGACTGGAACCAGCCGCGATGCTGGTCAGAGCCTTCAAGGTACATATCAACCGGCAGACCGCCGAGTTCCTTGCGGGCTTCGATGACCGCAGTGTGAGTCACACCCGAATCAAACCAGACGTCGAGGGTGTCGGTTACTTTTTCATAATTTGCAGCGTCATCACCAAGCAGCGTAGCCGGATCAAGTTTCCACCAGATATCGATGCCGCCCTCTTCGACGAGCTTCGCCACCGCTTCGGTGAGCGCTTCGGTATCCGGATGCAGCTCCTGCGTTTCCTTGTGAACGAAGAAGGTAATTGGCGTGCCCCAGGTCCGCTGACGGGAAATACACCAGTCCGGGCTTTGCTCGAACATGCCCTCGATTCGGTTCCGGCCCCAGCCTGGCACCCACTTCACCTGCTTGATTTCTTCAAGCGCAGCCGCACGCAAACCGGCCTTGTCCATACTGATGAACCATTGCGGGGTAGCACGGTAGATCAGTGGCGTTTTCGTGCGCCAGCAATGGGCGTAGCTATGGGTTACCTTGCCGTGATTGATCAGGTTGCCATGGTCCTGCAAGGCGCCGATGACCGCTTCGTCGACTTTGTAGACGTGCATACCAGCGAATAGCTCGACTGAGTCCCGGTAGTACCCTTTGTCATCGATGGGGTTGATCGTCTCGATGCCGTAGGTGCGACACACATTGAAGTCGTCTACGCCATGATCAGGCGCAGTGTGAACTGCGCCTGTACCGGCTTCGAGCGTCACATGCTCACCCAGCAGAATTGGGATCTCACGATCATAGATTGGATGGCTAAAGATGAGCCCGTCGAGATCGGCGCCAAGACAGCGGGCTTTCAAGGTCAGGCTGGCAAACTTGCAGCGCGCATTGACCGCAGCTTCGAGGCCGGTGGCAAACACGAGGTAGCGTGAGGTATCAGCATCCTTTTCCAGAACCTCATACAGGCCATATTCGATATCGGCATGCAGAGAGACCGCCAGCGAGGCCGGGATGGTCCAGGGGGTCGTGGTCCAGATCAGTACGGCCGGGGTCTTTGTAGCATCGAAGCCTTCAGCATCGAGCGTACCCGGCTCAGCAGGGCTCGACTTCGCAAACGCATCGAACACGCTTGAAGACACGCGTGCAGGATAGGCCACGTCGATGGTATTGGAAGTCTTGTCCTGATATTCAACTTCGGCCTCGGCTAGCGCGGAACCGCCGACCACTGACCAGTACACCGGCTTGAAGCCTTTCTGCAAATGTCCGCTAACGGCTATGCGACCAAGCGCGCGAATGATGTTGGCTTCTGTCCCAAAGTCCATGGTCAGGTAAGGATTGTTCCATTCCCCGAATATACCGAGCCGGATAAAGTCCTTCTTCTGTCCTTCGATCTGCTTGGCAGCATATTCGCGGCAATGCTGTCGGAAACTCGCATGGTCGACTTTGTCGCCAGCCTTGCCGATCATGGTTTCTACCTTGTGCTCGATAGGCAGACCATGGCAATCCCAGCCGGGAATATATGGACTTTCGTAACCGGCAAAGCCTTTACTCTTGACGATGATGTCCTTGAGGATCTTGTTGACTGCATGCCCGAGGTGGATGCTGCCATTTGCGTACGGGGGACCATCATGCAGCAGGAAGCGTGGCCGACCCTGCCCCCGCTCTCGCATGGCCTGATACAGATCAATCCGCGCCCATTCCGCAAGCCGCTCAGGCTCACGCTGCGGCAGATTGCCGCGCATGGGGAACTCCGTATCAGGGAGGTTCAGCGTGTGTTTGTAGTCACTCATATCAATTGGCCACCTGCTTCCAGTATGCTTTCGCGCTGGCTATGTCCAGCGCGATCTGCTGTTTCAGTTGTTCAATACTCTCGAAGGCAGTTTCACTTCGTAATTTCTTCCGGAATTCCACTTCGATCATCTGCCCGTAGAGATCTCCGCTCCAGTCCAGCAGGTGGACTTCCAGAAAGTAATGCTGGCTGCCATCGCTACGAATCTTGTCCACAGTTGGTCGACTACCGATATTCGCGACGGCGGAGAGCCAGCTCGTGGACCCGGCCAGCCGAACTCTTGTGCAGAATACGCCTGTAAGCGCTGGTCGCTTTTGTAGCACGACGTTGGCCGTCGGTGCGCCTATCGTACGCCCCAGCTGACGACCGAAACTAACCCGCCCCAGCTTTCGATACGGCCGCCCCAGCAGTTTCTCTGCCGCGTCGAGATCACCCTGCACAAATAGCGACCTTATTCTCGTGCTGGACACGCGCTGACCGCCTACTGTGATCGTCTCACTGGCTTCGACGCCAAAGCCACTGCCATCAGCATAAAGCTGCCGCTGGCCGTAAGCAGCCAGGTGTGAAAAGCTGCCAGCACGGTCACTGCCGTAACGAAAGTCATCGCCGATGACCAGATACCTCAAGCCCAGGCCCTTGACGAGAACATTACCCACGAAATCATTCGCAGATCGCTGCTGCAGCGATCGGTTGAACGGCAGGCAATAGAGACAGTCCAGCTCATAGCCCTGCATCGCATTGAACTTTTCCCGCAGATCCATAATCCGGCCGGGCGCCCGCGGTCCCTGGAAGAATTCTTTCGGCTGCGGCTCGAAGACAATAGCCACCCGCGCCGCACCCGGATAAGCCTTGGCGCGATCAATAACTCGCTCAATCAGGGCCTGATGACCGAGATGAACACCGTCAAAATTGCCTATCGTGGCGACGCTTCCATGGGCCGTCAGACGGCGCGCCAGATCACTGGTAGTATCTCGGATCAGGATCATTCAGAGCTCATCGGATAGCGTATCGAATAAAATGCAGGCAAGCGAATCCGGCAAAACGCCAGATTATAAGATAGCCAGGCAGTGTGAAGCCAGCTTCCGCTCACTGGCTGTGCAAATACTGACTCAGTCGAAAGCCCAGCAGATACAGCAAGGCGAAATAGATGCCGACACCGCCGCCAGCTAGCGCAAGCATCCACCCACCCTTTTCATACCAGCTCGCACTGTACCAGAACGCATCGTCGGGTGTGGCGAGCAAGAGCAGAACTGCCAGGCCGGTCATGGCTACGAAGAGCTTCCCAAAGAAGAGTCCCCAGCCTTGCTGACGATGGTACACACCCTGCTTGTGCAGGGTGTACCACAGTAGCCCAGCGTTCAGCGCACCCGAGATGCTGGTTGCTGCTGCAAGCCCCACATGCGCGAGCGGCACGATAAGCGCGAGATTCATCACCATGTTCGCAGCCATGGCAATGATGCCGATTTTTACGGGGGTCCGTGTATCCTGCCGCGAAAAAAATCCTGGGGCCAGCACCTTGATCAACATGAAGAATGGCAAGCCTACCGCATACGCCTGCAAACTCCTGGAGGACTGCATAACATCGTAGTCAGTCAGTGCACCATGCTGAAATAGCGTTGCTATCAACGGCTCTGCGAGCCAGGTAAGCGCCAGCGTGGCCGGCATGGCGATGATGAGCACCATTCGAACCCCCCAGTCGAGCGTGCGCGAGAACTCGGCCGTTGAGTTACTGGCATGCCGGCTGGAAAGCGTGGGCAATATGACGGTCGCAACTGCTATGCCGAACACACCGAGCGGCAGTTCGGTGAGTCGATCCGAATAATAGAGCCATGAGACGCTACCAGTTTCGAGGAACGACGCGAGCACAGTGTCGAGCAAGAGATTGATTTGGCTGACACTCACGCCAAAGAGCGCAGGGAGCATGAGCCTGCCTATTCGCCTTACCCCCTCATGCCGCGTATCGAGGACGGGCATCGGCAGCAGCCCTATCCGGTGGAGAAACGGTAGCTGGAAGAGCAACTGCGCCACACCCGCGATGAGGACGCCCCAGGCCAGAGCCGCTATTGGCTCGTCCATATTGGCACTGAGGAAATATGCCGACATGATCAGGCTCAGGTTCAGCAGAACCGGTGTGATAGCCGGTATCGCAAAATAGCCGTAGTTGTTGAGCACGGAGCCCGCAAAAGCTGTCATTGAAATCAGAATGAGATATGGGAAGGTCAGGCGCAGCAGGTCGGTCGTCAACGCCAGCTTCTCAGCGTCTTCGGAAAAACCTGGCGCGAACAGAAACGCCAGAACATCGGCGCCAGCCACACCTACCAGGGTTACGACCAGCAAAACGAGTCCCAGCGTACCGCCTACACGACTCACCAGCGCTCTGACTTCCGCGAGCGAATAGCGCGTCTTGTATTCACTCAGCACCGGTATGAAGGCCTGAGAGAACGCACCTTCGGCGAAAAGCCGACGCATGAAGTTGGGAATTTTGAAGGCCACGAAAAACGCGTCGGCACCAGCGCTAGCACCAAACAGGTTGGCGATCACCATATCCCGGATCAGGCCAAGCACTCGTGATATCATGGTCATGGCACCAACTACACCACTTGAGCGCAGCAGAGATGGTGGACGTTTCACGGGCTTGGGGTCAGGCAGATCGGGCGGTGTTTCCTGCGTGGTTTGAATGGGCCACCTCCGGGCTGTTGAACACGCTGTGTCAGGCGGGTGATGCTAATGTATTGTGAGATCAATACAAGCAAAATCTTTACGGTTAAATATTGACATCAGCGTTTCAAAGCATCATCATTCCGCGTCATTTTTACAGGTATTCAAGCGACTCGTAGAGCTGCTCTTGCCTGTTCCGGAAGAATCCTTAAAGGAGTGTTTACCGTGGCGAATATCGCATCAGCCAAAAAACGCGCTCGCCAGCAGGTCAAGCGTCGCGCACACAACATGAGCATCCGCTCAATGGTCAGAACCCAGACCAAGAAAGTGATCAATCATATTGAAGCAGGCAACCAGGAACAGGCAGCCGCCGCCCTGAAGCATGCAGCACCTATCATTGACTCAATGGTCAACAAGGGCATTTACACCAAGAACAAGGCTGCCCGCACCAAGAGCAGACTGAATGCGCGTATCAAGGCTATGAACGCGGCCTGATCAACCAGCCTCGATGGGTCAACCGACCTAGATAAGGCTTGATCGGCAAGATTTGAAAAGAGGCGCCTCGAGCGCCTTTTTTCGTTTCTTGAATTCGGGTCCGATGCAGCGAAACACGACGCCTTAGCGCCTGGTTATTGCCACCAGCAACTAGAGCGTCTGAGAGGAAATGTCCGTAAGCACGAGGTTGTCTCTGTGGATGAGCTCGGGCGCGTAAGTGTATCCGAGAAGATCCGCTATTCTGGCACTGCTATGACCAGCAATCTTCGCCGCTTCTGCCGACGAATAGTTGATGAGGCCTCTGGCAATTTCGGCGCCCTGTTCGTTGCAGCACAGCACCATATCACCACTATCGAACGTGCCCTGCACCCGGGTCACCCCTACGGCCAACAGACTTCTACCCTGCTCCACCAGCACCCTGACAGCGCCGGCGTCGAGCGTGAGGCGACCTCTCGTTTGCAGATGACCGGCAAGCCACTGTTTTCGAGCAAGTAGACGCTCCTTATCGGAAACCAGCAATGAGCCGATATCTTCGCCTGCAAGGACGCGCTCCAGCACACGATCGACGCGTCCGCTGGCAATGACGGTCGATGTACCGGAACGGGCCGCGAGACGCGCAGCAGCCAGTTTGGTCTGCATGCCGCCACGACCCAATAGCCCTCCTGGCCCGGTTACCATAGCATCCAGATCGAGATCAGAGGCATGAGTAAAGGAGACAAGAGAGGCATCCGGATTCGTATTGGGGTTGTCGGTAAACATCCCAAGCTGATCCGTCAGTATGATCAACAGATCGGCTTCGACGAGATTGGCGACTAAAGCTGCCAGGCGGTCATTATCGCCGAAACGGATTTCGTCTGTTGCGGTTGTGTCATTTTCATTGATGACAGGTGTAACACCGAGACGGGTCAGCGTTCTGAGGGTTGTTCTCGCATTCAGGTAGCGGCGTCGATTACTCAGATCATCGTGAGTGAGCAGCACCTGAGCAGTGAGTCGGTTATGTCGCTTGAATTCGGTTTCCCAAGCTTGCGCCAGACCCATCTGCCCTATCGCTGCTGCCGCCTGTAGCTCATGGAGCTGCTGCGGGCGACTCTTCCAACCCAGGCGCAGCATGCCTTCCGCCACCGAACCAGAGGACACTACCACGACCGAGCGTCCCAAGGCGTTCATCTGGTCAACCCAGGGCGCCAGTGCTTCGCGATCGAGCCCAGCCCCATCGCGCGTCAACAGCGCACTGCCAATCTTCACCACGACACGCTGAGCGCTTTTCAGCCCTTCACGCGCCGTCCGTGACTGCTCTGACGAATATCTCGCTGCTGCCGATGAATCAGGGTGCATACTCAACTTCCACACCATCCTCGTCGTCATCATCGTCATCGCCCCCGAGGTCTTCATACTGGTGACGCTCGATATACTCCTCTACGGTCATTCCCTCTCTGGCGGCCGCGCGCTGAATTTTGCGCTGCCCCGCCAGCAGGGCTATACGCTCGCGGAGCTCGGCATCCAGACGCAGCTGTGCCGCTTCGAGCTCGGCAGCAAAGGCTTCATCTTCACCAACAGCGGCTTCGATTTCACCCAGCCAGTTCTGAATATCCTGGCACAACCGCTGAGTCCCCAGACCCGAAACTGCGGAGATCACATAGACCGGACCACTCCAGTCAAGCTTGCTGCGAACATCATCGATGAGCGCCTTGCTACGCGATTCAAACTCACTTTCTTCGCCACCGGAAACCAGGTCAAACTTGTTGAGCACGAGCCATCGCGGCTTGCTGGCAAGCGCTGGACTGAAACGCTGCAGTTCGCCTTCGATCTGTCGGAAGGCGTCTATCGGATCAGAGCCATCGGGCGGCTGAAGATCGACGAGGTGCAACAGAAGACGTGTTCGCACCAGATGCTTAAGGAAGCGGATACCAAGCCCGGCCCCGTCCGCTGCACCCTCAATCAAGCCAGGAATATCCGCCATGACAAAGCTCTTGTGCTGCTGCGTTCGCACAACACCCAGGTTTGGCACGAGAGTGGTAAACGGATAGTCCGCCACTTTCGGGCGGGCTGCAGAGACTGAACGAATCAGCGTAGATTTCCCGGCATTAGGCAGTCCGAGCAGACCAACGTCGGCCAGCAGCTTCAGCTCCAGCCGCAGGGAGCGGATCTCCCCCGGTTGACCAGGCTTGGTTTGCCGGGGCGCCTGGTTTTTGCTCGATTTATAGCGGGTGTTGCCAAGACCATGAAAACCGCCTTGCGCCACCTTGAGCACCTGCCCCACTTCCACCAGATCCCCAACCAGATCGTCGGTATCCGCATCAATGACGGTTGTACCTACCGGCACGGGGATAATGAGGTCTGCGCCCTTCTGACCGGTACAGTTGGCACCGCGGCCATCCTCCCCGCTCTCCGCTGAGTATCGCCGGGTGTAGCGGAAATCGATCAGGGTATTGATGGACTCATCGGCTTGCAGGAGCACCGACCCACCATCACCGCCATCCCCACCATCTGGCCCACCGCGGGGCACGTACTTTTCACGCCGGAAGCTCAGGCAGCCATTACCACCCTTGCCTGCAATGACCTGAATTTCGGCTTCATCTACAAATCGCATTTCGCTGGAATCCGCTCAACTGAAAAATAACTTCCAAAACCATGATACGACAGAATCGGAGGCAAAAAAAAAGCTTCACCATAATAGCAAAGCTTTTTAGCTTCGAAAGGTCGACGCTACCGCCGACCTCAGTCAAATCAGGCTTCTACAGCCAGAATGCTGACGGTACGACGCTGGAGTGGACCCTTGACTGCAAAATGCACGTGACCATCAGAGGTCGCGAACAGGGTGTGGTCACGGCCACAGCCCACGTTTTCACCAGGGTGGTACTCGGTACCGCGCTGACGAACAAGGATGTTACCGGCCTTCACCAGCTCACCACCAAACTTCTTGACGCCAAGACGCTTGGATTCCGAATCACGACCATTTCTGGTACTACCGGCGGCTTTTTTATGTGCCATGACAAAACTCCTTCAAATGGGTTCAGGTGATCAGGCAGAAATGCCGGTGATCTTGACTTCGGTATACCACTGACGGTGGCCAGCACGCTTCATGCTGTGCTTACGACGACGGAACTTGATGATGGTCACTTTCTTGTGACGACCGTGGGAAATCACTTCCGCAGTGACCACCGCACCTGGCACGGTAGGCTCACCGATCTGAATGTTTGCACCACCGATCATGAGCACGCGCTCGAAGTTGAGCGACTCGCCAGTAGCGACTTCAATTTTCTCGAGCTTCAGAGTTTCGCCTTCAACGACTCTGTGCTGCTTGCCACCGCTTTCTATTACAGCGTACATAATATGTTTCCTGGACTGACCATCTCCGCGACACAGCGTCGCGAGAGCCTGGACTTGCTGATTTGATGTACTGCAGGCGACTATCTTACTTATAACCGCTATAGCCGAGATAAGCTGTAGCCTGCCTTACTACGCCACTGAAACGCAGTGACGTTCTCGTCTGTACCGCCCGCTTTGCATCTGCACCGGCTATCGCGCACTCGGTGCCTTTTATGATCCTGCTTCCATGAACGCCTGCTGGCGCTCTGTAGCAGAGGGGACTCGCAGAGGGCGCGGATTATACAAGAGCTGCCATCACGAGGCAATAGTGAGTGTGACCAGCACACCCTGCTTGACACCAAATGGCTGTCTACCTAGCATGGAGCCGGTGTCAGCACGATCATGCGACGTCAGCAGACGGGCCGCCTCTGCATTCCTGGGCCAGGTAGCCCGAGAAGACCAGCACCGGCGGCCTATTCATTAAGGCATTTTTGCAGAATGGACTGGTAAGGCGACAGGAAGTCCTCTGATCAGACACCTGTCCACCCAAGTTCACATAGCGCGGTGAGACGAGTCATGATCAATATGGTGAGCGACATATTCGCTCCAGTCGAAGCAGATTTCGAGCGCGCCAACGCACTCATCCTCAATCAGCTTCATTCCCGGGTCCCGCTTGTCGAGACCATTGGCAAGTACATTGTCGAGTCTGGCGGCAAGCGCATGCGACCGCTGCTTGTGCTCCTCATATCCCGTGCCCTGCAAGCAACATCTGCGGCTGCTCGACGAACAGAATCGGATGACTTCAGCGTAGGTGGTGAACGCTTTCCCCAACGGGTCGGCCTGGCTACAGTCATAGAGTTCCTGCATACGGCAACTTTGCTCCACGATGATGTGGTCGATGATTCTGGCATGCGCCGCGGCCGGGCAACGGCGAACGCACGCTGGAACAACGCGTCCAGCGTATTGGTCGGTGACTTTCTCTACTCCAGATCTTTCGAACTCATGGTCACCCTGGGTAATCTCGAAGTCATGGCCATTCTGGCTGGCGCGACCAACGTCATTGCAGAAGGCGAGGTATTACAACTTACCAATGTCCGCAACCCCAATCTGTCCGAAGCCGACTACCGTCGCGTCATTCATGCCAAGACAGCGATGCTGTTCCAGGCTGCCGCACAGGCTGCGGCAGTGCTGGCTGGTGCAAGCGCTGCGATGCAGTCAGAACTGCGGGATTTCGGTAGCGACCTTGGTATGGCCTTCCAGCTCATCGACGATGTGCTCGACTACGCCGGCGACGCGGAGAAGATTGGCAAGAACGTTGGCGACGACCTAGCCGAGGGCAAGGTTACCTTGCCGCTCATCGAGGCCATGCGACGCGCTCCACCGGATGACGTTCAAATCATCCGCAAGGCAATTCGTAGCGGCGGTGTTGAAGACATGAGCGAGGTCATGCGGATTGTGAATGACACAGCCGCTCTCGATCATGTTCGGACATTGGCACAAAACTACGCCGACGCCGCTGAAGCACGCCTTGAAGGTCTGGCGGACTCGGCAGCGCGCAGGGCCTTGCGCAGCCTGTGCCATCTTGCGGTGAGTCGAGATGCCTGACGTCATATCGCGTCCGATGGCAGACTGAACGATGCAGCCGCTCGACGAAGCCAATATCGATATCCTTTTCCGAGAGACTGAGGAGGCGCCCTGCCAGATCGCCAGTCTCAATCTCATCGGCCCCAGCGCGAGCGGCGAAACCATTACGCTGGCGCACGTACTCGAAGTCCTGAATGAACGGGTGCCGGCAACTGCACACGGGCGGCAACGCTTGGTTCAGGCACCTATGCAGCCGGAGCAGGCATACTGGATCGACGACGAGCAGTTTTCCATCCAGCGTCATGTGACACACCATGATCAATCTGGCGTGCGCTCTGTTAATGGTCTTTTGAACCTGAGCGCCGAGTTGGCGGCACGACCACTGCCGCGTGACCGGCCACTCTGGCAGGTTGTATTCTTCGACGGCCTGCGCCTGAAGGACAAGCCTGAACTGAGCGCCGCCATTCTTGTCATTATTCATGAAGTACTCATAGAGGATTCCTCAGGCGAACAGGTCCTCGACTGGCTACTTGATTTTGCGCCTGATGAACAGCGGTCCATAGAGCCACGGCCCTTCAACCCTGAACCGGTTCCTGGGACCCTGGAAATGCTTGGTCGATCGCCCATGAGTCTGCTTCAGGTACCGTTTCGTTTGGTCGGTCGTGTGAAGGACAGTGCAGCATCACTGTTTTATCAACTCCTGATGGAACGACTCGAAAAGCTGCCTTTTCCCGGCAGGCTCTTGCGGTCTCGACCGGCCACCTTCAACAATCCCGTGAGTAGCGCGCGAACCGCGAGCAATTTTCAATGCGATTTGCAGCGACTTCAAAACCTGAAGGCGCTCTCCCCGAAAGCTACGCTCAACGACGTGATCCTCACGCTGATCTCCCTGGTGATCGAACTCTGGCAGAAACAGGGAGACTCACCGGACACTGATAACAACTCCGTGACTGAGAACGGCGCTGCAGAGCGCCGTCGACAGAACTCTCTGATCGCACTAGAGCCAGTATCGGTGCGCAGCACCCGCATCAATACCCCGGTGGGATCCGAGCTGACGGCGATGCTTATCGATCTAAGCCTTGAACAGACCGTACCGGCAGGTCGCCTGGAAGCCATTCACAACAATGCACTCGCTTCGAAGATCTACCAGCAGGCCATTTCAGCCTCGAGACTCAGAACTACTGCGCCATCGGCGATGCTGGGGCTGGCAGCCAGAGTTTATGGCGAGTTTCAGCTCGCCCAACAGCATAAGCCCTTATTCAACCTACCCATTACGAATATCCCAGGGCCAGCGTCACCGCTTTATTTTGGCGATTTCCCTGTACCCGACAAGCTGGGGCTGACGCCGCTATATAACAATCTAGGCCTGGCGGTCGTTGTGATCAGTTACAACGGCAAGATGAACTTTACCCTGCATTACTGCCAGGATCTCATGCCGCCGCTCGGGGAGTTATCTACACTCTTCGAATCGGCAATAGCTACCCTGGATGAGTCGCTCTCAGCGGGGATCGCCCTTGAAGCGGCGCCGGACAGGCCCGAAGACAATCAGCCGGTTCCTGCTGGAGGATTGGCTGGGCTGATCGGGGATCTGAAACGGATATTCCAGGGACTTGCGAGAAATTCGCTGGCGGAGGCTTTGGTGAAGAAACAGCGACAGGCAAAAGCCGAAACTGCAGATACAGCTGCAGCGGACGTGGCGCCCACTGGAAAGCAGGCGCGCGACAGCGAACGCTAGGCGTTCGCTTTGCTTTGGTGTTCAAAAGACTAAGTGGGTAAATCCTTCCGCGCTCATTGGAAAGCCCATCGCAAAAATTCTTTCTTGTCTTCCTTGCTCGCTTTACCCCAAAGCACCTTTAACCCCTCCAGCCGGCTGACACCATCCGCACTCTCTGAGCCGGACGCCGAAGCTGCTGCCCCCGTCTTGGCGTTGGCGGCTACCGCGGGCGCATCTACTGTAGCGCCTGAGCTTACAGGTACCGGAACCGGTAAGGGAGCCGCAGACGAACCAGCACCAACTGTCTCCCCTGGCGCTACCGCCGTTGAATCTGAGGTCGCGACCGTGTCAGCCGCCATCATGCGACTACGCTGCGCGACCTGTTCTCCGGACTCGCTGACAATTTCAGCAGAGAACTTGGCGGCCATAGTCTGCGCATCACGGATATTCTTTGCCTCGCGGTGGGTAATTTTGTAGCGGCCACCTGGCTCAAGATCAATGACCGCTTCGATCGGCACGGAGTCAACGTTCTGCACCTTGGCAGTATCTTCGGCGAAATCCTCACGCTCTACGCCTCGTGGCACTGACCAGATCGAATTGTATTGGTACACGATGGTGTGCTCACCGGGCAGCAACTCATAGGTCATGCTGATGCTGTCGGTAAGATAGGTTTTCTGTTGCTGACCATCGATGCTTAGCATCTTGATAGTGGCGGGGCTTTCAATCCGCGCCACCTGCGACTCGTCCCGGCTGCCGCCATCATAGACTCTGACTACACGGGATGATGCCGAACAGGCGACGATCAGGCTCGCCAAAACCATGATGAGCAGGGTGCGCAGGATTACTGGACGGTATGACAAGCAGAAAACCTCTCGTGGATGTGAATTTTCGAATGACCTGAACCTTAGGGGTAGCTCAGGGCAGTAATGCAGACCTACCATCGCAGCTTTTGTGCACTATCGCCAGACGCCAGGTGTTGTGGATCACAAATTTAGCGATGCCGATAAATGTCTTCTACACTAATAGAACAAAAGCTGTACACTTCTCAATAACAAGACGCAAGTCGTTACAATAATAAAATGTTCTGGCTGTGAACAGCTTTGTTTAGCCGCTGGATCTTGATACGAAAATGCAGAATTCTCAATTGGTGGCTTAACTCTTTAAAGGCTGAGTACCGTGTGTAGCCGAACTGCTCGAGCAGCAGTACATACGGGGTGTGCAAGGTCTGCAGGAGCAGCTAATATGCGCAAACTGGCTTGATGGAGAACAGTCTCATGGCCATGGATAACAGGAATGGAGAGGGCGGTGTTGTGCCTTTCCGGACTGACCGGTTTTTCTCGGTCAGTGAAAAGTGGTACTTCTCGACTCGTGAAGGATTTGATAGCGGGCCTTATGCCAATAAGGAGCGTGCTGCGGAAGGGCTTCGTCGGTTTCTCAAAGTTGCCCAGCTCCTGCCTTCCGGCGGCCAGATTGGCAACGCGATGCGAGCTCACCGCGTCTACTGATGAAGCATTGGCAGGTTGCACAAGCGGCTACGACTGAACTGCTGTAGTCCGCACTACCCGAAGTGCTGATAGCCCTCGGACAAAGGAACGCCAGCTGGCAACCTGCTGCTCAGGGCGTCGAACCATTCCCCGACGGGGCGCCCATCCACGAATACACGACCCTGACCGTCAACGGCTTCTCCGATGGGCGTGGCGCTGCCGTCCCCGATTGTCCAACCAGATGCTGCGGTGAAGCCTAGTTGGTAATCATCGCCTCCGCTCAATGCGTAGAGCAGAGCCTGATCAGGTGAGTAGATGTCGAAAAGCGCTGGCGCGACAGGAACCGCCTTGGAATCCAGGTGAATATCGACGCGACTGGCTTTAGCGATGTGAGCGAGGTCTGCAAGCAAACCATCTGAAATATCGATCGCCGAGTGCACCTGTGCGTCAGATTGAAGTTGCAGTCCCAGATCGATCGGTAGATTCGGTGAGGCATAAGCTGAAATCAGCTGCAGACGCGAACGGTAATCCGAATCGTGTGGGCTGAGTTTACGATCGAAAAGCGCTAGCGCACCCCCTGCTGCGCCAAGCGCCCCGCTTACCCAGATTCGGTCTCCACATTGCGCAGAATCTCGCGTCAACAGACGCCCGGCTGCAGGTAGCTCGCCGAAAACGGTAAAGGAAGCCGTCAAAGGTCCCCGCGTCACATCTCCCCCAAGCAATGCACAATCATACAGATCGGCTGCACGAAAGAGTGCATCTGAAAAACCTTTCAGCCAACCTTGCGATACATGCGGCATGGTCAAGGCCAACGTAAAACCCAGCGGCCTCGCCCCCATGGCCACCAGATCGCTCACGCTGCTGCCCAGCCCACGGGAGGCCAGCCAGGCTGCGGGTGAACTGGTCGGAACGTGCCGTCCATGAACAACGGTGTCAGTACTGATGGCAAGGCGGCCTTCGAGGTGCGCAAGGACGGTGCAATCATCACCGTTACCTACGGCCGTAATGCGGGCTGCCCGCTGTCGATTTGTCTTGTTGGAGAGGAAATACTGTTCGATGAGCTCGAACTCGTTCATCAGCTCCGCTGCGCCCGGACTTCTTCACCGCGGAGACGAGCCGCCAGCTTATCGACCACGCCGTTGACATACTTGTGACCGTCAGTACCACCGAAGCTCTTGGCGAGGTCGATGGCCTCGTTTATGACCACTTTGTACGGTACATCAAGACGAAACTTCAGCTCGTAGCAGGCGAGCCTTAGAACTGACAGTTCGATCGGATCGACATCCTGAAGCCGTCGATCCAACAGCGGCTCGAACGCTTCATCAATCGCCTTTGCGTTCTGACTGATACCGATAAAGACATCATGAAAATAGACCGTGTCGAAGCTCTTGAGATCATTGTCCGCCATAAACTGGCTTTCAATGGCCGAGACAGGATCATTGGAAAGTATGCGCTGATAAAGCGCCTGCAGGAGCAGGCGTCTGGCTTCCTGACGAAGCTTGCTGGTCTTGCCGGCTTTCACTAATTGGCTTCCCTCGTCATCGGCAATAGTGAAACCATCTCCAGAGCGGATAAGGTCGCCTCTTCACCCTTATTTCCAGCCTTGGTGCCACTTCGCTCGATGGCCTGTTCAATGCTATCTACGGTCAGAACGCCGAAGGCAACAGGAATACCAGAATCCAGCGCTATACGTGCAAGGCCACTACTACATTCGCCTGCGACAAAGTCGAAGTGAGGTGTGCCGCCTCGAATTACAGCGCCGAGCGCGATGATGGCATCGGGCTTCTGATGCTCAGCGATCGACTTGACGACCAGAGGCATTTCATAGGCGCCAGGCACCTTGACGACTGTAATGGCTTCCTCGGCCACGCCGTGGCGGCGCAGTGTATCAATAGCACCCTGCACGAGGCTATCGACTACGAAATGGTTGAAGCGCCCGGCAACGATGACGAAACGAGCCTCCGGGGCAACGATCAGAGAGCCTTCCAGAGTACGCACGGTCATATAGATCTCCAGTTTCAGATTATCAGGAAGCGGTTTCAGGATTGAAGGGCAGATAATCAACGACTTCAAGGTCGAAGCCGGACAGTGCGGAGAACTTCATCTCCGCACTCATGACGATCATCTTGCCAATATTCAGGTCGCGCAGTATCTGTGAGCCGGTGCCGATCGTCAAATAGGCACCGGACTGCCCTGGCGTCTTCTTGTCGACGCGAGGTGCCGAGAAGAAATCATCCAGCCGTTTCACAACGTTGTCTTCACCGTGTTCGGTATCCAGTAGAACGACAACGCCTTTGCCAGTGGATGAGACCTGCTCCAGCGCACTGCCAATTGGCCAACTCTGGGAGCCAGGCTTGACCGCCCCGAGCAAATCCCGGAATACATCGGCAAAATGCACGCGGACCAGCGTTGGCTCTTCCGGCACTGGCGCGCCAGCGACCATGGCAAGGTGCGTGGCGCCATTGATGGAGTCTTTGTAGGTGACGAGCCTGAAGGTGCCGTAACGGGTTTCGATTTCCCGCTCATCGACCCGCTGGACGGTCTGTTCATTCAGCGTTCGATAATGAATGAGGTCGGCTATGGTCCCGATCTTGAGGCCGTGGACTTCAGCAAATTTCTCGAGCTCCGGACGCCTGGCCATGGTGCCGTCTTCGTTCATGATTTCCACAATCACGGCAGCTGGCTCCAGACCAGCGAGGCGTGCGAGATCGCAGCCTGCTTCAGTGTGACCAGCTCTACTTAAAACGCCGCCTGGCTGCGCCACGAGGGGAAAGATATGACCCGGCTGAACGAGATCTTCCGGCCGCGCATTGCGCCCAGCCGCCAACTGTATTGTTCGTGCCCTGTCCGCTGCCGAAATACCGGTGGTGATGCCGGTGGCGCCGTCAATCGAGACGGTGAACTTGGTCTTGTGCTGCTCCTTGTTTATTTGCACCATCAGTGGCAGATCGAGCTGCTCTGCCCGCTCTCGCGTCAGCGGAAGACAGATCAGGCCACGGGCGTGCTTGGCCATAAAGTTGATGTCTTCAGACCTTACCAGTTCGGCGGCCATGATCAGATCACCTTCATTTTCCCGGTCCTCGTCATCCATGAGAATGACCATGCGGCCGGCACGGATATCAGTAACGAGTTCTTCTATCGTATTTAAAGCCATCATTCAGTCTTCTGTTGTCCAGTGATAGAGGTCGGTCTGCGAACCATTCGTGGCCCCGGCCGTTGCCGAGGCCGAGCTATCGCTCAAAATAGTGCGAGTGTCGCCGCCGAGTCGGGTCAACGCGCGCATGCCGAGCCGTTCGACAGCGGCCATGTCCAGAAGGCCGAGCGGACCGATAGCCGCCCTGGCATCAGCGCCGAGCAAAACGGCTCCGGTGTACCACCATAACTCGTCGCAGAGCCCTTCTACCAGGAACTGCGATGCCAACGTGGCCCCGGCTTCGACGAGCACTTCATTACAGCTGTAGTCCGCAGCGAGTTTCTGCAGCAACTGCGAGAGATCGACCCGCCCATCGCGTCCGGGACACGACATGAGCGCCGCGCCGCCTATTGCCATTGACGTCAGTTCAGAGTCTTCAGAACTGACGACGAGCGTGCTTGCATCTGTCTGCTGCAGTATCTGCGCGTCCACGGGCACCGGCTGCTTGCCTGCCAGCAGCACCCGAAGCGGCTGCCTTACCAGACCCTCACTCTCTTGTGACACATGGGCCGAACGCACAGTCAGCTGGGGATCGTCGGCCCGCACAGTACCCGCTCCTGTCAACACTGCCGAACTCAGCGCACGAAGACGATGAACATCCTCTCTCGCGGCGGGCTGTGTGATCCATTTGCTCAGACCATTCGATAACGCCGTTCTGCCGTCGAGACTGGCAGCTATCTTGACCCTGACGAAAGGCCTGTTGCGCTCCATTCGACTAAAAAATCCCGGATTGAGCGCTCTGGCCTCGTTCGCCAGAACGCCTGTCGTCACCTCGATGCCTGCTGCTCGCAGACGCTCGAAACCCTGCCCCGAGACCAGCGGATTGGGGTCCTCGCAGGCGGCCACGACACGACCGATACCTGCGTCGATCAGTGCATTCGCGCAGGGCGGCGTCGTTCCGAAGTGCGAACAAGGCTCGAGGGTCACGTAGCAGGTTGCGCCTGCAAGACTGATGCCCTGCGCTTTTGCCTGGTTGAGGGCCGCCAACTCTGCATGAGGTCCGCCGCGGCGCATATGCCAACCAGTACTGACGATTTCGCCATCGCGCACGAGGACACAACCAACTCTCGGATTGGGACTGGTTGTAAACCGGCCTCTGAGCGCCGCTTTCATGGCCGCGCGCATGAACACTTCATCAGCGCTCATGGCGTTTTCAGGCTTTGTCAGAATGAGAACCATCCTGTGCTTTGGATCGGGCTATCTCTACCAGACCGGGATGCTTGTCTGCGGTCAATGCATCGTCGGATAGACTCTCGATCTCCCGACGAAATTCTTCGACATCTTCAAAGCTGCGATAGACCGAGGCAAATCGAACATAGGCGACCTTGTCGAGCTGGCGAAGCTCGTTCATGACAGCCTCTCCGATGATCCTCGACGGCACTTCGCGCTCACCAGTAGCACGCAGGAGCGACTTGATGCGATCGATTGCCGCCTCTATGGCCTCCTGTCCGACCGGTCGCTTTTCAAGCGCCCGCTGCAAGCCGCTACGCAGCTTGCGTTCATCGAACGGCTCACTGGTCAGATCCTGCTTGACCACCCGTGGCAACACCAGTTCGGCGATCTCGAAGGTGGTAAAGCGTTCGTTGCAGGAGAGACACTCTCGCCGACGTCGCACCTGACCGCCACCGGACACCAATCTTGAGTCAATGACGCGGGTATCGTTTGCTGCACAAAATGGACAGTGCATCTAAGCAGCTCCTCAGCCAGGCCTTCCGCATGCAGAAGACCATGGTAGATTTCAGTCGGTATAGACCGGGAAGTCGTTGCAGAGGGCGACGACCTGCTCTCTCACCTTGTCGATGACCGATTCATTGCTGATATCATCGAGCACATCGCAGATCCAGCCAGCGACCAAAGCGGCTTCACGCTCTTTCATGCCACGTGTGGTGAGTGCAGGTGTTCCGATGCGCAGCCCGCTGGTCACGAATGGCGAACGAGGATCGTTCGGCACAGCGTTCTTGTTGACGGTGATGTTCGCGCGGCCGAGTGCTGCATCAGCGTCTTTACCGGTGATGTCCTTTGCAACGAGGTCGAGCAGGAACAGGTGATCATCAGTACCGCCTGATACGATGTCGTAGCCGCGCGACTGCATGGTTTTGGCCATGGCACGGGCGTTCTCGACGACTTGCTTCTGATAAGCGCGGAACTCATCGCTCATGGCTTCCTTGAATGCGATGGCCTTTGCTGCAATGACGTGCATGAGCGGGCCACCCTGACTTTCAGGGAAGACAGCAAAATTCAGTTTCTTTTCGAGATCGGGATTTGCCTTCGCGAGGATGAGACCGCCACGTGGACCGCGCAGCGTCTTATGCGTGGTGGTTGTGGTGACGTCGGCAATCTGAACCGGGCTGGGGTAGACACCTGCTGCAACCAGGCCTGCAATATGCGCCATGTCGACCAGAAGATATGCACCCACTGAGTCGGCAATATCACGGAAACGCTGCCAGTCGATAATTCTGGAATAGGCCGAGAAGCCCGCCACGATCATTCGCGGTTTATGTTCTGTCGCCAGTGCCTGAACCTGATCGTAGTCAATTTCACCGGTCTCGGCACTCAAACCGTACTGAACGGCATTATAAATGCGGCCGCTGAAGCTGACCTGGGCGCCATGCGTCAGGTGACCGCCGTGGGCAAGACTCATACCGAGCACTGTTTCGCCGGGCTGCATCAGCGCCATATACACGGCAGCATTCGCCTGGGAGCCGGAGTGCGGCTGTACGTTGGCATAATCGGCACCAAACAGCTGCTTGGCACGATCGATCGCCAGCGTTTCGGCTTCGTCGACATACTCACAGCCGCCATAGTAGCGCTTGCCAGGATATCCTTCGGCGTACTTGTTGGTCAGCACGGAACCCTGTGCTTCCATGACCATCGGGCTGGTATAGTTTTCAGAGGCGATCAGCTCGATATGCGCTTCCTGACGCGCTGACTCCTGTTGCATACAGCGCCAGATCTCAGGATCGAAATCTGCAAGTTTAGTGTTGCGGGAAAACATACGGCATGGCTCCATTGAAAATAAGGAGGGGGCCTGGCAACTGCGCGAAGAGGAGCGCGCTGGGCTGGGACCGCCATTTGAGTGAAAATTGGTCGGCGCAGTATACCAGACTGGTTTTTCCCCGCCTATCTTCATGTTACCTGTCGCCCTGCCGCCACCGGCACTGTGGCTTCTGGTAACTTGACGCGGCTTGCAGTACAGTCCAGACAGCTCGCCCAGAGCAGCTTCTCAACCCACGTGCAGCATCTGGAATCACTCAAATGGCCCAGTACGTCTTTACCATGAACCGCGTCGGCAAGATCGTGCCGCCGAAGCGGGAAATACTCAAAAACATATCACTCTCCTTCTTTCCTGGCGCCAAGATTGGCGTACTCGGTTTAAACGGCTCAGGTAAATCGACCCTGCTGCGTATCATGGCCGGCCTGGACCAGGATATTCTGGGAGAAGCCCGGCCGCAGCCGGACCTGAACATCGGCTACCTGCCCCAGGAGCCGCAGCTGGAGGAAGACAAGACCGTCCGCGAAAACGTGGAAGCGGGCGTCCAGGAAGTGCGGGATGCTTTGCTCCGGCTGGACGAGGTCTATGCCGCCTATGCACTCGAAGATGCCGATTTTGACGCGCTTGCAGCTGAGCAGGCCAAGCTGGAAGCGATCGTTCAGGCGAATGATGGGCACAACCTCGAACGCACACTAGAGGTTGCCGCCGACGCCTTGCGATTGCCGCCATGGGATGCACCGGTTCGCAATCTCTCAGGTGGTGAACGTCGCCGTGTCGCGCTGTGCAAGCTACTGCTGGCCAAGCCTGAAATGCTGCTACTCGACGAACCGACTAACCACCTGGACGCTGAAAGTGTGGCCTGGCTGGAGCAGTTCCTGCACGAATACGCCGGCACCGTAGTCGCCATAACGCACGATCGATACTTTCTGGACAACGTAGCCGGCTGGATCCTTGAGCTGGATCGTGGCCAGGGTATTCCATTCGAAGGCAATTATTCAGGGTGGCTTGAAGCCAAGGAGCAACGTCTTGCGCAGGAAGAGCGTGGCGAGGCTGCCAGACAGAAAGCAATCAAGTCAGAACTGGAATGGGTACGGACCCAGGCTAAGGGGCGGCAGGCCAAAAGTAAGGCTCGCCTCTCACGTTTCGAGGATCTGAACTCGCAGGAATTCCAGAGCCGTAACGAGACTAACGAGATCTATATCCCGCCAGGACCTCGGCTGGGCGACGTCGTGATCGAGGCGAAGAACATCAGCAAGCGCTTCGAGGACAAGGTCCTGTTCGAGGATCTCAGCTTTGAAATTCCGCCCGGCAGCATCGTCGGCGTGGTCGGGGGTAACGGCGCAGGCAAGTCGACGCTGTTCAAGATCATTACAGGTCAGGAAAAACCTGACTCGGGTGAGGTTAGACTCGGCGATACGGTGCAGTTGAGCTACGTCGGTCAGATGCGTGAGCTCGACGACTCCAAGACCGTGTGGGAGGAGGTCAGCGAAGGCCAGGATCTTATCGTGGTCGGCAATTACAAGACTCAGTCACGCTCCTACCTCTCACGCTTCAACTTCCGGGGCGGCGATCAGCAAAAGCGTGTCGGTGACCTCAGTGGTGGTGAGCGAAACCGTCTGTTCCTGGCGAAGCTGGTCAAGCAGGGGGGCAATGTCCTGCTGCTTGACGAACCGACGAACGATCTCGATATCGAAACGCTACGAGCACTGGAAGAAGCCATTCTGGCCTTTCCTGGCAGTGCTGTCGTGATATCGCACGATCGGTGGTTCCTCGACCGAATCGCCACTCACATCATGGCTTTCGAAGGCGACTCCCATGTCGAGTTCTTCTCTGGCAACTACTCCGATTATGAAGAGGACTACAAGAAGCGTCACGGCCTTGGAAGCGGCCCGATCAAGCCCGAGCGGGTGAAATACAAGCGGCTAGCTTAAGCCGAAGTTAGGTTACCCAGCCGCTGGAAGTGCGCGGCCGTTCTTGACGCGCATCTTCCAGACAGGGTCTATACTGCCGTGGTCATTAGATTTTTTATTGTCCTCGGCGCCCTGGAGGCTCCCATGTCCACCCTCAGTCTTCGCCTCAAAACTTCGATACCGCTTGCGATCGCAGTTGCCGCGCTGCTATTGATCATGCTTTTCAGCAGTAATCGCGCGCATCAGCTTGAAGAAGACATGAGCGTCTTCCCCACCCGTTTCACGCCCGCAATCAGCGAAGTGCTCAATGCCGACCGTGATCTGTACCAGTCTCGCGTGGCCGAACTCCGTTACGTCTATGACGAAGCCGCCAATAAGGCGGCACTTAGGGAAGATTTTGAAGACAATGCCAAACAGGCTTTTGATCGATACTATTCATTCCGGGCGGCGATGGAGCCCTACCCTGGCGTCCTCAAGCAGCTTACCGGCTACGACCGCGTTTATGGCGAATGGATAGCTGCAGTCAAACGTGTATTCGCCGAGCTGGATTCAGGCGACCGGGACGAAGCCATCGCTCTTGCGCTCGGCGAGTCAGCTGCCGCATTCAGTACACTCAGGGACATCTATGATATTGCAGGTGAAGCAGCCCTCGCACAAAGTGTGCAGGTTCGTAGCGATATCGCTGAAGCTATCGATGCCAGCGAAGTCATCAGTTGGGCGGTGGCTTTGTTCATCATACTGCTGGTCGGCATCATCTCGTTTACCAGTCAGACGATGCTGCTTGGACGGATCCGGGAATTGAACAAAAGTATTGACTCCATCGCTTCCGGCGGTGGAGACCTCACTCGCAAAATTGAGGTCAGGCATAAAGACGAGCTCGGCCAACTTGCCGAGTCTTTTAATGGTTTTGTGTCGAGCATGCACGATCTCATTACGGCAGTTCGCAATGACGTCGGCCAGTTGAACCGGTCGTCAGGGGTGCTGAACCAGTCGGCAGAAAAAGCGTCCACCATCTGCTCACGCCAAAGTGCGGCGTCGGATATGATCGTCAGTGCAGTTCACGAGATGAGCATAGCGACAAAGGAAATGTCAGGACTCGCCCACCAGACTGCGGACGAAACACAGCAGGCCAAGAGTTTCTCTGCACAGGGGGTAACATTGATTAATCGCTCGGTGACGCAGATTCAGGCGCTTTACAAGAGCATCGAAGGCGCTTCTACCAGTGCCAGGACGCTGGCGGAAGAGTCAGGCAAGATCAACGGCTTTCTTGAAGTGATCACCGGGATTGCGGAGCAGACCAACCTGCTGGCACTCAATGCGGCCATAGAGGCAGCTCGAGCGGGCGAGCAGGGTCGCGGTTTTGCTGTCGTTGCTGATGAGGTGCGTGCACTCGCAGGCAAGACTCAGGAGTCGACTAACAGCATCCGACAGATGATCGAGTCAGTGCAGAATGGCGTCAATAATGTCGTCAATATGATCGAAGATGGCTTCGGGCGAGTCAGTAGTTCGGTCGAACTGGCGAAGGAGACCGAAAGTCTACTGGCCAATACGCTGGAGGTCATTGGCCGCGTGGAAGAGATGTCCATGCAGACGGCAACGGCCACTGAAGAGCAGACTGCGGTCACTGATGAGATCAACAAGAACCTCCAGGAACTCAATGCGCAAACCCAGATGTCGAACGAGGTAGCCCAAGACACGCATGAAGCCGCGCGGCAAGTGAGCAAAATGACCAGTAGCATTAGTGACGGGGTCGGCAGATTCAAGACGGCCTGAGGCCCTTTAAACCGCATTTTCAGTGGCATGGCGCAAGTTTTTGAAAAACAGCTGCAGCATTTCTGCGGATAGTCGCCTATAAGTTAAGTATGATCTGCCACAGTGACGGCCGAAAGGGACAGGCTATGCAAGATTCAAGGCAAGACGATGGCGTTAAGGGTTCGGAGGACCGGCGAAACTTCAAACGTATCGAGTTTGACGCCGAAGTTCTGATTCGTCATTTCGACTCCACACGTGACTATATCGGCACCTGCTGGGAGGCTGAACTGGTAGACGTGTCACTTAAAGGTCTGCTGGTTTCGAGACCTCTGGACTGGGACGGCAGCGCTCATCAATACCTCCTGGTACTCAGCCTGCCCGATTCAGACCGAGCGATCGAGATGATTGGCCACTGCAGCCACATAACGGATGACCTCATCGGCTTCGTCTGCGATCAGATCAGTATCGAGAGTGCCACCAACTTGCGCCGACTCATCGAGCTCAATGTCGGCGATCCGTTTCTGCTTCAGCGTGAGTTTGCCAGTCTCATCGACTATTACAATCACCCAGACTGAGCGATCTTGCGTCACAGTTGATCAAGTGCTTCAGCCAGCGTGCGAACGCCGATGACGGATTGACCCTCCAGCTGGCGAGCCGCGGCAGAACCTGCTTTTGGCAAATTAGCTTTCGGAACGATGAAACGTTCGAAGCCATGTTTCCTTGCCTCTACGATGCGCTCCGTGCCGCTGGTCACAGGCCTGATCTCCCCACCTAGTCCGATTTCTCCGAACACGATGGTTGATCGTGGAATTGCCCTGTTGCGGAAACTTGAGGCGATGGCCAGCACCAGCGCCAGATCCGAGCCGGTTTCAGCAATTTTGACACCACCGACCACGTTGATAAAGACGTCCTGATCGTGACACTGCAGACCGCCATGCTTATGCAGTACAGCGAGCAGCATGGCCAGCCGCTGTGGGTCTGTACCTACTGCCAGGCGGCGCGGAGATCCGCCAGCGGCATCGTCTACCAAGGCCTGAACTTCGATGAGGAGTGGCCGTGAGCCTTCCCAGGCAACCGTGACGAGGCTTCCAGCAGCCTCTTCGCCAGTCTGGTCGAGGAAAATCGCGGACGGATTCTTCACATCCTTCAGGCCTGAATCCAGCATGGCGAAAACGCCAAGCTCATTCACCGCGCCGAAGCGATTTTTCGTCGCCCGGAGGAGGCGGAAACGACTATCGGGGGTGCCTTCCAGGAGAATAGAGGTATCAATGATGTGTTCCAGCACCTTGGGACCAGCCAGTGCGCCTTCCTTGGTGACATGCCCGACCATGAGGATTGTGGTCCCGGATTGTTTGGCATACCGGGTAAGCAAGGCTGCACATTCTCTCACCTGCGTCACACCTCCCGCTGCCGATTGGAGCTCGCTCAGGAACATCACCTGGATACTGTCGATAATCAGGAGCTGTGGCTTGCGTGCTGTCACTTGCGCCATGACTTCGTGGAGATCGCTTTCAGCCATGACCTGCAGGCGACTCACATCCACTCGCAGGCGCTGGGCACGCATCGCCAGCTGCTGCAGGGATTCTTCGCCAGTAACGTAAAGGACGTCCTGCTGGGCGGACATGCGACCGGCCAGCTGTAGCAATATGGTGCTCTTGCCCGCACCCGGGTAGCCACCCAACAGAATCACAGACGCAGGCACGATGCCGCCGCCCAACACTCTGTCGAGCTCATCACTGCCTGAGCTTGTTCGGGGCAGTTCGCCGATTTCCACTTCACCTAGGAGCTGGACCTGGCTCTGTTCGCCCGAATAACCTGCGGCTTTGGAAAACGCAGCAGCCGTCTGTCCGGAATGATGGCCGGCTGAGGGGCTTTCACGGAAGGTCTGTAGGGTATTCCACTCCAGGCACTGACTGCACTGGCCCTGCCACTTGCTGTGGCTGGCGCCACAATCAGTGCAGACGTAATGGATTTTGGCCTTGGCCATGTTCTCCCTTCAGCGTCGCGGCAGACGCTGTTATTTATGGTAAGCGGGACTCAACTCATGGACCGTGTCGACCATAACTTTCAGATGGTCGGGGTCGACAGCGGGCGTGATGCCATGCCCTAGATTGAAGACATGCCCTGGGCCCTGTCCGTAGCTTTCAAGCACGGCGGCCACCCTTGAACGAATGGTCGCCTTACTGCCAAGCAGTACAGAAGGATCGAGATTGCCCTGCAGTGCCACTTTGTCCTGAACCAGCTCCCGTGCCTTGTTCAGGTCGACGGTCCAGTCCACGCCAAGGGCATCAGCACCACTTTCAGCCATCTTCGCCAGGTTGAACTGTGCGTTCTTGGTAAACAGGATGACGGGTATCGGCCGACCTTCATTTTCGCGCTTGAGACCGGCAACAATCCTCTTCATATACTGCAGAGAGAATGCTGCGTAGTCAGTTGGTGAGAGAATGCCACCCCAGGTATCGAAGATCTGAACGGCCTGGGCACCAGCATCAATTTGCCCGTTGAGATAACTGACGACACTGTCCGCCAGCTTGTCGAGCAGCGCATGCAGAACATCGGGTTCGGAGAACATCATGCGCTT
Organism: Allohahella sp. A8; assembly: GCF_047946665.1. GTDB lineage: Bacteria > Pseudomonadota > Gammaproteobacteria > Pseudomonadales > Oleiphilaceae > Allohahella. The sequence continues at coordinate 3,151,235 of NZ_CP172312.1, forward strand.
GATGGCGCCAAAGTCCTTGCTGCTTCCGCCTTCGACCATATAGGTTGCGAGCGTCCAAGGGCTACCGGAGAAGCCAATGAGCGGAACGCGGCCAGCGAGCGCACCACGTATGGTGCGGACAGCACTCATTACATAGTCGAGATCGCCGGACGACACCACTGGCAATGCATCGACATCAGCCCGCGAACGAATCGTGTGCTTGAACTTCGGACCTTCACCTGTTTCGAAATACAAGCCAAGGCCCATCGCATCGGGTATCGTCAGGATATCGGAGAACAATATGGCGGCATCGAGATCGAAACGTGCCAGAGGCTGCAAAGTGACCTCGCAAGCGAGGTCTGCATTGCGACACAGATCCATGAAGCTGCCAGCATTTTCACGCGATGCCCGGTACTCAGGCAGGTAACGACCGGCCTGCCGCATGACCCATACCGGCGTCCGCTCAACCGGCTGCCGCAGCAGCGCTCGCAAAAAAATATCGTTCTCGAGATGTGTCATCAGACTTCCAGATAGTCGAGTATGCCTTCGGCCGCCTGACGACCCTCCCAGATTGCCGTCACTACCAGATCAGATCCTCTTACCATATCACCACCGGAAAAGATTTTCGGGTTGCTGGTCTGGAAGATAAAATCCTGCTTCTCGGGCGCTACAACTCGACCGCTGTCATCGACGCTGATCTTGTGCTCATCGAACCAGTCAGCCGGGCTCGGCCGGAAACCGAAGGCGATCAGTACGGCATCAGCCGGAATGATCTCTTCACTACCCGGAACGACGACTGGCCGGCGACGGCCATTTTCATCAGGCTCACCTAGCTGGGTCTTGACAACCTTGACGCCCTCCACGCGATCTTCACCGATAATGGCGACAGGCTGCCGGTTGAAGAGGAATTTGACCCCCTCTTCCTTGGCATTTGCGACTTCGCGGCGTGATCCCGGCATGTTCGCCTGATCACGTCGATAAGCACAGTGAACTGTCTTTGCACCTTGCCGTATGGCCGTGCGGTTACAGTCCATCGCGGTGTCACCACCACCCAGGACCACGACGCGCTTGCCTTTCAGGTCAATGAAGTCGGTGTTGTTCTTTTCGAAGCCGAGTCTGCGATTAACGTTACTGACCAGATAAGGTAGTGCGTCATAGACACCCGGTAGATCTTCACCAGCGAAGCCGCCCTTCATGAAGTTATAGGTGCCCATGCCGAGGAAAACGGCATCGAATTCTTCAAGAATGTCCGCAAACGCAACATCCTTACCGATTTCGGTGTTTAGCCGGAATTCGATACCCATACCTTCGAAAATCTCGCGACGAAGTGCCATCACGTTCTTTTCGAGCTTGAACTCAGGGATACCGAAGGTGAGGAGACCGCCAATTTCCGGGTAGCGATCGAATACCACCGGCTTCACTCCGTTGCGGATCAGAATATCGGCACAGCCGAGCCCGGCAGGGCCCGCACCGATGACAGCAACGCGCTTGTCTGTCATGACCACATTGGACAGATCAGGACGCCAGCCCAGCGCAAAGGCTGTATCGGCGATGTACTTCTCGATCGAACCAATTGTCACTGCGCCGAAGCCATCGTTCAGGGTACAGGCGCCTTCACACAGCCTATCCTGCGGACACACCCGGCCGCAGACTTCCGGCAGCGTGTTTGTTTCGTGGCAGAGGTCGGCTGCTGCCATGATGTTGCCTTCCGAAATCAGCTTCAGCCAGTTCGGTATGTAGTTATGAACCGGACACTTCCACTCGCAGTATGGGTTGCCACACTCGAGACAGCGGTGCGCCTGGTCCTGTGCTGAATCATCCTCGAAAGGTTTGTAGATTTCAGCAAAGTCTTTCTTACGCTTGGAGACCCGGACCTTTTCCGGATCTTCCCGACCAACATCCAGAAACTGGAAGCTGTTGTTCAATCGCTCTGCCATTCAAATTACCTCTTGGATACCAAATCTTATTCCGGACGAGCCCGGGTAGAAGCGAGCAGGCTGCCAAGACTGGCGGCCTTCGGTTTCACCAGCCAGAAGCGGCTGAGATAATCATCAAAATTATCCAGCAGGTTCTCTGCCCAGACAGAGCCTGTATGAGCGATATGCTCCTGAATCACCTCTCTGAGGTGGTTTCTGTATCCTTCAGTGGCTTCCGAAGTAATGCGCTGAATTTCAACGAGTTCGTGGTTATAGCGATCGACAAATGTCTTGTCTTCATCCAGGACGTAGGCAAAACCGCCCGTCATACCTGCGCCGAAGTTGTAGCCAGTTCGGCCTAGCACGGTCACCACACCAGCCGTCATATATTCGCAGCAGTGATCGCCCGCACCCTCGACAACGGCATTACAGCCAGAGTTTCGAACAGCGAAGCGCTCACCAGCGGTGCCTGCTGCGTACAACTGACCTCCAGTCGCACCGTACAGACAAGTGTTACCGATGATGGCTGTTTCCTGAGACGAGAAGCGACTTTCAGACGGCGGCCTGATGACCAGTTTGCCGCCGGTCATGCCCTTGCCAACGTAGTCGTTCGCATCGCCTTCCAGGTACATATCCAAACCACCGGCGTTCCAGACGCCAAAGCTCTGACCCGCAGTCCCAGTGAGACGTAGGGTGACTGGAGCATCAGCCATGCCCTGGTTGCCGTGGAGGCGAGCAATAAAGCCAGACAGTTTGGCCCCTATCGAACGGTCACTGCTGGTAATCCTGAATTCGAACTCGCCACCGAGCTTGTTTTCGATAGCGTCCTTCAGCTTGACCAGCATCGACTCAGCCAACGCACCCTTGTCATAGGGCGGATTTCTTTCCTGCTGACAAGTATGCGGCGCGGCAGGATCGATATGGGAATTATCGAGCAATGGACGCAGGTCCAGCTGTTTCTGCTTTTCGGTACGTCCTGGCAGGCGCTCTAGCAGATCGGTACGACCGACCAGCTCGTCCAGTGAACGAACGCCAAGCAGTGACAGCCACTCACGAGTTTCTTCGGCGACAAAGCGGAAGAAGTTCATCACCATCTCTACGGTGCCAGTGAAGTGATCTTCTCTCAGCTCATCATTCTGTGTAGCGATGCCCGTCGCACAGTTGTTGAGATGGCAGATTCTCAGATACTTGCATCCGAGAGCGACCATTGGCGCTGTGCCGAAGCCAAAGCTTTCGGCGCCCAGGATAGCACCCTTGATGACATCGAGGCCGGTCTTGAGACCGCCGTCTGTCTGCAGGCGAATCATCCCACGCAGCCCGTTGTCACGGAGCGCCTGCTGAGCCTCGACTAGCCCCAGCTCCCATGGAGAACCTGCGTATTTGATGGAGGTGAGCGGGCTCGCCCCAGTGCCGCCGTCGTAACCGGAGATAGTGATCAGATCGGCGTAAGCCTTGGCGACACCAGCAGCGATAGTACCAACACCTGGCTCTGACACGAGTTTGACTGAAACCAGGGCCTCGGGGTTGATCTGCTTGAGATCGAAAATCAGCTGAGCGAGATCCTCGATGGAGTAGATATCGTGGTGTGGCGGAGGTGAAATCAGCGTCACACCCGGCACTGCGAATCGCAGGCGTGCAATGAGTGCGTTGACCTTGCCGCCAGGCAGCTGACCACCTTCCCCAGGCTTGGCGCCCTGAGCCACTTTGATCTGTAAAACGTCAGCAGTGGCCAGGTAATGCGGCGTGACACCAAAGCGACCAGAGGCAACCTGCCGGATCTTGGACCGTCGTTCGGTGCCATAGCGTGCAGGATCCTCCCCACCCTCACCAGAGTTGGAGCGGCCACCAAGACGGTTCATAGCCACCGCAAGTGCCTCATGAGCCTCGGGAGACAAGGCACCGATCGACATTGCAGCACTGTCGAAACGGGTATAGATAGAGTCCAGTGGCTCGATTTCCTCCAGCGGCAGCGGCGTCTCCGCCAGCTTCAGCGAGAGCAGATCGCGAATGGTCGTGACCGGGCGCTCGTTGACCAGCGCAGCATACTCCCGATATAGGCCATAGTTGCCTTCGACAACGGCAGACTGGAGCAGTTTGACGACATCCGGGTTATAAGCGTGATACTCACCGCCATGGATGAACTTGAGCAAACCACCCTGCGAAATCGCCTTGCGCTTCTGTGCGGCGTGCTTGGCAAGCATTTCCTGCTCCAGCTGCAGGTCAAAGAACCCTGCGCCCTGGATCCGGCTGGCCACACCCTTGAAACACATATCGACGATCTCATCGGCTAGACCGATAGCTTCGAACAGCTGTGCACCACGATACGAAGCAATGGTACTGATACCCATCTTGGAGAGGATTTTCAGAAGACCCTTGTTGATACCGCGGCGGTAGTTGTTCTTGGCATCGATGGGGCTGATAAGCACTTCGCCGGAATTGATCAGTCCATTCAGCAGCTGATAGGCCAGGTATGGATAGACCGCAGTGGCGCCGAAACCAAACAGTACAGCGAACTGATGTGGATCACGCGCCCAGGCAGTTTCGACCACGATGTTCGAATTACAGCGCAGACCTTTACTGACCAGGCGATGGTGCACGGCGCCCGTGGCCAGGAAGGCGTTGACCGGTAGTTCATCATCCTTCAGACCAGCATCGGACAGCACGAGGACGACCTTGCCTTCGCGAGCATGACGTTCAGCTTCATCAGCAACGGCCTCAACAGCAGCCTTGAGCCCCATTTCCGCCTTGTAAGCCAGCCTGATCATGACGGGTGGATATCCAGCGTCCTCCATCTCCTGGATGCGCTTGAACTTGGCCGGTGACAGTACAGGTGTGCTCAAAATAAGTCGACGCGCGTGCTCTGGCGACTCTTCGAAGATGTTGCGCTCGGCACCGATGCAGGTTTCCAGCGACATCACGATCGTTTCGCGCAGGGGATCGATCGGCGGGTTCGTGACCTGCGCAAACTTCTGCCGGAAATAATCGGCCACGTTTCGAACACGTTCGGAAAGCACAGCCATGGGCGTGTCGTCACCCATCGAACCAACCGCTTCCTGCCCGGTTTCAGCCAAGGGCCGCAGAATCTGGTCCCGCTCCTCAAAGCTGACGTTGAACATCTTCTGGTAATACTTCAGCTTGTCAGCGTTGAACAGCGCGAACGGCGATGCGCCCTGATGCAGTTTCGTCTCTACACGAACAGCGTTTTCGCGCAGCCATTTCTTGTAAGGATGACGAACCTTGAGACGCGAGTCGATATCGTCAGTGTGCAGGACTTCGCCTTTCAGCGTGTCGATCGCGAGGATCTGTCCTGGGCCTACCCGCCCCTTGGCGATGACATTCTTTGGCTCGTAGCCGTAGGTTCCGATTTCCGAGGCCAGGGTGATGAAGCCATCAGTGGTGGTCACCCATCGTGCAGGTCGCAGACCATTACGGTCCAACAGACACACAGCGTAGCGGCCATCGGTCAGTACGATGCCAGCCGGGCCGTCCCAGGGCTCCATATGCATGGAGTTGTATTCATAGAACGCCTTCAGATCGGCATCCATGGTATCCACGTTCTGCCAGGCGGGCGGCACCATCATGCGCACAGCACGGAACAGATCGACGCCGCCAGCAAGCAGCACCTCGAGCATATTGTCCATGGACGACGAATCGGAACCAGTGCGGTTCACGATAGGCTGCAGCTCATCGAGATTGGGCAGTGCATCGGTCTTGAACTTGGATCCACGTGCCAGCGACCAGTTTCGGTTGCCTTCAATGGTGTTGATTTCACCGTTGTGAGCCAGGTAGCGGAATGGCTGTGCCAGCGGCCAACGCGGCGCAGTGTTGGTTGAAAAGCGCTGGTGGAATACGCAAATTGCGGTTTCGAGCTCCGCGTTGCCGAGGTCGGTATAGAAGACCGGCAGGTCCGATGGCATCATCAGACCTTTATAAGAGACGACCTGATCGGAGAGACTGCAGATATAGAAGTCACGATCGGACGTCAGCGCAATTTCCGCTTTTCTTCGCGCTACGAAAAGTTTGAGCGACAAGGCCTGATGATCAAGATCCTCGGCTGCTTCGATGAATATCTGCTCGATACGCGGGAGATTGGCCAATGCCATGGGACCGAGACAGCTGGTATTTGTTGGCACGACTCGCCATCCAGCAACGCTAAGCCCTTGCACCTCGATCTGTTGTTCGAGTTCCAGGCGCGCTGCGTCGGCCTTCTTCTCATCAGGATTGAGAAAGACCATACCGACTGCGAATTTCTGTCCCAGTTTCTTGCCAAAGGCTTCCTGGGCCACAGAGCGCATGAAGCCCGTGGGCATCTGCAGTAGCAGGCCGCAGCCGTCACCGGTCTTGCCGTCAGCGGCTATACCGCCACGATGGGTCATGCAGGTGAGTGATTCGATCGCCGTCTGCAACAGCTTGTGACTACGCTCGCCCTCCATGTGCGCAATCAGGCCGAATCCACAGTTATCGCGGAATTCGCCGTTTTCATATAGCCGGTGCTGGACCTGGGCCACTTCCTGCGCAGGCTTGTCTGCCGCAGGGCTCATCGCAGAACTTGTCAAACGGTTCATGGCAATCTCTCACTTACAAATGCAGCGTTTAATGCCTCCTTAGAGGGATTCGCTGAAAAAGGGCCGGCCATTTTACACAGCAGCACATGGCTACTCAAATAAAATAGCAATTACGATCAGGGCTTTTACTTAAGCGCGAAGCAATAGAAGTCGCGCAGAACGGGATAATGCGGCCGTGGAACAAGCAGATGCAGTGACGCATCCTGATGGCGAGGACAATGCCTAGACTACTTCAACCCACCGATTTGCCGAATCCAGAAATCTTCCTTCTTCAGACTACCAGGCAAGGCCTGAACGATGCGCTGCGCCTCTGCTTTGGTCGCATAACTACCATTCAATACGATGAACCAGGGTTTATTCTTGTAGGTGCTCCGGATATAGACTGCTTTTTCAAGTCCAGGCCGAGTGCTCAGAAAGCGGACAACCAGCGGCTCAGAATAACTACCCAGCATCTGAATTGTCCAGTTTTCACTCGGCTGTGCTGCAAGCCACTCTGCGGATCTGAACCGATCACTGCCGGAGGCAGATGTCGTTTCGGACTCGGCAACAGTCGGGGCCGATTCTACATCGACGCGCTTAACTTCGCCAGTCTCAGGCTGCGGCTGGGGCGCCGGCTTGGTCTGCGGCAGCGCTTCTACTACCTTTTTGACGGCTTCTTTCTGAGCAACAGCACCCTTTTCGAGTAGCCGCGACGCTAATTGGGAACGATCAGAGGACTCCGGCCCCAAGTCGCGATCCAAAGCAGGCGCCTCTCCAGCTTGCGTATCCGTGGGCAAACTCTCCGCTCTTGACGTTTTGGCCGGGTCTGGCTTGCTATCATCCTCTTCCGCGACCAGCTCATCGGGAGAAAATCCACCGGCAGCTCGCTGGCGCACGAATTGCTCCTGTATACGGTCGACCAGGTCACTTGAAGAGGCCCTCCCACCGGCCGGGGCCGTGGGCTCACCGGCAACCGCGCTGCCTTCTACTTCAGCGGGCACCGTCGGGCCATCATCTAAGACCACCGCTTCGCTGGCGGTGTCGGGCAAAGTCGGCGACGGCGCAATGGGAGTGCTTTCGAGCTCAAAAGGCGATTGAGTCTCTTGGACCTCAGGCGTCTGTTCCTGCGGCTCATACAGAAACAGCGCGGCCATGACAGCGGTGCCCAGCGCTGCGATGACGACCGGCAACACCAGCATCCTGTTTTTCAGCAGACTCTGTCGTTGCGGTGGCGGAATTGCCGGGTCGGTTTGCGCCGCAGACGCCGGTTCCGGGGCTGTAGAGCCTGATCCGGCCATCGCCGCTGCAGCACTGATACCGCTTGCTGTCGCAGCGCGCTTTGCCGGGGCAGCTACAGCACTGTCTGGAACAAAGCCTTTGCCTGATGCTGCTGCGCCACTCATCACTGCGGCTTTGTTGGCTGTATCCTTGGCCGAGGCAGACACCGCTACAGGCTGCGCGCGCTGCTCAAGTATGAAAGCGTCTACCTTTTCAGGCAGGCCGCCCAACTTCTTATGGTATCGATCCAGCTTCTGCCGGGACGGCACTAAAGCGCCCAGCTGTAGTGCGGCGTATTCACCGAATTCGTCGCGAGACAGTGGTCTGAGGTGCAACTGGAGCAGAAGGCTCTGGGCGCGGGACTCATTGCTTAGCGATTTCAGGATCGCTGTGTCAGCAGCCAGCATTATGCCCCAGTGATTGTCGAGACCCTGACCAGCCTGCAAGGCTGCGGTAAGCGCGAGGGTGCTATCAGCGCCAAACTCATCCGCTGCTCTGAATATCAGCAATACACGCTGTCCTGCGGCAGCCATTCTCGCGGCGTACTGTTGCATCCGGCCGAGCATTTGCGCATCGGTTTCACCGGGCTCAGCTGAAGAATCAAGCTGCAGGCGCTTCAGACATGACTGCAAGACCTGCGTAAGCGATTCGTGGGTGGAAAGATCGACGTCGACCACGAAGAGACCATCGCCTTCGACAGCGGATAGTGCAGATACGAGGTGACTGATACTGCCCCGCGAGTCAGCAGTGACCAGTATGGCTTTTTCGCTGAAATGGGCGAGATGGCGCAGGTTATCGAGAAACTCCTTGCGCTCAGGCAGCTGGAACATGGGACTGACTATGATCGTGACTCCAGCCAGGCGCCCGTGGCACGACTATGGACAGCCGCAATGCGAGCCATGGCGATTGGTTCAATCAATGGGTGGTGTATTCGACCAGGGTTTTGACGAGCGCGTCAGCATCGAACTTATCCGTAACGATGGCATCACCCATGGCCTGAAGCAGGACCAGGCGCAAACTTCCGCCCACGTTCTTCTTGTCGACCGCCATGTACTGCATGAAATCATCAGGCGTCATGGCAACAGGTGGCCTGACGGGCAAGTTCATCCGACTCAGCAGGTTCGAGACGCGTTCCACATCGCCTTGCTGCAGATAGCCGCAACGCACTGACATTGCGACTGCCATGACCATGCCTACTGCAACCGCTTCGCCGTGAAGCCATTGCTTGTACTGCATATAGCCTTCGATCGCATGGCCGAAGGTATGGCCGAGATTGAGGATGGCACGACGCCCCTGCTCAGTCTCGTCATCTTCGACCACCCTGGCCTTGCACGCGCAGGACGCTTCTATCGCGTGGATCAGTGCTGAGGGCTCTGCGGCAATGAGCGCATCCGCATTGTTCTCGAGCCAGTCGAGAAATTCGATATCGTCTATGAGGCCATACTTGACCACTTCGGCAAGACCTGCAGAAAGTTCACGCGGCGGCAGCGTCTGCAAGGTACTGGTGTCGATCACGACAGCCTGGGGCTGATAGAAGGCACCGATCATATTCTTACCATGCCGGTGATTCACACCAGTCTTACCACCGACCGAAGAATCCACCTGCGAGAGCAAGGTCGTGGGCACCTGAATGAAATTGACACCGCGCTGATAGCAGCTGGCTGCGAACCCGGTTATGTCGCCTACCACACCACCCCCAAGCGCAATGAGTGTAGTGCTACGATTATGCCGCTGGGTCAGCAGGTGATCGATGACCTGATCAATAGCCGTCAGGTTCTTGTACTGTTCGCCATCATGCAGCTGCGTAACGTCAACTTCGAAACCTTCGAGCTGGGCGGTCAGTTTCTCGAGATACAGCGGCGCCACCGTTTCATTGGTCACGATCATGACCTGTTTGCCAGCGATATGCGCCTTCAGGCGAGCGGCTGTCATGACACCATCGCCAATGTAGATTGGATAACTGCGGTCACCAAGACCGACGGTCAGAGTCTTCATGCGCTGCAACTCATATTGAAGTGGAGACGAACAGAGCCCGCTATATCTTTCGCGACAGTACGCGGACGTTTGCGATCGGTATCGACTGTAAAGTTTGCCAGCGCGCGGTAATGCGGTTCGCGCTCAGCCATCAGCCGACGCAGCGTCTTCAGTGGGTCCGCCGTTTGTAACAGCGGCCGGCGCGTGTCCTGCCGTGTACGCTCGTATTGCTGCTCCGCTGAAGTGTGAAGATAGACGATGTGACCCGCCTGCTCCAGCAACTCCCGATTGCGGGGCTGGCTGACGACGCCGCCACCGGTGGCAATCACGACCTGCTCACGGGACAGCATCTCTGCCAGTACTGCAGTCTCGCGCGCACGAAAGCCAGCCTCGCCTTCAACATCGAATATCCACGGAATATCGGCGCCACACCGAGCTTCTATTTCCTTGTCCGTATCAACAAAAAGCCAGCCGAGTTCGCTCGCCGTAAGACGGCCGATTGTGGTTTTTCCGGTCCCCATCGGCCCTATGAGCACGAGGTTGCGCAAGGGCACTCGTGCTGCACTTTCTGCTGCGCTCTCAGGGGCGGGATCTGTGGTATGTCCGAAGTTGGCATTCATGCCCGAAGAATACCATGCAGATCAACAAAAAAGCCACGAGGGTCACTCGTGGCTTTGGTCGTCCTGCGTGCGGGCGCACGCTTCAGAGTCGGGTATTTATCGGGTATCTACCAGGCCACTGCGGATGAGGCGCGGCGTGATGAATACAAGCAGTTCCGAACGCTGATCGTTCTTTTCAGTTTTGCGGAACAGCGCACCTATGTAAGGCAGGTCACCCAGGAACGGCGTCTTGGTCGTGGTCTCGGACGTTTCCGAAGAGAAGATACCGCCAAGTACGATCGTCTGGCCGTTACCTACCAGAACCTGCGTCTGGATTTCGTTGGTATCGATACTCGGGATACCAGCGGTGACGACACCTCGTGAATCCTGCGCAATCTGCAGGTCCATGATGATGTTGTCGTCAGGCGTGATCTGTGGCGTAACCTCCAGGGACAGCACTGCCTTCTTGAAACTGATCGATGTCGCGCCACTCGAAGAGGCTTCCTGATAAGGAATCTCCTCACCAGACTCGATTCGAGCAGTCTGACGGTCTGCCGTTACGATCTTGGGCTGGGCCACGATTTCACCCTTGCCGTCCAGTTCGAAAGCAGAGAGTTCCAGGTCCAGCGATATGTTGCTGCGACGGAAGCCTACTGCGAAAGACGAGGCATTGGTTCTGTTTACCCCAAGGTCGACAGCCAGGGCGTCCGGGAAGCCAAGGGTGACATCACCCGGTGTGAAGGCCAGATCGCCACCAGGCGCAATACCCAAGCCATCGTTCAGTTCAGTGTTGGTGGTCTGGGAGCCGCCGACCAGGAAGCCGTTACGACCTCTCGTCTTTGCGGCACCACCGCCCCAACGAACACCCAGATCTTCGATTGCATCGGTTCTGGCGCGAACGATACGCGCTTCGATAAGCACCTGTGATACTGGCACGTCCCAGGTAGAGATCAGCTCACGAACCTGCTGGATCTTGTCGGCAGTTTCGCGAATGCTGATGGTGTTGGTCCGGGCATCAGAAGAAATGAAACCTCGGCTCGACACCAGCTCTGCGTCAGACTGCAGCAGTGCGACGATGTCGCCTGCCTTGGCATAGTTGATCTGCAGCATTTCAAGACGCACTGGCGCCAATGCCTGGACCTGCTTGTTGGCTTCGAGTTCCAGACGCTCTCGCGCCGCAATTTCTGCCGCTGGTGCGACAAGAAGAACGTTGCCAACCTTGCGCTTGTCCAGGCCCTTGGTCTTGAGCACGAGCTCGAGCGCCTGGTCCCATGGCACGTTCTGCAGGCGCAATGTAATACGACCATCGACCGTGTCGGAGGCGACCAGGTTCAGGCCAGTGAAGTCAGCGATAAGCTGCAGCACCGAGCGGACTTCGATGTCCTGGAAGTTCAGCGACAGTTTCTCGCCAGAGAACGGGAACTGTTCCTTGCGGCGATCTTCGACTTCAGCCTGGCTGACTGGCTCGACGGCCACGGTAAAGCTGTTGTCTGTCTGATACGCCATGTAATCGAAATCACCCTGTGGCTTGATCAGCATGACCACATTGCCGTCTTCACGGAAGGTTTCGATCGTATTGACGGGTGTCGCGAAGTCAGTAACATCAAGGCGTCGACGCAGATCCTGCGGCAGTTCTGCACCCCTGAAGACAACGCGAATGTTGCCACCCTGCTCAGACATGTCGGCACTGATGTTCTTGTTGCTCAATTCCACGATCAGGCGACCTTCACCTTTCTCGCCACGCTGAAAGTCGACACCCTTTATAGAGGGTGCGCTTTTCGAAGCTTTGGCTTTCGAGGCGCCGGAGTCGGTACTGGCTACAGACGAGGTCTTTGCCGCCGCATCCATTTCAAGATCGGACCCAGCAGCAGCACCAAGCTGTATCACCACCTGGTTGCCGACGACGCTTGTCGCATAGGGCACCAGATCGAGCAGGTTGACGATGACGCGGGTGCGGCCACTCGCTTCCAGGATGGTCACACTCTGCGTGTTACCCTTGGAGAGCTGGTGATAACGTTCTGTCAGTGCACTATCGACGCCAGGCAGGTCGATCGCAATCCGCGCTGGATCTGAAATCGCATAACCCTGCGGCTCAGGCGGCGCCTCGTCGAAGCTCAGACGAACTTCTGTTCTATCGCCCGGCAATGAGCCGAAGTCAATGCCAGTGAGGCTGGCAGCCTGCAGCCAACCGCTCATGCATAGCGCTGCGGTTCCTAACAATGCGCTTTTGGCGTTTAAAAGCATGAATTTCTCCGGTGACTTGAAAATATCGCTGACTCGACCCTGCAGACGCGCTGCAACTACACGAGTGGATGGCGTTGAACGATTCATCATACTGGCTCCTTCAAGGCAAGCACTCGAGGCCGTTCGAACCAGCCATTCTGGCCGTCCGGAACGATTTCAATTAATTCGATCTGATCGGGCGTAATGGAGATGACCCGACCGTGGTTGGTACCCATGTACTGCCCGAGCTGGACGCGATGAATACCACCGTCCTTGTCGCGAACCAGAGCGAACAGTTGCTTCTGACCAGCTCTATTCAAGGTGCCGACCATGTCGAGGTTGCCTATGGAGAAGCTCTCCAGCGGCTCTTTCGGCCTGTTCTCGTCAGGCTTTACATCGCTCTTGGGCTTTGCCTGCTCAACGTCGGCCAGCTGCACTTCCCGTGGGGGCTGGAACGGCGAACGCCTGTCCGCAGCCGAGTAGGAAAATGCCTGGTAGGTCTGGAACTCTGGCAATGGTGGAATTGCGCGCTTCGGCTTGGCCTGTTCGGCCGCAATGAACTCGCGCAAGTCTTCAAAACCAGTATCTTCGGCACAGCCTGCGAGCAGCGAAAGCGACAGCACACCTATACAACCTGCCCGCACCAGACGGAGACCGGCGCCAGGAAGAAAATCGTGAGTGAACATTATTGATCTCCTCCACTGTAGCGGTAGGTTTTGGCAAGAATCTTCATGCTCAGCCTGTCGGCGTCTGCTGCATCCTGCCCTGCGTTTCTCGTGATGGTGAAATCGTGCAAGGTCACGATTCGCGGCAAGCCGGCAACTCCTGACACGAAGGCCGCAATGTCGTGATACTCACCCGTAAGATCGATCGTGATCGGCAGTTCCACATAGAACTCGCGCGAGATTTCAGGATTGAGCTGAATCGAGTCGAGCTGGAGCCCAGCTGATGAACCCACGCCAGAAATATCTTCAAGCAGTCCAGGCACTTCGGTTTCCGATGGCAACTGTTTCAACAGCGCACCAAAGGTCTGCTGCATTTCAACCATTTGAGCCTTGTACTCTTCGAGGTTCGCGACCTGAGCAGCTTTCATGGCATACTCCTGTCGTAGCTCGACTTCTTTCTGCTGACTGGCTGCATAGGTGGCTTCCATATCCTGAATAAGGAAGTAGTAGACACCACCAAGCACTGCCGCCAACAGCACGAGACCGCTAACCACTTTGGCCGCAACCGGCCACTCGCCAGCGTTATTGAAGTCGAGGTCGTTGACATCGAACTCCTTTAATTTCTCTAATGAATCTGCAAAGCTCATGACTTGTCACCTTCTGCCTTCACCGCAGGCGATTCCTCAGTGACCCGCAGGTCGAACTGGCGAAGCGAATCGGAATTTGGCTTGGTCTTCACATTCGAGAGACTCGGGTCCTTGAACCATTCCGACTGATCCAGATTTCGCATGAACGTGGATATCCTGCTGTTCGACTCGCCGACGCCAGTCACTGCAACCGCATCATTGGTTCGGGCCAGCTTCTCGAGAAACACACCGTCTGGCGTTATTCTCACGAGCTCATCAAACAGTCTGACGATGACCGGGCGCTTGCCCTGCAGGTCCTGAATGACTCGCATCCGGTCGATCAGCGCTTCACGCCGCTTCTTGAGTTCGTTAATTTCCTTGATCTGCTCATTGAGCTGTGAGATCTGGGTAGTCAGAAACGAATTGCGATTGTTCTGGGACTCAATCTGACCCTCCATGTAGCGAACCCATAGAAAGGACAGGCCGGCACTGATGATCAGCACGCCAATCAGCGCAGTGACGAAACTTTTCTGGCGTTCTGCCCTGAGCTCTTCGCGCCAGGGCCTGAGGTTAATGCGTGCCATCAGTCGAAACTCCTCATAGCCAGGCCACAGGCAATCATGAGCGACGGCGCGTCATTACTCAGCGCCGAAGCGTTCACCCGAGGCGCAATAGTCATGTCTGCGAAAGGATTGGCGATCATTGCCGGGGTGTTCACCCGAGCCTGGACGAGATCTGCAATACCGGCGATGGACGCAGAGCCACCCGCAAGCACGATATAATCAACATCGTTGTATTGGGTTGAAGCAAAGAAGAACTGGAGCGAGCGCGAAACCTGCTGAATCACCGCCTCTTTAAAGGGCTCCAGCACTTCCTGATCGTAATCATCTGGCAGGCCACCCTGCTTTTTCGCCAGACCGGCCTCTTCCTGAGAAAGACCGTAGCGACGCTGGATCTCATCAGTCAGCTGGCGGCCGCCGAACAACTGCTCGCGGGTATAAATAGTCTTGCCGTCGACCATCACACTGAGCGTGGTCATGGTCGCACCGATATCAATGACAGCGATGGTCTGGTCGGCGCCATTGCCTGGAAGCTGGCTCATGATGAGACTCATCGCGCGCTCCATGGCATAGGCTTCGACATCGACAATACGCGTCGTGAGTCCGCCGATCTCGAGTGCGTCCTCTCGAAGCTCGACATTTTCCTTCCGGCAGGCGGCCAATAGGACGTCGTTCATTTCGGCATTCTGGGCATTCGGGCCCTGAATCTCGAAATCGAGCGAAACCTCGTCAAGGGGGTATGGGATGTACTGATCGGCTTCAAGCTGGATCTGCGATTCCAGATCCTGTTCGCGCAGATTGCCACTCATCTGTATCACCTTGGTGATGACGGCTGAGCCTGCAACTGCGACCGCAGCATGTCTGGCGCCTGACCGGGACTTGTCCACGACCCTGGCAACGACTGCGCCGACAGCTTCAGCATCGTTTATGTTCTTCTCGACAACAGCATTTGCCGGCAGAGGTTCGACTGCATAGCTGTCGACTCTGAAACGGGTCCCCTGCTGACTCAGCTCGAGCACCTTGACGGACGTCGAACTGATGTCGACGCCAAGTACTGCCTGTTTCTTCTTTCCGAATAACCCCATGACAGAGTCGCCTACCTTAAAATGACCATGACCAACCGCATGTAGCGGCAGGGCTGTGCGCTTCTTCAACGTACCGGAAAGCATAGTCAATGATTTCTATTTACTGAAATCCGGGTTGGAAAAGCCGTATACTGCGTTGCCTGAAATGTCAGCCGGATGTATCTGATATGTAACCTGGTGTTCTTGCCGGCTGACACTGGCGGGCTAAACTTTTATGAGAGTAGACAGTCATTCCAACTCTGTCAGGGGACACATGGGTTATTTCTTGCGCTTTTTGCTGATACTGGCCTGGCTCCTCGGACTGGGTCTCACTTCTGCTGTGATGGTCTCCGCAGGCTTCTATGCATACACATCTCCACAGCTTCCGGACGTGGAAACGCTACGTAATACAGCGCTTCAAACGCCGTTACGAATTTATACAAGCGATAACAAATTAGTTGGCGAGTTTGGTGAAATTCGACGCGACCCGGTCGCACTCGACGCACTCCCGGACGAATTGATCCAGGCTTTCCTCTCAGCGGAAGACAGCCGTTTCTTCGATCATGGCGGCATCGACCTACTCGGACTCACCCGCGCAAGCATCGAACTGCTCACCACCGGCAGGATCCAGAGTGGCGGCAGCACGATCACGATGCAGGTGGCGAAGAATTTCTTCCTGAGTAATGAGCAGACCTTCACCCGCAAGTTCAATGAGATCCTGCTCGCACTGAAGATCGAGAACGAGCTCAGCAAGAACGAGATTCTCGAGCTCTACCTCAACAAGATCTTTCTCGGCAACCGCGCCTATGGGGTGCAGGCAGCAGCTCGCATCTATTATGGCAAGGACGTGAGAGACCTCTCGCTTGCCCAGATGGCAATGATCGCCGGACTGCCCAAGGCCCCCTCTCGCTATAATCCGATTGTTGCTCCTGAGCGCGCCAAGTTAAGACGGAACTGGATTCTCTCGAGAATGCGTGAGCTCGGCGTCATTGACGAGGCCAGCTATGAAGCGGCGGTCAATGACAAGCTGACCGCTAGTCGACTCCACTCCGATGTCACCATTCCGATGCCCTACGTTGCCGAACTCGGCCGACAGGATGCCATCGACCGCTTCGGAAAAGACGCGTATGAAAATGGCGTGAACGTCCACGTGACTGTGGACTCCGGTCTACAGATGGCCGCCGAAGCTGCCGTTAAAAAGGGCTTGCTGAACTACACCTTACGCCACGGCTATCACGGCCCGTGGAAGCAACTGCCAGCAGCGACCCGAGACCAGCCGATCGGCGCTGAACTCGAAGATGAGGAGGTGCCGGAAATAGCCAAGAGGCTACAGAACCTGGACCCACAGATCGACAGTCGCCTACAGGTCCAGGCACTGCTCGAACTGCAGAGTGTCTACCGCGACTTCTACCTGATTCCGGCATGGGTATCGCGGATAAACAGCAAAGGCCTCGGTGAGGCGACCCTTCTGCTGGCCGACGGCTCGAATACCACGCTCGGATTCGAGGATGTGTACTGGGCGCGCGCCTATAAAGGTCCCGACAGCATGGGCAAATTACCCATGCAGGTGTCTGACGTACTGAGCATGGGTGATCTCATTTATATCAGTCCTCGTGCGGCTGTGACCCTGCCATCTGCAGCAGAAGCTCAACGAGTGCCGAAAGCTGACAAGGGCGGCTATGTTCTCTCGCAAGTGCCTGCTGCCCAGGGCGCGCTCGTAGCGATGGATCCGAAGTCTGGTGCCATTCGCGCTCTTGTCGGTGGCTACGATTTCCACATCAACAAGTTCAACCGAGCCTGGCAGGCACGGCGACAAGCGGGCTCCAACATCAAGCCTTTCATCTATCTTGCTGCACTTGAAAGCGGTGAGACCGCCGCTTCGATCATCAATGATGCACCGGTAGTCTTCGACGACCCGAAGCTGGAGGATGCCTGGCGGCCAGTGAATTCCTCCGGCAAGTTCTACGGACCGACGCGCCTGCGCAAGGCCTTGTATCTCTCGCGAAATCTCGTGTCGGTCAGACTACTGGAGCGTATGGGTGTGATGCCGACAATACGCTTTATAGCCAGCCTGGGCTTCAATCCGAGCAGTATGCCAAAGGACCTGTCGCTCGCACTGGGGTCGGCAGATTTCACACCTGTCGAAATGGCGGCTGGCTATGCCCTCCTCGCCAACGGTGGTCGTCTTGTGAAGCCCCACATCGTGACGCAGATAGAGGACGCCTCGGACAATGTCATGTTCAAACAGCCCGTTACTGAGCAGGCGACGGCACCTGAACCCGTCGTGGATCCGCGATCGGTGTTCATCATCGACTCCATCCTTGCCGATGTGATTACCAGAGGCACAGGCCGCGATGCCCAGGTGCTAAAGCGCGGAGACCTTCGTGGCAAGACTGGCACGACCAATGATCAGGTCGACGCCTGGTTTTCCGGCTATAACCAGGACCTGGTTACCAGTGTATGGATTGGCTTCGACCAACCTCAGACGCTTGGGAGACAAGAGTATGGCGGTCGAGCGGCTCTGCCCATCTGGATAGACTTCATGCGGGAGGCGCTTGAAAGTGCGCCTGAAAGCGTTATGCAGCAGCCAGAAGGCCTCGTGAAAGTCTGGATCGATGCCGATACGGCAGAACCTGCGATGGCTGAGTCACCGAATGCAATCGAGGAGTTTTTCAAGGAAGAAAATGCGCCCATCGGCGTCGCATCTCCTGAAAACGTGGAGGGCAGCGAAGACGGTTCGTTACCTACTGAGCCCGACGATTACGTGCCACCTGAGATGATATTCTGATCAATAGCCTTCACACCTGCTATTGCCAGAGCACAAAAAAGCCCGACTGAAGAGTCGGGCTTTTTTTCTACTTCGATCGCTCCTGGGAGGATGCAAGCACCCTCTGCAGACTGATCTACTTGATGTCGTCTATCGATCCCAGCGGATAGTGAGCTGGGTAAGGCAGACGCGCCACACCACTATCAACAGCCGCTCGCGCAACAGCAGCGCAGACGTTGGTCAGCAAGCGCTTGTCCATCGGCTTTGGAATGATGTAGTTCTTGCCGAATGAAAAACGCTCGCCATCGTAAGCCTGGATGACATCTTCAGGAACAGGCTCCTTTGCCAATTCACGAAGTGCCTCGACAGCGGCCACTTTCATCTCTTCGTTAATTACTGACGCTCTAACGTCGAGCGCACCACGGAAGATGAAGGGGAAGCCAAGAACATTATTGACCTGATTAGGGTAATCAGAACGGCCGGTCGCGAGGATAAGATCGTCACGAGTTGCAAGTGCCAGTTCTGGCTTGATTTCCGGATCAGGGTTCGAGCAGGCGAAGACAACCGGGTTTGGCGCCATCGACTTCAGCATCTCGGCAGTCAGCAGATCTGGACCAGACAGACCGACGAAGACGTCGGCACCGTCGCAGGCATCAGCCAGCGTGCGCTTGTCTGTTTCAATGGCAAACATAGCCTTGTACTGGTTAAGGTCATCGCGGCCAGTGTGAATAACGCCTTTCCTGTCGAGCATGAACAGGTTCTGTGACTGTGCGCCACAGCTGATCAGAAGCTTCATGCAGGCAACAGCCGCCGCACCAGCACCAAGACAGACGATCTTGGCGTCTTCTATTCTCTTGTCCTGAAGCTCGAGGGCGTTGATCATGCCAGCGGCAGTTACGATTGCGGTGCCGTGCTGGTCATCATGAAATACCGGAATATCGCACTTGGCAATCAGCTCACGCTCGATTTCAAAACACTCCGGCGCCTTGATGTCTTCAAGATTGATACCACCGAAGGTATCTGCGATTCGAGCAACAGTATCAATGAAAGCCTGTGGGCTTTCGGATTTCACTTCAATATCGAAAACGTCGATGCCAGCGAAGCGCTTGAACAGGACACCCTTGCCTTCCATGACAGGCTTACTGGCGAGTGGTCCAAGGTTACCCAGACCGAGGATGGCGGTACCATCACTGATGACAGCGACGAGATTACCCTTGTTGGTGTAGCGATAGGCATCGTCCGGGTTCTTGTCGATTTCACGACAAGGCTCTGCCACGCCTGGGCTATAAGCTAGCGCCAGGTCACGCGAGGTTGCTGTCGGCTTGGTAATTTCAACGCTGAGCTTGCCGGGTCTCGGAAACTCGTGATAATCAAGCGCCGCCTTTCTTTTATCTTCTGACATGTTAGATCCTACTTTTGATGGGCCTGCTACTTGGCAGCAAGCCCCTGGATGTAGTTGGAGAGTGCGGCGATTTCCTTGTCACTCAGGTTCGCAGCGACGCCCTGCATCATGGCGGCATAAGGCCCAGCAGTGCGCTCTCCGTTTCTGTAGGCTAGCAATTGTGTCTTGATGTAGTCGGTATGCTGGCCGGCCAATCGGGGGAAGCCGGCAGGTATGTTGCCTCGTCCGATTGGATCGTGACAGCCAGCGCAGGCGGGTACGCCCTTCGCACTGTTGCCTGCACGATAGAGTTGCTCGCCGAGCTCAATCGTGTCGGGCTTGGCGGCAGCCGGGGTGGGCTGCGTGCTCTGGTAGTAGGCAGCGAGGTCGGCCATGTCCTGATCTGACAGGGCATCTGCGATACCCATCATCTGGGGTACCGGCCGCTCATTATTCTTGATGAGGTGCAACTGGAGGTCGGTGTACTTGGCCACCTGGCCTGCCAGCTTTGGAAACATCGGGGCAGCGCTATTACCGGCGGGACCGTGACATCCGGCACACACCGCGGCCTTTTCCTCACCTGCCGCTGGATCACCCTCTACGAACTCGCCTGCAGCCTGGGCAACGCCGGCAATGCTGCTCAACATCAGCGAGACACTGAACGTCACGCCGACGAGGGCGAACCGGTCGGGAATAGAAACAAAGCCCTTGAACAAAGATTTCATGTATTCTGTTCCTTTACTTATCATTGACCCGGCAGGCGCCGCAGCTCTACTGCGACGGCGACGACATGAAAGCCGACGCGGCGTACCCGACAAAAGGTGGCCATTATATTCATAATATCAGCACAATGCGAACAGCTAAACGCGGGAATATGAATTACCAGATTATAGAGTTTCTCACAAGTGCCGAGACGCCCGCCCAGTGCCCGCCTGACTTTGGTCGGGAAGTGGCCTTCGCCGGGCGATCCAATGCTGGCAAGTCCAGCGCAATCAACAGCCTGACCGGGCGCAGGAAACTGGCAAGAACTTCGAAGACGCCAGGACGTACCCAGTTGATGAACTTCTTCGAGCTGGGCGATGGTGCCGGACGCATCGTCGACCTGCCTGGCTACGGCTATGCAAAGGTATCGCAAAGCGTGCAGGCGCGCTGGCAGGAAAATCTCGACCTGTATCTGCGCAGCCGGACGTCGCTCATGGCAATTGTGCTGATCATGGACATCCGACATCCACTCAAACCCTTCGATCTCGCGATGCTGGACTGGTCGAGCAGTGCCGGCAAGGACATTCTCATACTGCTGACGAAAGCCGACAAACTCGGGCGAAACGCAGCGCAGCAGACAGCGGCCAAGGTCCGTGCAGAGCTGAAGAAGCGCAATTGTGTGGCTACGATCGTCCCCTTCTCGTCAACCGAATCGATTGGTCAGAGTGAGGCCTGGGCCTTCCTGGACACTATTTTCGAGGTACCCGAGCCGAGCGACCTGTAGTCGGGATAGTCCGACGCAAGTCGGGCGACTTCTTCCGCGAACGCTTCGGTCACATAGGGCTCCTGGATCGCGAGCGCCTGATGAATACCACTTTTCATGTGCCTGATCGAAAGCGTTCCACCCGCCACTTCAACTGACGAAACCAGGAATGACATCCAGTTCGTCACGACCAGCCAGACGTTGAGGGCCAGCGTCCGCTTGAGCGCGGCAGCCGAAGCGCCGTTCCCACAGCCTGAATGCGGGTGGAAGGCCAGTATGCCGCTCTGTTCAAGCGATGAAATGATCTCTTCCAGCCGGTCCAGGCAGCGACTGGTGAACTGACTGTATTCGGTCTTCAGCCGCGGATCAGCGTCCAGATAGTGATACAGATCCCGATGCAAGAAACGATAGCTCCAGAGACCGTCGAACACCGAATCCAGATAATCGAATTCATCCTGCACGCTCAGCGCGCGGTCCGGCAACTGCAGGTAATGCTCTACCAGACGCTCATAATGCGTGAAGATTTCGTAGATGATCGCCTGCTTGCTGCGGTAGTGATAGTAGAGATTACCTGGTGAGATGGAGAGATCCGCGGCAACATGATTGGTCGTGATGTGTCGCTCGCCCTTCTCGTTGAAGAGCTCGAGACTGCGCAGCAGTATCCGCTCCTTGGTGGTCATCGAATCGCTGATGGTGGTACCTGCCTCTAGAAATAGGGATCGGAGATACAGTTCTCCAATCTGCCCCGGAGGTGCTTTCAAAACGCCGGGTGGTGGTGTATCGTCTCGCACTAGAGTATATACTCTAATCTATAGCTAGGTGAATGACTGCGGGATAATTCGACACAATCCTTCGGATGAAAAGCCCTCGGATGTAATCGCCTCTGATGACGCTCACCCAGCTCCGACAAGCCCCACCGGACGAGGAAAGATGCATGGTTGCCACAGTCATAGCGCTGCCTGAAAAGAATACCGATATCAAGCAGATGCACACCCGCTTCAAGGCGCAGAAAGATGCCTTCAACAACGCGGTCTTTCCAGAGTACCAGGTGCGGCGGGAGCGCCTGCTGAAGCTCAAGAGCGCACTGCTGCGCCAACAGGATGCCATTGTTGAAGCCATCAACCTGGATTTCGCTGGGCGTTCGGCGGACGAGACCCTGCTGGCCGACATCATGCCGTCGATCCAGGCCATCAACTATGCCCTGAAAAACCTCAAGGGCTGGATGAAACCCAAGAGTCGACGAGTCCACGCGCTGTTCATGCCCGCACGTAATCACCTCATGTACCAGCCGCTGGGCGTCATCGGCATCATCGTGCCGTGGAATTATCCCATCAACCTGGCCATCGGCCCGCTGACAGGCGCATTGGCAGCCGGTAATCGCGCGATGCTGAAGATGTCGGAGTTCACGCCGAGGACATCAGGACTGCTCCAGAAGATCATCGCAGAGACCTTCACGCCTGACCTGGTCACTGTGATTACCGGCGAGGCCGATATTGCAGCAGAGTTTTCCACTCTGCCTTTCGATCACCTGCTGTTTACCGGCTCTACGAATGTAGGCCGCCATGTCATGAAGGCGGCGGCCGAGAATCTCACCCCGGTCACGCTCGAGCTTGGCGGCAAGTCTCCTGCCATCATCTCTTCGGATGTGCCGATTGCAGATGCGGCGACACGACTCGTTTTTGGCAAGTCATTCAATGCCGGCCAGACCTGTATCGCGCCTGACTACGTGCTCTGCCCCGAAGAGCGTATTGCGCCCTTCGTCGAGGCTTTTTCTGCCGCTTTCGAGAAAATGTATCCGAGCATCAAGGACAACAGCGACTATACGTCGATCATCAATGATCGCCAGTATCGTCGGCTGCAGGATTATCTGAGCGATGCACAGGCGAAGGGTGCGACCTTGATACAGCTGAATCCGGCCAATGAAGTATTCGATCGGGGCACCCGCAAGCTGCCACTCACTCTGGTCCTGAACGCCACTGACAAGATGAAGCTGATGCAGGAGGAAATCTTTGGTCCAATTCTGCCAATCGTCGCGACCCAGGGACTCGACCAGGCACTCAGTTACGTTAAGGAACGCCCAAGACCACTGGCGCTGTACTTCTTTGGTTACAACAAGGCACAGCAGAAGAAGGTGCTCCAGCAGTCTCACTCCGGTGGCGTCTCGCTCAACGACACCTTGGTGCATTTTGCGCAGGACGATATGCCTTTCGGCGGCGTCGGCGATTCGGGCATGGGGCACTATCATGGGCATGAAGGCTTCCTGACCTTCTCCAACGTGAAGGGTGTCCATGCGAAGCAACGGCTGTACACCGGTAGCGTGATCTTCCCGCCCCACGGAACCGTTCTTCATCAGATCATCTACAAGGTTTTCAACCGCTAGCCCCGACCTGACGATCAACCGGCTTGCAAGCGCCCAGGGTTTCATCCAATCTTGGGCGCCTGCTTCAGCCTGGTGCGAAAGGAACAGCACATGAATAGAGTGGTTTATCCCGGTACGTTCGATCCAATCACCAATGGCCATGCCGATCTCATTGCCAGAGCCTCGCGCATGTTCGATGAAATCATCGTGGCTGTGGCGAGCAATGCGAGGAAGAATCCGCTATTCCCGCTCGAGAAACGCGTCCAGCTCATCCAGGAAGTCTGCGCGCCGCACAAGAACGTCACAGTAATCGGCTTTAGCACCCTGCTTGCAGAGTTTTGCAAGGCAGAAGGTGCCAACATTATATTACGCGGCCTTCGCGCGGTGTCTGACTTCGAATACGAATTTCAGCTGGCTGACATGAACAGAAAGCTGGCGCCAGGCGTCGACAGTCTTTTTCTTACCCCCGCGAATCATCTGTCGTATATTTCATCAACCCTCATCCGGGAAATTTCTGCGCTCGGTGGCGATGTATCCGAGTTCGTACCACCAGCCGTGTCCGCTGCGCTGATCGACCATTTTGCCAAAGACTGATTGATCACGCGTTAGACGATGGGGTTCACAGCGACGATCTGATATAATGCTGAGCTGCAATTCCGTCAAACCGTGCGAGGAAACTTTAGGCCATGTCGCTCATCATCACCGATGACTGCATCAACTGCGACGTCTGCGAACCCGAGTGTCCTAATGAGGCGATCTCTCAGGGCGATGAGATCTATGTTATCGATCCGTCGCGCTGTACCGAGTGCGTTGGGCACTTCGACGAACCGCAATGTCAGCAGGTCTGTCCTGTGGATTGTATTCCACTAGACCCCGATCGCGTCGAGTCCAAGGACGCCCTCATGAAGAAGTATCAGCAGCTGACTGCTGGTTCACAGACAGTGACCGGCTGAGAACACCCCACTCCACTATGACATCAGTGCCTTGCCAGAGGCACTTCGCTTTATTTCTACCGTTTTACTTCTAGACTTAAGGTATGCGCCAGTATTCGGCGTGTGCCAGGGCGTGAGAGGTCAAACCGATGGCAAAATCCAAACCGGAAGAAGAAGAAGCTGCTGCGCCAGAAGCAGAAGTCGCCGAGCCGCTTACCCCCGAGCAGCGTATGGCGGTGCTCGAGAAGAGTCTGGGCACCACGCGCATCATGCTGTTCGTAGTTGCCTTGCTGCTGATTGTGTCGCTGGCAGCGAGTGTGGCGATTCTGCTTCTGGGAACAGGCAACTCGCAAGAAGACACTGAGCTTGCTGCCACGGCCGACTCTGCACAGCCTATAGAACAACGACAACTGGCTGAAAAGGTCGAGGCCAATCTGACACGCTTCGACGAGCGGCTTTCAAAAATTGAAACGGTTGTCGAAAAGACCAATACCGGACGCTTCGCTGATATCCTGATTGAGCAGGAGAAGGACAAGCAGCAGTTCGTTCTGGCCGCCAAGGATGCCATCACCGATCTGGCCCGCATGGTGCCAGGGTCCAGAACGTGGCTCGAGCTGTACTCAGAGCAGATCGGCAACGCGGTGGAGCGCAGTAAGGCTCGCATGACCACCATCGGCGCGATCAAGGTCGAGTCTGCGGAAGCCAAGCCGGCACAGTGACTGGTCAGACAGTCAGCTGTCCTAGCAGGTATTCCTGTGCTGAGAACGCCGGTTCGCCTCTTACCGCTTTGACCTGTGAATAGCTACCGTCTTCAAGCAGCGTCCACGCGTAGGTGTTGTCGCGGAGATAGCTCTCCAGCTCTGCCCTCACCCTTTGAGCCAGAGCCGGCGCCTCGATAGGGAAGCAGGTTTCCACCCTGTTGACCAGGTTCCTGGTCATCCAGTCCGCACTCGAGCAATACACCTCGCCACCATCCGGCCCTGACGAACCATTCGCAAAGTAATAGGCTCTGGTATGTTCCAGGAAGCGACCGACGACTGAAACGACCCTGATATTCTCCGACAAGCCTTTCACGCCAGGCTTGAGACAGCAGATCCCTCGAATGATGAGGTCGATCTTCACACCGGCACAGGATGCCGCGTACAGTGCAGAAATGATCCGCGGCTCGGTGAGCGCGTTGAATTTGGCCAGAATATAACCATCGCCCTTGCCCTCAGAGACGATCTTTGCCTCACGAGCTATAAGCTCGACAAGCTTGGTATGTAAGGTAAAGGGCGCATGGAAGAGCTTACGTATTCGCAGTGCCTTGCCCATTCCAGTGAGCTGCAGAAAGATCCTGTGAACATCCTCTGAGAGCTGATCGTCACAGGACAGCAGGCTGTAGTCAGTGTAGAGCCTGGCATTACCGGCGTGGTAGTTACCGGTGCCCAGGTGGATGTATCGCTTGAGGCCCTTGTCTTCACGCCTGACGATCAGGATCATTTTAGCGTGGGTCTTGTAGCCGACGACGCCGTACACGACCACGACGCCCGCCTCCTGAAGCTTGCTTGCAAGTTCCAGATTTTCAGCCTCGTCGAAGCGCGCGCGCAGTTCGACGACCACAGTCACTTCCTTGCCGCGTCTGGCCGCGTCAACCAGTGCGGCTACGATCTCGGACTTGGCGCCTACCCGGTATAGCGTCTGCCGGATGGCCAGCACGTTAGGATCCTTCGCGGCCTGACGGAGCAAGTCGATAACTGGCGCGAAGCTCTGGAATGGGTGCAAGAGCAACACATCCTTGCGTGCGATCGACTCGAAGATGCTGTCCTGGTGTCTGATTTCGGCAGGCGTCGAAGGGTTGAAGTTTGGATACTGCAAATCGGGCCGGTTGACGAGCGAACTTACCGCCATGAGTCGGGTCAGGTTCACAGGACCTGCGACGCGATAACACTCCGTTTCTGCCAGGCCAAACTCCTGCAGCAGGAAGTTGACCAGTGGTTCCGGACAGTTATCCGCGACTTCCAGTCGTACCGCATCGCCGAAGCGACGAGACAGCAACTCGCCTCGCAAGGCCTGCGCCAAATCCTCCATATCGTCCTCTTCGAGCACGAGGTCGGCGTTTCTGGTTATCCGAAACTGGTAAAGCCCTTTCACCTCCATGCCAGGGAAGAGATCATCAGCGTGGGCATGAATGATGGAGGAGAGGAAGACCAGGCAGTCACCATTGCTGATCTCGGTTGGGAGCTTTACCAGTCGCGGCAATGAGCGCGGCGCCGGAACAATGGCCAATCCCGTCTCGCGCCCGAAGGCATCCTTGCCATCGAGTTCGACGATAAAGTTGAGGCTCTTGTTCACCAGACGTGGAAAGGGGTGGCTGGGATCGAGTCCGATTGGCGCAATGACCGGTGAGATCTCGCGTTCATAGTAGCTGGCAATCCAGTCCTGCTGCTCCGGGGTCCAGTCAGTGCGGCGAAGAAAGTTGATTCGTTCGTCGGCGAGTGCCGGAATGAGATCGTTGTTGAGCAGCTCATACTGCAGACTCACCAGCTCATGAATCTGCTCCTGCAAAGCCTGCAGCGTCTGGGCCGGTGACTTACCATCGGCACCGACCGTTTCCCGACCGTACTTGATCTGCTGCTTCAGGCCGGCAATCCGGATCTCGAAGAACTCATCCATGTTGCTGCTGTAGATACAGCAGAACAGGAGCCGGATCAGCAAGGGGTGGTTCTCGTTAATGACCTGGTGGAGCACTCTCGCGTTGAACTGGAGGTGGCTCAGCTCACGATTGAAGAAATTCTCAGGCTGATTGAAATCCGCGATTGCTGGCATGCTTTCATCGGCAAGCACAGTCTCCGGCGCATCGTCGAGATAGGCCAGTTTGTCACTTGGCGTAAGGCCTTCAGTACTGACCTGATCATCACTTTCCATCAACATTGTCCATATGATTGATTAACTGTTTACGCGCAGGCTCAAACTGGGTCCTACGCTTTCAGCCACTTCGCAACGTCGCGCGCGAAGTAGCTGAGAATGCCACTGCAGCCAGCGCGTTTGAAGCCCATCAGGGCCTCGAGCACACAGGCTTTTTCATCGAGCCAGCCGTTGGCCGCAGCAGCCTTGAGCATGGCGTATTCACCACTGACCTGATAGGCAAACAGCGGCACATTGAAGTTCTCGGCGGCGTCTCGGACAATGTCCAGATACGGCATGCCTGGCTTGACCATGATCATGTCGGCGCCTTCACTGATATCGAGCGCGATCTCCTCCAGCGCCTCACGCCGGTTGGCGGGATCCATCTGATAGCTATGCTTGCCGCCTTTACCAAGATTGGCAGCGCTACCGACCGCATCGCGGAACGGCCCGTAAAAACTCGATGCATACTTTGCAGAATAGGCCATGATCTGCACATTATGGTGGCCATCACTTTCGAGCGCATTACGAATCAGCCCGATTCTGCCATCCATCATGTCGGACGGCGCTACAATGTCGGCGCCGGCCTCGGCATGCGAGCGCGCCTGTTTCACCAATGCTTCGCAGGTCAGATCGTTGAGGATCTCGCCGTTTTCATTGATCAGGCCATCCTGGCCATGTGAGGTGTACGGGTCCAGCGCAATGTCACTAATCACACCGAGTTCGGGAAAGCGCTGTTTCACTGCACGAATCGTCCGCTGCATAAGGCCGTCGTCGTCCCAGGCAGCACGGGCATCAAGCGATTTCGCTTCGGCCGGCACGACAGGGAAGAGCGCAATTGCAGGAACACCATTCTCCACGATGCCTTCGAGCTCACTCAGCAAGGCCTCGATGCCAAGGCGTTCAACGCCAGGCATGGATGCAATGGCTTCACGCTCAGATGCGCCCCGTCCGCGGTCCGGCAGCACGAACACGGGATAGATCAGATCGGCAGCGGAAAGTGAGTTTTCTCTGACCATCATTCTTGAAAAAGACTTCATCCGGCTTCTTCGTAGCCGGGTCGTGGGGTATTTGCGCTGCTGCATTGCAATGATCCTGTGATGCTGAGTCTGTAGGCTTCTATAAGCTTCGTATCAGGTGTCGCGACACTAGTCTGCAGGTCATCGCCGTAACCTGCTAGTATCCTGCCGCTATGTTAACGCTTTATGACCCGTCATCGAAAAAGGATCAGGGGATGTCATCCAGTTCTTCCGTAAAGATCAGAAATATCGTGATTATCGCCGTGATCGCTGCACTCATCGGCAGCTTCTTCATCTTCGATCTCGGTCAGTACCTGACCCTGGACGCCTTGAGCGCACGGCAGGATGCGCTCATAGACTACTACCGCGACAATACGCTCGCCATGTTAGCGGGTTTTTTCGCGGTATATGTTGTCGTTACTGCCCTGTCGATTCCTGGTGCTGCCATTCTGACGCTGGCCGCTGGCGCTATTTTTGGCCTCTGGACCGGCCTGGTGCTGGTTTCCTTCGCGAGCAGCATCGGGGCGACGATCGCCTTCCTCATTTCGCGCCTGCTGCTCAAAGACTGGGTGCAGAAGAAATTCGGTCGGCGGCTGCAGACGATCAACAAGGGCGTGGAGAAAGACGGCGCCTTCTATCTGTTCAGCCTGCGACTCGTGCCAGCCTTCCCGTTCTTCGTCATCAATCTGGTCATGGGACTGACGCCGATTAAAACCCGCAAATTCTATTGGGTGAGTCAGCTTGGCATGTTGCCGGGCACCGCTGTCTATGTGAACGCCGGCACCCAACTGGCAAGTATCGAGTCGACTTCGGATATCCTCTCCCCTGCTCTGATCGGTTCATTCGTGCTACTGGCAATATTCCCATTTATCGCGCGATTCATCGTTGATTTCGTCAAGAACAGGAAGATGCTGAGCCAATACGACAAGCCGGGCAGCTTTGATTACAACGTTGTGGTCATCGGCGCTGGATCAGGCGGTCTGGTGGCTTCTTACATTGCCGCAGCGGTGAAGGCGAAGGTAGCCCTGATAGAGCGGCACAAAATGGGTGGGGACTGTCTGAACACTGGCTGTGTGCCGAGCAAGGCCCTCCTGCGTTCAGCCAAGATTGCCAGCTATATCCGGAAATCTGAAGACTACGGCATTTCAGCGCAAGCGCCTGAAGTGGATTTCGCGGCAGTGATGGACCGTATCCAGAGCAAGATTACCATGATCGAGCCACACGACTCGATCGAGCGCTATAGCCAGCTTGGCGTCGATTGCGTGACTGGCGATGCCCGTATCGTTGACCCCTACCGTGTTCAGGTGGGCAACCAGCTGCTGACCTGCAAGAACATCGTGGTAGCGACAGGAGGCCGCCCTTTCGTACCGCCCATCCCCGGGCTCGACTCTGCAACTTACTATACCTCCGATACGATCTGGGGATTGCGCAGAAAACCTGAACACCTGTTGATTGTTGGCGGTGGCCCCATTGGCTGCGAGCTCAGTCAGGCTTTTGTCAGACTCGGCATCAAGGTGACGCAGATCGATAGGGACCCAAGGCTGCTGCCTCGGGAAGATGATGATGCCGCAAAGCTGGTAATGGCTGCTCTGGAGGCGGATGGTGCGAGACTGATTCTGGGCGCCAATGCGAAATCGGTTCGTCAGGGCGGCTCTGCCTATGCCGACAGCCAAATCCTCACTTACGAACAGGGTGGTGAGGAACATGAGATCGAGTTTGATACGCTGCTGTTAGCGGTTGGGCGCGCCGCAAACTCCAGAGGTTTCGGCCTCGAGGAAATAGGCGTGCGGATTGAAGACAATGGTACGCTGGAGGTGAACGAGTATCTGCAGACCAGTGTCCCGAACATCTATGCCTGTGGCGATGTCGCTGGCCCCTACCAGTTCACCCATGTCGCTTCGCATCAGGCCTGGTATGCCTCAGTAAACGCGCTGTTCGGGTTTGCGAAGCGCTTCAAGGCTGATTATCGGGTCATACCCTGGGCGACCTTCACTGACCCCGAAGTCGCTCGCGTGGGCCTGAGCGAAAATGAGGCGAAGGCGCAGGGTATCGAGTATGAGGTCACGCGCTATGGCATTGACGATCTGGATCGTGCGATTGCCGACGGGGAGGATCACGGCTTCGTGAAGGTGCTGACCGAACCAGGCAAGGACACCATTCTGGGCGTTACCATCGTTGGCTACCATGCCGCGGATCTCATCACCGAGTATATCGCTGCGATGAAACACAAGATCGGGCTGAACAAGATACTTGGTACCATCCATATCTACCCGACGATGTCAGAGGCAAACAAGATGGCTGCGGGTCAGTGGAAACGGGCCCATGCTCCGGAGAAGCTACTGGCCTGGGTCGAGAAGCTCCATACCTGGCGTCGACACTAAGCCAGTACTGCTCCGGCCGCTTCAGGTGCCGGACCAGTACCTGAAGCGCGCTGCCAGTTTAGAGATTGACGCCAAAGGACATGATGAAGAGGCCGCAACCGGCAATGAAGAAGCTGCAGCCGAGCAACTGACTCATGAAAATGCGGCGCTTCTGTCTGGCGTTGGTGAACATGGCGCGCCAATGCGAGACATTGGTGGGCTCCTGAAGAAAGAGGCAGGTCATGTTCGACTTCCTCACGCTTTCAAGCCCCCCGATCGCCGCTTCATCCTGCTGCTTCATATAGATGGCGATGATGAACAGGCTCAGCGCCACAACAAACGATGCGAAGGTCACTTCGAGCATGCTGCCCGTCTTCTGCACAATCGCGTTGGTACTCATGACCGCTACAAGCAGGATGCTGGCGAAGCCGCAGAGGAATAACGCGATGCGACCCAGACGGGTCCGGTTCCTGCGGGAACGACTGAACGACACCATAAGCTGTTCGCCAACCTGCAACTGTCCCATGCTGACGAGATCGAGCGACGTGAAACGGACTGGTTCGCCATTGTAACGATACTCAATGACGGGGAAAAAACTGAAGGAACGATACTCTCCATCGTATGTGAGCATCCATCGCTCTACACCGGCCTCCATGGAGACTACCCTGGCCCTGCTACGATACATGCAATGCAGGAACCGGGTGAATTCTGAAAACAGGAACCAGCCGGATGTCACCAGAGCCAGACCCATCAACAACAGAAGAAAATCGATCAAATAAGACGCCTCACTGCAAAATCAGGGAATTAGCGGGCCGAATTATTGCATAGCGAATTGATCCATCAAAGATCTTGTTCATATTCGCGCTTCCGATTGCCTGCAAGCCCGCCTGGATAACAGCATTCTAGTGTGACCCGAATCACAAACTTATGCAAAAGTAACGAAATCATGAGCGGCACGGTGATCCAGTCAGCACTTGTGCGCAAAAAAAAGCCACCGATCAGGAGTCGAATACTGATCGGTGGCTGAGGCTTGAACTGGAGGGCCTGAACGCCCATACCGATCAGATCGGTGAAGTACCATAGTTCAGGTCCGGCTTCTTTGGCGGATCTGAACGCACGTTATCGTCAACCTGCGTCACTCGGCCACCGGCCTTGAGAAACGCTTCGATATCTGCACTGAGCTGCGCGCGCGCTCTGACTTTCGCCATAACGGATGCTGCAACGGCTTCACTGCTGCTTTCTTCATGATCGGCCGAATCAGCCGTGTAACCGACAACGTCGCTTTCGTCGTCATCCATCATTTTATCGTCGTTCATCTCGCACCTGCCTTACATGTTCTTCAAGAGGATTACGGCTGGCCTTGCCGTATGCGATATTTATAGAACATCCCGAGACTGAGACCAGCAGTATTTTCATACAATTTTGTTGTGCGAACGTAAGCGGATGTTGCGGGTACGAGGCGGGGGTTATCGGCATGTAATGGGAGGCGCGCTCTGTATTGCTGGCGCGGCATTTATTCCTTAACTGTTACCAGAATCCAGCGGCTTGGGTGCTGAGATAGCGTAACCCTGAACCCATTCAACTCCGATGTTTTTCAGCGCATCTATGGTGGCTTTGTCTTCCACGCACTCCGCAATAACCTCCATCCCGAGGAAGCGGCCGAGTTCCGAGATCGACTTTACCATCGCATAGTTCACCATATTATGGGTGATGTCGGTTACGAAGGTGCCATCGATCTTCAGGTAATCCACTGGCAGGTTCTGCAGATAGTTGTATGAGGAGAAACCTGTGCCGAAATCGTCCAGGGCGAAACGGCAGCCCAGCCTCTTCAACCGCAGCATGAAATCCGCAGTGTAGTGCGTGTTGGCCACGGCCGCCGTCTCAGTGATTTCAAAGACGATCTTGGTGCAGATGTTCCGGTAGTGGTCCAGCCGCTGCTCAAGGAAATCGAGGAAGGCATCATCATTCAAGGAGTGGGCAGACAGATTGATGTGATATCCGGACGAAGATTCGAGCGCTGCCGGATTTCTTTCCATGAACTGCAGCGCCTGCTCGACGACCCAGCGATCGATCAGCGATGACTTCTTGAAACGTTCACCCGCTTCGATGAGTGGCCCAGGCGAAATTGGTTGACCCTGTTCATCGCGCACGCCCAGCAGAAGCTCATAAAGAGGCTTGGCCCTGGCGTTGTTGCCTATACCCGCGATC
The DNA here is from genome assembly GCF_047946665.1 of Allohahella sp. A8. Lineage (GTDB taxonomy): Bacteria > Pseudomonadota > Gammaproteobacteria > Pseudomonadales > Oleiphilaceae > Allohahella. Next base: position 3,184,040 of record NZ_CP172312.1, read on the forward strand.
TTCTGCCCCCGTAGCCAGAAGCTGTTGGAAGCGATGGCATTGTCTATTTTATAGACCCAGCCCATAACCGTGCGTTGGTGGATCTGCCCCACGTCACTTTCCTGAAACAGGTGCACACGGCTGCCACCTGCTGCCTTGGCCGTCTTGCAGGCCAGCGCAGCGTTCTGTAGCACGCTGGCGGAGTCGCCACTGCCGCGTCCCAAAGGCAATAGGCCAATGCTGGCGCCGATGTGGAAACTGGCCGCCTCTTTGGCCCCGCCAAAACTTCGCGCAGCCAGGGCTGCGAGTATCTCGTTGGCTGCGCGGTCACCTTCTGCAACCGAGCAAGGGTCGATCAGGACTGCAAATTCGTCGCTGCCCAGGCGCCCCATAAGGAAGCGCTCCGTACCAGGCCCCTCGACGCTCGCCCGAGTGTCTGAAACCGCAGCGTCGACAATGTTCGGAATGGCTTTCAGAACTGCGTCACCCACCTCGAGACCGAAGTTATCATTCAATAGCGAAAAAGCATCGATGTTGAAGAAGATGATAACAGCCTCACGACCTGTCGTTCTTTTCAACTGCAACAATTTCTGGTCGAGCTGTTTGGCGAATTCGGTACGGGTCATGCAGCCGGTGAGCGGGTCGTGCACAGCCTCAACAACGTTGCGCTGGTACAGGTCTTCAATGACCTTGAACAGGCTCTGGTCCGAGAATGGCCGACCGGCTTCCCGCAGTAGAGTGAGCTCACCCGTGTGCAACATATTCAGCAGTGCAGTTCGGCTGAACTGCTTCTCAGCCATACCCCGGGGGGAGAGGAAAATGAAGGTACTGCGCTTGCGATCCATCCAGATAAGCTTGAGCTTTTGTGCGCCGCAGCCGGAGACCGTATATGACACCCACTGCCCGATCTCGAGTGCCTCGATCCGCTCGAGCCAGCGTTTCGGCAAGGCCGTCGGCGCCGGGTTGGCCGCGCCGAGTTGGCCGACCGAGCCGGAGGCGGCAGGCTTGTCTGACATGCCTGGTGTATCCGAGCGTTGCAGGGGTTCCTGGCTCACCAGGCGATACTGCTGCATGTGCAGCAGCTCGCTGCGTCCGCCGTGAAAGATGCGCTCGTGCAGTTCGTCGATAACGCCCTTGCCTTGATGCTGCAGGCCGAAATCTTCGAAGGCATGTTCTATGGACTCGACAAGACTACGGCCCTCCAGCTCCATTTCGAACAGTGCCGGTTTGTCGTCGGGTAATGCCGAAAGCCATAGCTGCAGCTGAGCCACGATCTCGAGCTTCTTGGCGACTTCCGCACTGGCAGGACCATGCCTGAGATAGCAGAGAATGATGATCTGCTCAAGACCAGCCGCCAGGATGTTCAGCACCAGTACGGGCACCTTGCGACCCTGCAGCAGCGAACTGAGCTGATGCTGCACCCATTCACGCGCGAGCTGCATCTTTTCCCGACCTTCGTGTAGCTTCGCCACACGGTCGACGGTGCGTTCGAAGGCGCGGGCCTGACGGATTACCAGCTGACTCAAGCGCTGGTTGATCGCCTCGAGATCGACTTGTCTGTCATGTCCGCTGGTCTCTAGCCGGCCTACAATATCTTCAAGCAGGTCCGGAAGCGTATCCCCGGCAGTCCGATCATTGATCGCAAGTGACATGAAGTTGTTCATGATCTTGCGCAGGGGGTGCCGCGAGTCCTCGAAAAAAGTTACGTCCTGCAGCACCATCTTCAGCATCGGCAGCTTGAGGCGCGCCATCAGCGGCCTCAGGCGCTCGGGCACCTGTTCGAGCGTATCGATCGCCTGGAACAACTTCTCGACCAGCCGCGCCCTTGTGTGCAGCAGGGTGTGTTGCCGAGGCGTCAGCCCTTCTTGCGGCAAAGACTCCAGCACTCCGGTGAGTACGCTGTCGTAATCCTCCAGCTCTTGCCCGAGCCGCTGATCGTGCTGCTCCAGATAGCGCTGACAGCTGTCGATATCTTCCTGTGTGATTTCGTTTCTGGCTTGCTCGGCTGAGCGACCTACCAAGGCGAGCGGAGGCACGCCTGAGCTACCTGTTCGACCATCAGCGAGGCTCTGCGACAGGGAGAGCATCTCGAACAATGCGCCTGCCGAGTTATTGCCAAGGGTCTGGCGCGGATTCTCGATGACGATATCATCGTCAAAGGTGAACGGCTTCAGTGCAGCCTGGGGATAGCTGTCGTAGTCCTCCTCCTGCTGAAGCGCCCCGGCATCACTGACGCTCGGCACGGAACGGTCATTAGCCTGCCTTGGCCACTGGGTCCTGATCTGTTCCGGTGCAAGCGCAAGATAGCCCTGCCGCTTGAGATAGCTGTCCAGTACCGGCAACTCTTCTCGCAGTAATGCTGACAGAGCATCCTGATATGAACTGAACATGAAACTGCGCGCGTCGAGCACGATCTCCTGACGCTGGATGACGTCCCGCATCAGATGCCCAACCATGGCAGGTCCAAATGGATTGTTTTCGGCAGTCAGCGCCGCATCGAGCATGGCCGAGAGCCGCTGCTGAACGGTGTAGAGATAACGGTTATGCGAACCGGCTACCGCAGCGGCAATCAACTGGAACTCGAGCCAATTCTCGAACTCATCCTTTTCGAGCAATCGCAAGTCGGACAAGGCAGCGGACGGCTTGTCGGCAGCATTAACTTTGGTCGTCGATTGACTGCCCAGGCTACTCAGGTTTTCTTCAAAGCTGTTCTGCAGCCCTTCGGTGAGCATCATCTTGTGCTTGAGCAACTGTCGATAAGTCGCCTCTATGCGTTGTGCCAGCGCATCGTGAACGCCACGCAGAATGAGCTTCTGCTTGTGCTCGAAGCATTGCACCAGAAAATTATCGATGAGCGTGGCGAAAAACTGGCGACCGAACTGCAGCAGCCAGAGACGGTCTGCTGCAGATTGCGGATGCTGATGACTTCGGGACTGGCCAGGCAGGCCGCGGTGCGCAATCGGCTCGTCATCGCCAGCTCTTGAAGAGGCCAGGAGCAGATAGTCTACCAGCCGCTCCTGTGCCTCGAGGAATTGCACACCCAGAGTGCTATCGGCCACCCGTCGCTGCTGCCCCATGAGCCGTATCATATTGTCGTCTTCATCGAAGAGACAGATTTCGACCAGAGAAGCAGGATCTTCTCCCAGTGCGCCGAGCACGGTGCGATCGCGGATATTACCTAACAGGCAGCCGCCGATGCATGTGTTGAGCATCCGGGCGCTGGCAGGGGCCAGCCCGGGCAAAACGAGAAGCACATCACGAGAGATCGTGTGGCGATGGTGCGCGCGCTGATCTGTGCGGGCCATGGTAAGTCCGGATAGATTGGTGTCAGACCAGCTGCGACAGGCCGAAACTCCGCTTGCTGGTTTCTGGATTTAATTGTAGCTGCTCTGTAAGATCCTGCTCTCGCGTATTGCCCCCAAGGAGTCGGATCGTGCTCTTCCGCTCAAAAGATCATGCAAGCACCTTTGCCAGGCTGCCCACCGGTCTCTTCGTATTCTGTGCCTTCGCACTCGGCATGTTCATCGCCACCCTCATTCACACGCAAAGTCCCGGTGGCCAATCCGCACCACCTGCGTTTGCGACCGAGACCATGCCAGACCCGGACCTTGCCCTGTTCGAGCTCAAAGGCACGATCTACACGCCGGCAACACTGCCACCGCTGGCACGCAAGATGTTCCAGGACGCCTGGCAGTCAGCCTTGAAGAAATATCAGCAAGGCCTCATGCAGTCAGCACAGATTGCAGTGGAAGCGCGACGCGAGGAGTTCAGGGAAATTTTTGCCAGTATCGGTGCCGCTGAAATCACAGATGATGATGTGGATCGCTTCTACAGCAGTAATGCCGAGCAGATGAGTATGCCGCTCGAGGATATCCGCGCCGAGTTGAAACGAGCGCTGGAGGCCAGTCGTCGGGCTGAGACATCGAAAGCATTGATAAAATCCCTGGTGCAGTCTGGACAGCTGACGTTCGCAGGCCAGCTCACTGGCGGACCATGATACCGATCATGCTTTGACGACTGCCGCAGGGCTGCCTCTCAACCCGACCCTTTTTCTGAGACCGACTTCCGCTATACTAGTAGCGGCTACCGGCAGTGAGCCGGCAGGCAAATTGAAGATGCATGCACTGAGCGACAGGTCACCTGTCGCCGCTGTAGAAACGTAAGGCGTAACATCAGGTAGTCTATGCCCAAGCAGGATTTCATTGAAATGGCTACGGAAAAAACAGCCAGTGCCAGCATCGAGAGCATGTATCGGGTGTTTACCGTCGCCGAAGAGCCCGATTCGACGCTGGGGCGAATAGATCAGCAGATCTCGCACAATCTCGCAGGCTTCCTGCAGGATCATATTGTGGCGGTCGAGAAGGATCTGGATGAAGTTGAAAAAGACTTCAGCAGCTCTGAAATTCCCGAACAACCGATTTTCGTATCCGAGCAGACGCAGCACCTACTCGACAAACTGGTCGCACATTCTGTGCACACAGCCTCGCCCAGCTTCATCGGCCACATGACGTCAGCGCTGCCCTATTTCATGCTGCCGCTCTCGCGCATCATGATCGCCCTGAATCAGAATCTGGTGAAGACCGAGACTTCAAAGGCGTTCACGCCGCTGGAGCGACAGGTGCTTGGCATGCTCCACCGGCTGGTCTACGGCGCTAGTGACGAATTCTACGCCAGCAATCTGCACGACCATTCTATTGCCCTTGGCAGTATGTGCTCTGGCGGAACGATCGCGAACCTGACGGCATTATGGGTTGCACGGAATCAATGTTTTCCGGCAGACGGTGATTTCAAGGGTGTTCGCAAGTCCGGACTGGCTCGTGCATTGAAGCACTACGGCTATGACGACTGCGCCATTCTCGTATCCAAGCGGGGTCATTATAGTCTGAGCAAGTCCGCAGATCTGCTCGGCCTTGGTAGCGATCAGGTCATTGCCATCGAAACGGACGACAGCAACCGGATCCGTCCGGATCGGCTCATTGCCCGTTGTGAAGCGCTCAAAGCCGCAGGCACCAGAGTTATCGCAATAGTGGGTGTCGCTGGCACGACTGAAACCGGCAACGTCGACGATCTGACCGCGGTAGCTGCGATTGCAAAACGCTTTGGCATCCATTTCCATGTTGATGCGGCCTGGGGTGGACCTACCCTTTTTTCATCGACCCACAAGCATCTGCTGAAGGGCATTGAACTCGCAGACTCGGTCACGCTGGATGCGCACAAGCAACTCTACGTGCCGATGGGCTCAGGTCTGGTGCTGTTCAAGGATCCCCTGACACCAAACGCCATTGAGCATCACGCGCAGTACATCATTCGAAAAGGTTCGCGAGACCTGGGCAGCAAGACACTGGAAGGGTCGCGTCCGGGCATGGCCCTGCTCATCCAGTCTGCACTTAAAATCATCGGCCGCACCGGTTACGAAATCCTGATCGATGAGGGCATCGCGAAAGCGCGGTTCTTTGCTGATGAGATCAAGAAGACGTCGTTGTTCGAACTCATCTCGGAGCCCGAGCTCAATCTGTTGACCTATCGTTTCGCGCCTGAATCGATCAGACGACAGATGGCCGCCTGCTCGCCACAGCAGCGACGGGATATCAACGAGTTGCTGAGCAAGATCACCAAGCGAATCCAGAAGACCCAGCGCAACCGTGGCAAGGCCTTCGTGTCACGAACGCGGCTAAACCCGCCTCAGTACGACTATCAGGACTGCATTGTGTTCCGGGTAGTGCTGGCGAACCCGCTGACTACAAAGGACATTCTACGGAGTGTTCTTGAAGAGCAGGCCGGCATCGCTGCCGAACCTGAAGTCCGTGAGCTGGTGGAGCAGATCGAGTCCATACTGAAAAAAGCAGCCTGACCTTGATGTGACAGGCCGGGCTACCAGCGACCGGGTCGCTGGGATCCGGCCCTCAACATTAAACCGCTGCCTGAGTTTGCGTCTGCGTCTGCTTCGCTTCCTGAATCTGGCCGAAATAGGCGTAACCAAGCTCTTCATGTAACTGGCTGAAGCCAACCTGCAGCTGGTCCACGAAGTGCTGGAGCTCGGTCTGTTTCAATTTAGAGAAGTTGGCGTGGTCAAGTTGTCGCTTCAGCCGGTTGATTACAAGTAAGGCACGCTCGCCATTCTCTAGAATTTCGAGCGTGGCTTCGATTTCCAGAATACAGCGGGTAATCGACCGCGGGAATACCGTCGACTGCATCAGGAATCGCAGCACTTCCTGCCGTTGGATGCGCACCTGCATTTCCAGCCTGTACATCTGATAGCCAGTGAGCGATTTGAGCACGCTCATCCACTGCAGACTGTCGTAGGTTCGTCGCTTCACCGCCTCCAGCAACGCGGGCGATTCCTCGTCCATCTCGTGATCATTCGGCAAGAGATTCGCCGAGCGAGTATCGATGATACGGCTCGTCATATCGGCACGCTCGATCAGGCGACCCATTTCCAGAAACATGTAGCCCGCATCGCGATTCATTGTGCCGGCCAAAATGCCTGAGATGGTCTGGCACTGTTCGATCACATCCGACAGGAACTGATATCGGCTGCGCTTGCCAAGAGCCTGCGACGAGCCATCCCGAGCGAATATGAAAAGACTGTTGATGGCTTCCCACACTTCACGCGGCATGACATCACGCACAGTCCGCGCATTTTCACGCGCATTCACGATGGAGGTGACCAGAGAAACCGGCGACTTTTCATCGGTGATAAGGATCTTCAGCGCCTGCCGCCCATCGCGATCGGTTTCGTCAGCATCCTGCGGATAGAACTCATCGGCTCCGGTGATCGAGACCAGCTGCCCCCACTTCGGCGAGATGCCCTTGGGCAGGTCAAGCAGCAGGTTGGAGTTCACGTTGATGAGCCTGGCCACACCTTCAGCTCGTTCGAGGTAGCGTGCCATCCAGTAAATATTGCTTGCGACTCTCGATAACATCAGATGCTCTCCTCATCAATGATCCAGGTATCCTTGCTACCACCGCCCTGCGACGAATTGACCACCAGGGAACCCTTGGTGAGGGCCACCCGGGTCAGGCCGCCAGTCGTGACGTGGATCTGATCCGCCGACAATATGAAGGGCCGCATGTCCACATGCCGTGGTTCCGGCTTGCCATCGAAGAGTGTCGGAATGGTGCTGAGGCTCAGTGTAGGCTGGGCCACGAAGTTCCTCGGATCAGCCTTGATCAGCTTGGCAAAGGCGTCACGCTCCTTCTTCGTGGACTGAGGGCCAACCAGCAAGCCGTAGCCACCGGATTCGTTGGCCGGCTTGACGACGAGCTTCTCAAGGTTCTCAAGCACGTACTTGCAATCGTCGTCTCGCATGCACAGATAGGTTGGCACGTTCGGCAGAATGGGTTCTTCGGAAAGGTAATACTTGATCATGGCGGGCACAAAGGCATACACAACCTTGTCATCAGCAACACCAGCACCGGGGGCGTTTGCCAGCGCGACATTGCCTGCCAGCCAGGCCCTCATGAGTCCGGGAACACCCAGCATGGAGGTCTTGTCGAAGACTTCGGGGTCGAGAAAGAGGTCGTCTACCCGTCGGTAAATGACGTCCACCCGCTCCAGTCCTTCGATCGTCTTCATGTAGACACAGTCGTCGTCATCGACCAGCAGGTCACTGCCCTGAACAAGTTCACAGCCCATTTGCTGTGCAAGGTAGGAGTGTTCGAAATAGGCCGAGTTGTAGATGCCCGGCGTCATCACCACGACCTGCGGGTAAGCGGCGGGACGCGGGGAAAGTGCAGCGAGCGTGTCGAACAGCTGCGACGGGTAATCGTCGACGGGGAGTATGGAGTATTCGCTGAAGAGATCGGCGAAGACGCGTTTCATCACCTGTCGGTTTTCCAGCATGTACGACACACCGGAAGGCACCCGGAGATTATCCTCGAGCACATAGATGTTGCCGTCGGAGTGTCTGACCAGATCCGAGCCGCAGATGTGCGCCCAAACGCCATGGGCCGGACTCATGCCCACACACTGCTTTCTGAAATTCTTCGATTTGAGAAGAATATCCTTGGGGAAGACCTTGTCCTTGATGATGCGCTGATCGTGATAAACGTCATCGATGAACATGTTCAGCGCCTTGGCACGCTGTTTCAAGCCCTTGTCGACCACCGTCCATTCCCGACTGCCCATGATTCTGGGCAGGATGTCGAAGGGCCACTGTCGGTCGATTGAGCCACCTTCGGCGTCATAGACAGTGAAACTGACACCCATCTCCTTGATGGCCAGCTCCGCGGTCTGCTTCAACCGGATCAGATCCTCAGGGTCCATGTTGGCAAGTTGTCTGGCGAGCGGCTCGGCAATCGTGCGGGGCTTGCCTTTCGCATCGATAAGCTCGTCGTACAAATCAGGGTAAGTGTACTTCTTCCAGTCTATGCCCATAGCGTTTAGCTTCCTTAAACCGCTCAATTAGTGAGGTCTTTTGTTCGCAATCCGGAATTCAGTTACTCAACCATGCCAGATCGGCCCTAATACCTCAATTCAGTAATCAGGCAAGTCAGGTCCGCGATACGGTGACACCCACCACCGGAGGCTGACTGTCTGCACCGTAGCTTACACCTTGTAGAGGCGGAATATCGCTGTAGTCCCTGCCAATGGCAGTCACGATATATCGTTCGTCAACGAGGCAATTGTTGGTAGGATCGGCATGAAGCCAACCGAACCCCGGCACCCATAGTGCAATCCAGGCGTGTGAAGCGTCCGAGCCGACCAGCTTTTCTTCCCCTTCGGGCGGCTCAGTCAACATGTAGCCGCTGACATAGGCAGTGAGCAGGCCGAGCCCGCGCAGACCTGTCAGGCCGAAATGGCTGAAGTCCTGACACACGCCCTTCCTGTTCAGCCAGGCTTCGGTCACCGGTGTATCGACATGCGTGCTGCCACCTTCATAACTGAACGATTGATGAATACGTTGAGTAAAGTCCATCAGCGCATCAACGATAGGCCGCTCTGGCGTAAAACTTTCTGCCGCGAACTCAATGATGTCAGCCGCATCGGCTGCGTCGGGCACGCGCTGACTGGGATAGATGCAGGCTATGAAGCCATTCGTGGGCAAACTGGCGCGAACTTCCGGGAGCAACAGCGACTCCCAGGGCTTCAGCAACTCAGGCGTTTCGGCCAGCGGTAACTCGCCGATGGGCGTCTGAGACAGTTTCGCCTCGGACCGAACGAGTAGCCGATCATGAGGCTGGTCGATTTCGAAGTAAGCCTGCACATTGGCGAAAACATCACGCTCCCGCAGGGTAAGCCTTGGTGCCGGGTCGACATGCAGGGAAAAGCTTTCCAGCTTCTGTACGAAGTGGTTACAGCGCACCTGGCTCAGAGGCTGCAGGCAGGCTCTATAGTAAGACAATGACGCCGGCGCGAAATAGGCATAGGTCGTATCGTGTCTTACTGAAATCTGTTGAACTGCCATTGCTCGCCTACCGTCTGGAGGTCTGTTTGACCTGCGCAAAAAAGCGCTGGTCGATTTCCTGGCCAATCTGATTGAGATTCTGCTTGGTTCGAAACACCACATCAACGACATTGAGGCGCTGATGCCGCAGGTCAGACCAGACGGCCTGCGGCGCGAGCCTTAACTGCGCCAGAGCAGCGAACAGGGCATCGCCCAGCTGATCGTGACCACCTCCAGAACTACTGCGCCGTGCATCCAGGGCCTGAACAAGCGGCTCCATGCCGTCGAGTATGGCGTAGAGCGAGCGAGGACTCCTCGGATCCAGAAGCAGATGGTAGAACACCGCGGACGACTCGATCAGCGTGCCCATCCTGCGCCGATAGCTGCCGTAAGCGTCGTTTGCGCGCAAAAGCTCTTCAAGCTGACGATGCTCTCCTTCGATCTGATACTGACCGATGAATCGCGCCACCAGGAAGGTCAGGCAGTGGGCACGCTCCAGATCGCGTCCGAGCTTGAGCCAAAGACCGCCCTGGTCCGCCGGCAAACTGTCTCCGGTGGCCCCGGTCACGGCAAAGGAGGTGTTGGATAGGGTGCGCTGCATGTCATCGATATCGCTCCGATCCAGCCCGTTGCCTTCACTCGCTGCACTGAAGCGTTTGGCAATTGTCTTGAGCGTCTGCTCGAGATTTTCAATGCTTCGCCAGCCGTCGCCTGAAAACAGATCACGCACTTCATAGCCACTACGGATAACGGAGCGAAGATTGGAAGTGATACTGCCGTTTACGTTTTCCGCATAGACCCAGCGCGCTAGTTTTTCAACGGTGAGCGGCTTGTTCAGCCGCGTCTTGCTTTCGTTCTCGAAAGCCGCCATTGAAAAGCCCAGATGCTGATATATGCAGATGGCCAACGTGTTGAGCAGGCGTGCTTCGACCTGCACATCTTCTTCGTAACGCCGGTCATAGAGCTCACTGTAACTGCTCATGAGCCGAAGAATGGTTTGCGAGCGCTCGAGATATCGCGCCATCCAATAGATATTCTCGGCAGCCCGGCTGGTGAGTGGAACCGGCGGGCTATTGCGTCCCCGCTCAGCCTGCTCGTGACGATAGGTCTGCTCGGCAATCAGCGCCGCCGTTGGCTCGGTCTGCTCGCTGATGACCCAGGTATCCTTGCTGAGACCGCCTTTCTGACTGGACACGAAAGGCTGTGAGGACGTCCCCGAGACCCTCGTGAGCCCACCCGGCATCACATCGTATTCAGCACCATTGCCCACGGTGAAGAGCCTGGTCACGAGATGCCGTGGGATCAGCTCGTCACCATTGAAGGTCGGCACCGTCGAGAAGGCCAGCCGCTGCTGGCCAACATACTGCCAGGGCTGAGCATTGATCTGGGCAATCAGTACCGCCTGCTCAGCCTTCGTGAGGCCGCCACCAAATATCGGTGCATTGCCGCGGTCAATGCTCTTGATGACCATGTCGTCGATGCGACTGCAAACATGCTGGCGTTCCGCAGCCTGTCCGCACCACCAGGTCGCCACGTTATTGATCTTGAGGGACTCGTTCAGAAAGTAGCGCGCCAGCCGGGGCAGGAATGGCAGGATACCGGGCGACTCGAGGATGGCCGAACCAATCGGGTTTGCCAGGCCTATCCGTCCCAGCTTTTGTGCCTGCACCAGCCCGGCAACGCCCAGTACCGAGTCACCTCGGCAATAGAGCGGGTCGGAGAATGAATCATCTACCCGGCGAATAATGACGTCGACCTGTTTGAGCCCGTCAACTGTCTTCAGGAAGACGTTACCATCACGTACCGTCAGATCCCCACCTTCGGCAAGCGTAATGCCCAAGTGATTGGCCAGATAGGCATGTTCGAAATAGACTTCATTGCCGACGCCCGATGACATCAGCACGATAACGGGATCCTCAGTCTTGCGTGGCGCCAGAGCCGCAAGATGCGCTTTTATCTTTCGCAGGAATGGCAGCAGGCTGGCCGGCTGAATATCCTGCACTTCCGGCCGCATCACACGATTACTGACTTGCCTCGCTTCCATGACATAGCCGATGCCTGAGGGGCCCTGTGTGCGATCGCTTACGACCCACCAGTTGCCATCCGGGCCCCGCGCCAGATCTGAAGCGAACAGCGTCATTGGCTGTCCGGCACCCCCAAACAGGGCGGGATAATAGGCCGAATGCAGGTAGACAAGCTCAGGGGGAAGCAAGCCGTTGCGTAAGCAGCGTGATTCACCCTGCAGGTCCAGCAGAATATGTGAAAACAGTCTGGCCCGCTGCTGGATGGCGGGTTGAAGAACCTCCCACTCAGCAGGCGCAATGATCATTGGCAGTGGGTCGAGGCGCCATGTTCTGGCAGCACCTGCAGGGTCCGTATAGACGTTGTAATAGACCCCCTGATCACGAAGCCGGCGCTCAGACTCGCGACGAAGCGCACGCCACTGCTCAGCGGAATTAGTGGTGAGCAAACTGGCCAGGTTGGACCAGTGCGGGCGGACACTGCCGTCGGCTGCCACCATTTCATCGTAGCCGTCTGCCGTTCCCGCGTACGCCGAGGCCTGGAGGTCGAGCATCTGCTGACTCTGCTGTTGGCCTTTCAGCTCCGGGCGTGGTCCAGGTATTCTGTCATTCAAACCCTATGTCGCTCCTGTTGGCAGGCACCGCATCATCGTCATTCCTTTTCCCAGTCGAACGCGGGCAGGTTATTGAAGAGTTCAAGCAGCCCCTCCCCCCACCGCTTTCGCAGTGAGGCGTAATATGGGGAGTTCAACTTCAGCTGCCAGCGCTGTGCTGGCTTGAACGCATCCTTCTCGAGTATCAAAAGATCTATGGGAGGCGCCACGCTCAAGTTACTGCGCATGGTCGAATCGAGCGAAACAAGCGCACATTTCGCAGCATCTTCCAGCGACGTGGCACACTTGATGACCCTGTCGAGAATGGGTTTACCGTACTTTGTCTCACCCAGCTGCATATACGGGCTATATGGCGAATAGGTGATGTAGTTGCCTTCAGGATAGATCATCATCAGATCGGGCGCCTCGCCCTGCACCTGGCCGCCAAGCAGAAAACTGGCATCAAAGGTGGCCTTCTGCTCGAGCTCCTTCTGATAGTACAGCCGGTGCCGAACGCTCAGCGTGCCAATATAGCGCGCCGCATCGCTCATATCACGACAGGTGGCCAGGGACTCGGAGGCCTCATGGTCGAGGTCACGCTGAATCGCCTTGATAACCGCCTGCGTAGTGGCCAGATTCCCCGCGGAGCACAATACGAAGTAGGCATGCCCCGGTATCTCGAAGGTGTTCATCTTCGGATAGACGCTGATATGATCGACGCCCGCATTGGTGCGTGAGTCAGACGCGAAGACGAGACCCTTGTCTACCGCGATAGCAACGCAATATGTCATTGTTTGTTCCAGAACCAGTCATTCATAGAAGAAGGAGGCTTCAGGTCTTGCGGCCAGAAGTCGAGATAGCATGACGCCATCAGTCACTGAATACCATTTTTTCTTCCTTGCCCAGGACGGCGGGGAACACTCGCCATCAGCGGAGTCCGAAGCCGTCCAGGCGATCCAGATTCTTCGTACACTGCGTCACTATCTGGAAAGCGGTCGGCTACAGGTACTTACGCTGTCCGTATCGAAGCAGTTCGCGGCGACCGAGGCGACACTGCACCGTCATGAATTATCTGGAGGTGGGCTGCCGAAGCGGCCGGAATCGCTCCGCGAGGTGGCGGGTCTCGCGGCCAGCTTGCTGAAAGTCGCTCGTCCAGAATGGCGGCTCAAAAACAGTTGGCACAGCTTACAGAGCTGTAGCATTCAGACAGAGGTCAGCGATATGACGCGGCTTTTCGTTAGAGCGGAAGATGAGACAGGGGGTTCAGGCGGCTTGCTGATCTATGGTGCACTGGCACCAATGCCTGGCAAAAGTCTCTTGAGTTCAGCGGTCGGTCGACAGCTGATGAGCGTGGCAAGCGGTTTGCTACCGACGGGTCATAGTCGCACCCAGCTGCAACTGCTCTCAGGCAGCCGCACACAGATTGAGCACATCGGGCGTGACAATGGCAACACCAGTCTGCAGCCGCTCATTGTAATCAAAGCGACTGCAGGCTGACAGCTCGCTTAGCGTGCGAGAGCCACAAGCTTCGATGAAGCCCGATGAGCCATCGCTGCCGATGAGACAATAAGGAAGGTCTGCACGACCAGCAGCGGCGCTATCATGGCTGCGGGATCGACAAGTCCTGAGGGACCAGCATTCCAGAGCACCGGCATGATCAGGCTAGGCAGAACGACGACTGCAGCGATGATGCCAAACAGCGTCGCTGCCAGGTCGGCATGCTTGCCAAGCTGTCCGAACAGGGCAAGCGCGAACAACGCCATTGGCAGTGCAGCAAGTAGCAGTACGGCGTTCAGCGGCGCAGCTACAATGGCTTCCGCACCGGCCTGACCCATGGCAGCAGCCAGACAGATAACGGCCAATTGAATGAATCGCAAATAAATCATCATGAGTCGCAGAATCTCCCGAGAGCCGCGCGGACACGCGACAATGGGCGAGAGCTTACTGGGCGCATCGACAAAAATCAGTGGCGCTTCTGTCTTTCTGTGTAAACGTTCACGAATTCAAGGCCTTACTTGGTAAGCTCAGGTAACAGTTTGTGACGGCCGTCACTTCCTGCCACTCGCACTCAATACAGGGCCTCTTCATCCTCAAGCACTTCATTGATCACTTCGATGAACAGCCTGTCGGCATCGCTCATTTCCTCTGGTATCCTGATCGTCGTGGTAGAGCTGATCTCCTCCGCGATGAGTGTGTCGGCATTGCGGTCGCTCCGGTGCTGGCGAGCTATCTCCATGCAGCGGGCAGGAATGGTCGGATCGGCCAATACTTTCTTGATAAAACCGCGCATCTCCGAAATCATCTTGGCCTGACGGCTGATTTCCCTGGAATCTCCTGAACTCATCGTGACCTGTCCTCTTCAATCTGGGGTCTGTAATGACCGGACGCAAACCTGGCGCAATCAGCGGGTTCAGAGCGCAATGACGCACCATGAATACGGTCGAAAAATAAGCTGATTTAGGTTATCATGCCGCGATCATTCATTTATAGAATGCGTTAGTCTCTGCTGATCGGCAACCAGGATCGTGTGGTGCCCTGCGTTTGGGGGCGATCTGTTGTTCGTGGCCATCAGCTATTCTGAAGCATCGCTTCAACTGGACGCCTGTATGCAAGCAGCCAAGCCGCTGTTTTCCGGTAATAAATACTGGGCCGAATGCTTCGGCATCGCCCAATTCCTGCCGATGTCGGTTGCCGAGATGACGGCGCTCGGCTGGGATAGCTGTGACATCATCATCGTCTGCGGTGACGCCTATGTCGATCACCCCAGCTTCGGCATGGCCGTGGTTGGCAGAACCTGGGAGAACCAGGGCTTCCGTGTCGGCATCATTGCGCAGCCTGACTGGCATTCCGCGGTCGATTTCCGTCGCCTCGGCAAGCCCAATCTATTCTATGCCGTGTCTGCCGGCAACATGGATTCCATGATCAACCGCTACACAGCGGACAAGAAGATTCGTCATGACGATGCCTATACGCCAAACAATGAAGGCGGCAAGCGCCCCGACAGGGCGGCAACCGTGTACAGCCAGCGCTGCAAGGAAGCCTATCCAGAGGTGCCTGTACTCATCGGTGGTATAGAGGCGAGCCTTCGACGGATTGCCCACTACGACTACTGGTCCGAAAAGGTCAAGCGCTCGGTACTGCTGGATTCGAAAGCCGATTTGCTGGTTTATGGCAATGCGGAACGAGCCATCGTCGAGATTGCCGAGCGCGCTGCACGCGGCGAAGCCCTCAAGGCGATGTCGAATATTCGCGGAACCGCAGTCATGCTCGAACAGCCGCCTCAGGCCTGGGCTTCGCGCGATTCCACACATATCGATCGTCCGGGCAAGATCGAGGCGCCGAAGAACCCCTATGTCTACGAGCAGGACACCGCAGCCAACGATGCGGCCGATGGGATGGCACCTGCACCTGAGAGCGAGCTGGGGCTGAATGCCTCCAGCGGCTGCGGCAAACGCAGCGATGCCATGGCAGCTCTCGATGTTTCAGGCGATGCTGGCAAGCAGGTGGAGGCGCAGATCCTGCGTCTGCTGCCCTCCCCCACCTCGAAACCGGAATATATCGAGCTGCCGCCCTACGACGTGGTGAAAAACGATCCCGTGCTCTACGCTCACGCCTCCAGAGTGCTGCACCTCGAGACGAACCCGGCCAATGCCCGCCCACTTCTGCAGCGACATGGCGATCGCTGGTTGTGGATGAATCCGCCGGCCATTCCGCTCACCACCGAAGAACTCGACGACGTGTTCGAACTGCCGTTCCAGCGCGTACCGCATCCCAGCTATGGTGACGCGAAAATTCCGGCCTTCGACATGATCCGTTTCTCAGTGAATATCATGCGGGGTTGCTTTGGCGGCTGCTCATTCTGCTCTATCACTGAGCACGAGGGTCGCTGGATTCAGAGCCGTTCGGAAACATCGGTGTTGCGGGAGATCGAGAAGATTCGCGACATGACACCTGGCTTTACCGGCACGATCTCCGACCTGGGCGGCCCCACGGCGAACATGTATCACCTGAACTGCAAGTCGGAGGAGATTCACGCCGGCTGCAGGCGTCTGTCCTGTGTGTTCCCGACCATCTGCAAGAATCTGAAGACTGACCACAGTGCGACGACGCAGCTTTACCGCAAGGCGCGTGCGCTGCCAGGTGTGAAACGGGTCATGATCGCCTCCGGCCTACGCTATGATCTTGCCGTTCGCGACCCCGAATACGTCGAGGAGCTGGTGACGCATCACGTTGGCGGCTATCTGAAGATTGCTCCAGAACACTCTGAGGCTGGTCCGCTCTCGAAGATGATGAAACCGGGAATGGAGACCTACCATCGCTTCAAGGAAATGTTCGAGCATTTCAGCCGGAAGGCGGGCAAACAGCAGTATCTCATTCCTTATTTCATAGCGGCGCATCCCGGTACCCGGGACGAGGACATGCTCAATCTCGCCCTGTGGCTCAAGGGTAATGGCTTCAGGGCGGATCAGGTTCAGGCCTTCTATCCGTCCCCCATGGCCAGTGCCACGACCATGTACCACACCGGCAAGGACCCGCTGCACAGGATCGGCCGAGACAGCGACGATGTCGTCGTCCCGAAAGGTCTGAAGCAGCGTCGATTACACAAAGCCTTCCTCCGCTATCATGATCCGGATAACTGGCCGCTGTTGAGAGAGACGCTGCAGAGCATGGGGCGGGCTCACCTCATAGGCTTTGGCAAGCGGCACCTGATTCCGCCGACGCAGCCTGCAGGGTGGTCACCCAAGCACAAGCGTTCCGGTCCAACCTCAGCGAGGAAGCCGGCTAAAGGCGCTATCCTGACCCAGCATACCGGGCTTCCGCCGCGCAAGGGTGGACCCGCCGTAGGTGGGCAGAAGAAGCGTGTCGCCGCTACTGGCAGGCGTAAGCAGGGCCCCGTAACCAGCCGATGAGCAGACAGCAGCGCGAGACTCTCGTTGGCATTGCCAGTAACGAGGCTTCGGTAAAGCGCGTCGTCCGTTGGATAGCGGCCAGCGGTGCGCTGGTCGCGGTCATCATCGGCCTGCGCTCGCTGCTGCTCGATCATCTCGTCCATGCTGCTGTGCTGTTCGGCTTCGCGGCCAGTATGCTCGCCAATGAGTTCATCCTGTTTTTCAGCAAGGACGACGAGCTCTACAAGAGCTTTTTCCTCTGGTCCATAGGATTGCTGCTGCTTTACCTCGCGGCCAGCGGTGGCGAGTCCAATACCGGCATACTCTGGTGCTATGTGTTTCCCCCCTTCGTCTTCTACATTTCAGGACTCAAGACGGGGCTCTCGCTGGTTACCGCACTCATGCTGGGCATGTTGCTGATTTTCAATTTCGAGAATCTTTCCTTCGTGCTTGCGACCTACAGTCCCGATTTTCAGATTCGCTTCTTTAGCACGATCATGTTCGTGGTGGTCTTCTCCTATATTGTCGACAAGCAGCGTCGCGACGCGATTACCCAGCTCGTCACCATAGGCAAGCTTTACGAATACGCGGCGCGCACCGACGAGCTGACAAAATTGCCGAACCGCCGTGACATGCGGGATCAGCTGGAGACCGAGTTCTCCCGCTATCAACGTAATGGTCATCATTTCTCGGTCATCCTGCTGGATATCGACCATTTCAAGCAGATCAACGACAACTACGGCCACGATGCCGGTGACGTCGTGCTGACAAAGTTTGCCGATGCGCTCCGCGATATATGCCGCAAGATGGATACCGCCGCGCGCTGGGGTGGGGAGGAGTTTCTTATCCTGCTCCCGGATACCAAGCTGCTCGAAGCTTTGGCCATGGCCGAGCGCCTGCGTATCAAGATTTCGCGCATGGAGGTTGCCTACGGTCAGCAAACCATCCGCTTGACCACAAGCTGTGGTGTCTGTTCCATCCATTCCGCGAAAGATCTGGGTGCACTACTTCGACAGGCCGATGTCAGCCTGTATCAGGCCAAGCTGCGTGGACGAAACATCGTCATTCCCCAGGTAACCAGGGAACGGCCGGCCACGGCTGGGCTCAACAACTCAGCCCGGAAGGGACAGACCATGGGTCTGGAGCTGAATGGCTTCGACGATCCGGTCTGAAATCAGGCTCGCCAGCATTACTACCAAACGTTTAAAGGAACCTCATGAAATCGATTCAGATTGTCGCAGGCAGCGTATATGGCGCAGCCCTTGATGTCGCCGCTGCACTGAAACGTCTGCTCACCGAGGCTGGTTTCGATTGCACGCTGCACGAGCGCAGTGCGCTCAATGTTGTGCGGGTACCTGAGTCTCTTTTGCTGGTGGTTAGCTCAACTACGGGTTCGGGCGATGTGCCTGACTCCCTACAGCCCCTGCTCGCAGGGCTGATCAACGAGCCGCCGATGTTGGTGGGCTATCCTTTCGCCGTCGTAGCCCTGGGCGATAGCAGCTATGGCGACACCTACTGTGGTGGCGGTCGTCAGCTGCAGGCGGCTTTGCTGGATATTGCTGCTACAGAAATCGCGCCGATGCTGACCATCGACGCGATGATGACGTCAGAGCCGGTGGACGAGGCGCAGCAGTGGCTGCAATCGAACCTTGCAGCGTTTCGTCGGGCGGCAGGTGAGTAGCCTCAGCGCTTGATCAGCTCTTCTGCGGGCGGTAGCGGATAAGACCATCCTGCGCCGTCGTTGCCACCAGACGACCCTGCCTGTCGAATACCGTACCCCGATTGAAGCACCGACTTCCAGACGCGCTCGGGCTGTCGGTGCTGTACAGCAACCAGTCATCGAAGCGGAAGCTGCGCTGGAACCACACCGCATGATCAAGGCTCGCCACCTGCATATCTCGCTGATAGAAGGATTTGCCGTGCGGCAGCAGACCAGTCCCCAGCAGCCCGAAGTCAGACGCGTACGCCAGCAGACAGTGATGCCAGTACTGTTCGTCGGGCAGACTTGAGATTGCGCGGAACCAGGTATCCTTGTAAGGCGGACGGGGCTCTGGCTTGACGTAGTTCATTGGCCAGGTCGGGCGAATCTCTATTGGCGATTCTCTCGTTAACTGGGCGCGCTTGCTCTCCGGGATGCACTGGGCGTTTTCGCGTCGCATCTGGAGCTCTGACTTGAGTCCATCCGGCGCAACGACATCAGGCATATCGAACTGGTGCTCGAAACCGGCTTCTTCACGCTGAAATGATGCAGTGAGCGTGAGAATCTCCTGATTGTGCTGCCGCGCAACGACTCTGCGCGCAGAAAAACTTCGACCATCCCTGAGCTGAGTGACTTCGTAGATGATGTCGTGAGCCGGGTCGCCAGCCCGCAAAAAATAGGCGTGCAGGCTGTGGGCTGACAACTCGGAGTCTACGGTGCGATAGGCAGCCATGAGCGCCTGCCCTACCACCTGTCCCCCGAACACATTCGGAAAACCGAGATCTTCACTCGTGCCCTGATAGAGATAATCATCAAGCTTGCGAAGTTCCAGAAGTTCGAGCAGCTGCTCTACGACGTCGGTCATGGCATGTAATCCTGGCAAAGTTCGTTTCAACAGGCCCTGGCGAACGCTTTCGCCATTAGGCCAAAAGCGTCACATAATGCATAATGAACGGACTGCGGCGCAAGCAGTGCAACAAGGTGGCGCTATACTCAAGGGTTGATGCGCCCGCGCTCGGACCCGCCTCCGACTGGCTTCTGGCCAGCGCTTCGCCAGGATTCTGCCAGGTTCATGTTCGTGGAGGTTGATGATGCATAATTGTCCGAAATGCAACAAGGCGAGTCGCTGTGATATTGAAGACGGCCGATCGGTGTGCTGGTGCTTCAGCGAGCCACGCTTGCCGCAACCTTTCACTGCCGTCAGCAGCAGCCCTGAGGAAGGGCCGAACTGCTTGTGCAAGACCTGTCTGAACAAGGCCCACGAACTTGCACAATCCGCCAGGATTTCTGCCGGCTCATCTGTGAAGGAGCAAACGTACTGAACGCTGGTGCTGCATTACGCGCTCCGCTGATCACGCTTCGAACACTGGGGCTAGGCCTCACTCTGCTCATTGCCAGCTGTGCGTCGACGCCAGATCTGACGACCGCAGCGCCAGTCACAAGCGCACCGGACTCAGCGATTGCGCAGCTGTATCGTGAGCTGACCGCTGCTCGCGAGCTGTCGCCGGTGCAGGCTTCGATCATGGCCGCCGACGACTTTTCGCAAGCCGAGGCGAAATATGTCCTGGCTCAGAAAGCGCAAACAAGCGCCGAAAGGGAGTCGCTTGCTATCCGGGGACTCACCAAGCTGTCAACAGCGCGTCAGCAGGCTGAAGGCTTCGCCGCCGCCGCGCCAGCGCTTATCGACCAACGTATGTTGGCGGTAAAGTCTGGTGCAGATACCTCCCGAAAATCCGAGTTTCTCGCAGCTGAAGAACAGCTTGAAACTATGGCTGACGCCTTTTCCAGAACAGCTAAACTCAGCCCCGGTAGCGTCGGTCTGCTGATAGCCAAATACAAGGACATGGCTGTGTCGAGCCTCAAGAGCAGCATTGTGCTCGCAGTGGAGCAGGCGCTGGATAAGGCGCGACGCGACGGCATCGATGATTATGCCCCACGAACACTACGCCTTGCGGAAGAGGAGATGCTGTTAGCCACGACAACGCTCGAGGCCGACCGCACGCGCGAAGGCAAGGCCCGGGTTCACGCCGAAAACGCCATGAGACATCTTGCCCACGCCCGCGCTCTGGCTCAGCAGATTCAGATATGGCGCAAGCGTGACGCGAGTCTGGAAGATGTGATGCTGTACTACGAAGAGGGCTTCGAGCGTGCGGGCCTGGCAGCAGACGTCGACCTCGACTGGAGCAAGGGTTTGAACAGCGCAGTAGCCCGTTTTACTCAGGCCTTCAAAGTCCTGCAGGCTGCACAGGTGCCGTCCGCAACGGCTGGTGCCGCGACAACACCCGATGACGTCAGCCACCCAGCTTCGACCACGGAAACGCCAAGGGATCGCGGACCAGGAGAAATCACGCTCGAGCGCCTGACCGCGGTAGAGGCGCTCTTCTCACCCACCGAGGCCGATGTCCTGCTGCTTCCGGGGGGCAACCTGCTCATCCGTGCTCATGGCTTCAGCTTCGACGATGGCTCGGCAATTCTGGATAGTAGCAATCTGAATCTGCTCAACAAGCTTATCGATGCCATCGAACAGTTTCCTGACGGCAGATTGCTATTTTCCGGGCACACCGATAATCAGGGAAAGGCGGAGAGGAATAGACGCCTCTCTCTTGAACGGGCACAAGCAGTAGCCAACTTCGTCGGTCGAGAGGCCGGGATACCGAAAGAGCGGATTCAGGTCGAAGGCCAGGGCGAGGATACGCCGCTGGCCGCCAACGACTCCGCAGATGCAAAGCGATTCAATCGCCGTATCGAGATTCTACTCAGGCATGCAGAGGCGGCAACTCCCGCAGCAGCGTCTGCTTCTCGATAACAAGACGGCCGCTGAGCGCAAAACCACGGAGCCTGTTCTCATCATCATGAAACAGTGCTTTGACATCTGCTGAATCGGCCTCCGTCACGGTCCAATTGCCTGTGACGCTTTCGGGCGGTGTAGCCAGCACTACAGGACAGGCGGGTGTCTTCACGATCACCGGCATTGCCTGATAACTGACTTCTGCAGCCTTGCCGCCGGCCAGATTGGCGGCCAGAAGGCGCGCGCACTGCATGAGAGGCTGGACATACAGGAGGAGATGGCCATCTACTTCGGCACAGTCACCGAGTGCGTAAATGCCAGATACAGGCGTCTGCAGCTGGCGATCGACCACAATGCCCCGCTTGACGTCGAGACCCGCCGCGCTAGCCAGCGCCGTGTGTGGCCTGAGGCCGGTGGCACCCAATACGACGTCGGCCTGTAGCGTTTGCGGCTCGCCTTCTGTCTCCACACCTCCCAGCACGACACTGTATGAAAAGCCGCCACAATCAGGAGCTTCAGTAGTCGCATGCTCTACCGAACGGACAGTACGTCGCCAATGGAAGCTTGTACCCGCCTCTTGCAGCGCGTGCTCCAGTGCCCTTGAAATCTGTTCCGGTAGTACCCGCTGCAGAGGTCGCTCATCTGGAGAAACGACGTCTACGGAAAACGCCGGCTCAGAGGAGGCCAGCAAGTCGTTGGCAAACTCACAGCCAATAAGCCCGGACCCCATGATCACAACACGGATCGGTCGATCAGAACCAGCCGCGCGTATGTGTTGCCCTACCCGATCGATCTGCTCTCTGAAACGGCGATAGTCAGCAAGGCTGTTAACGCTCAGGACTTCGGACGCCGCAGAGCCCGCAAGTTCAGGGCGCACGACATCAGCGCCCAGAGCCAGCACCAGTTCACCGAAAGCCAGTGATTCCGTCACCTGGCCGGCGTCATCAGAGAAGCTGAGCGCCAGGCTCCTGGCTTCGAGATCGATACGACTGACCCATGTGTGGGTACGAATCTCGATGTCGAGCTGGGCAGCCATCTTGCCGGCGTCCGCCATGGACAGCTGGTCGGCGTCCTTACCCTTGGAAAAACCAGTAGACAGCAAGGGTTTCGAATAGGAGTGCCCATCATCGGCTGTTATCATGATCAACTTTCTGGTGGCATTCAGCTTCCTGAATTCCCGAACGAAGGTGTAGCCGGCGAGACCACTGCCAACCACAACAAGCGGCTTGGCATCATGAGTACTCATCCGCTGCTGTTCGCTCACAGCTCCACCATTTCAAAATCTTCCTTACCTACGCCGCAGTCAGGACAGATCCAGTCTTCAGGCACATCTTCCCAGGCGGTGCCGGGACTAATCCCGTCATCCGGCCATCCTTCCGCCTCGTCATAGATCAATCCGCATACGACACACTGCCACTTCCGCATGTTTTCTCCCGTTCCTGCCCCATCCTCGTCGGTCAGGGGCCCGCATTCATCATGTATTTAACCGGTAACTCTGGTTACACTGCCTCGAAGTCAGACAGTCAGAAAAGGCCGGCGCAATTGTAGGACAATCCTACACATTTAAGCTGGTGTTTTCGACACCTATCGACAGGCGATATCATGACAGATATTGAACACTTCATGGCAATTCGTCAGCGCGCGGAGTGTCTTTTTACCTTTGAAGAAACCGAACAGGCGATAGCTCGCGTCGCCGCCCAGATGACTCATCAGCTGGCGGCGAGCAATCCGCTCCTGATGACGGTCATGACGGGTGCGGTTGTCTTCGTCGGCCGCCTTGTGGGCCACCTCGATTTTCCGCTCGAGATCAGCTATCTACACGCAACGCGGTATCGCAATACCACCACTGGCAATTCGCTGCAGTGGAAAGTACCGCCTCAACAGGACGTGAAAGAACGAACGGTCGTTGTCATCGATGACATTCTCGATGAAGGCCACACGCTCGCCGAAGTGGAGCGGCATCTCCATGAGTTGGGCGCTACGGCCGTCTACACTGCCGTTCTGGTCGACAAGCGCCACGAGCGTAAGGCCTATCCTGGGCAACGCTGCCACTTCACCGGACTGGAAGTACCAGACCGTTATGTCTTCGGTTCGGGTATGGATTATCGGGGCTATTGGCGGAACACGGGCGGCATTCATGCCGTACATCCGGACGACCTTTAACGCTGTACCCGGAGTGTCGCGTTGCAATTGATCACATCCCTCCCGCTGGAGCTTGCTGGCGCTCATTGGCGAAGTGGCCGCCAGGTTACCAACCGGAGCCGCTTTGTCGACGAATTCCGGTGGCTACTGGATCGCGGTTCGTTAACGGCCCGACTCAAAAGACATGCCGAAAGCTTCCGAGTGATCAGGCTGGCATCAGAAACCAGAGGCATCTACAGCCACGAACGGCAGATTTTCGCCAGAGCCTGCGGCTTACGCGTCAGCACTGCAATCGTGCGTGAGGTCATTCTCTGCTGCGATGGCCAGGCGGCGGTTTACGCTCGTACTGTCATACCCTGGAGCAGTCTTTCTGGTAGTAACCGCAGGCTGCTTACCCTGAATGAGCGGCCTCTCGCCGATGTATTATTCAATGGCAAGGGTGTCCCGCGAGGATCGATCGAGGTCGCACTACTACCCACGACCTTACAGGGGCATGGACACTTGCATGCGCGTAGGTCCTTGTTTTTCCCGGATCAGAAACCTATTTTAGTAGCCGAGTTCTTTGCCGGGGATTTCAAATTTTGGAAGTCAAAGGAGTAGACGTCTGTGAATCGTGACAAGGCCCTGGCCTTTGTTCAACTCATGCGCCTGGACAAGCCGGTAGGGATACTGCTGCTGCTCTGGCCCACCCTCACCGCGCTGTGGCTGGCAGGTGACGGGGAGCCGGCTTTTGCCAACGTATTGATATTCACCGCAGGCGTTGTGCTGATGCGCTCGGCGGGCTGTGTGATCAACGACTTTGCTGACCGCAATATCGACGGTCATGTAGCCCGTACAACCGAGCGGCCGCTGGCCACCGGCCGCATCAACAGCTATGAAGCGTGGGCCTGCTTCCTCGCGCTGATCGCCCTGGCCTTTCTGCTCGTGCTGCTGACCAACCCGGCCACGATAAAGTTGGCGTTCGGTGCACTCGGCGTCGCAATGCTCTACCCATTCATGAAACGGTATACCCACTTTCCCCAGGTCGTCCTGGGTATCGCGTTTTCTTTCGGAATTCCCATGGCTTTCACGGCGGAAGGCCATGCAGTGGGCGACACAGCGATATGGCTGATGCTAGCGAACATTATCTGGACAGTGGCCTACGATACTGAATACGCGATGGTCGACAGGAACGACGATGTCCGCATCGGGGTGAAATCGACAGCTGTACTGTTCGCTGAAGCCGACAAGATGATCATCGCCGCATTGCAGGCCTTCTGCGTGCTGGTATGGATTATCATCGGCGTCATCAACGACCTTGGCATGGCCTATTTCCTGAGCGTCGTGGTCGCTGCCACACTGTTCGTATACCAGCAGCACCTGATTCGCTACCGTGCCCGCGATATGTGCCTCAAGGCCTTCAAGAACAATAACTTTGTGGGACTGGCTGTATTTGTCGGCACACTTGTCGCACTGAGCTGATCGAGTGAATGAATTACGCCGTTTTACCCGGCCAGGAGCGGATTTGTCATTAAAGTGTCATACTTCCTCGCTGTAATGGACCCAGCTGCTTTGCCTGACTGGAGCGTGGAATGCCAAACAAGACTGTTTTGATTGTGGACGACGAGCCCGCAATCCGAGAAATGATTGCCGTTGCACTGGAAATGGCCGATTACGGATACTGGGAAGCCGGCGACGCCACTGAAGCTCATGCCATCATCGTCGATCACCGGCCAGACATCATATTGCTGGACTGGATGCTTCCGGGCACCAGCGGCATAGAATTTGCCCGCCGGCTCAAGCGAGACGGTAACACTGCAGATATTCCCCTGATCATCCTCACTGCAAAAACCGAAGAGGACAACAAGGTTCAGGGGCTCGAAGTTGGCGCAGATGATTATATTACCAAACCCTTTTCACCCCGCGAGCTGGTAGCCCGTCTCAAGGCGGTACTGAGAAGGACGGTAGTGGCCGGTATGGAAACACCTATCGAGATCAACGATCTCAAACTCGATCCTGTGTGCCATCGTGTCACTATCAACGATCAGGCCGTCGCGATGGGCCCTACAGAATACAAGCTTCTGCAGTTCTTCATGACCCATCAGGAGCGGGTCTATACCCGTGGCCAGCTGCTGGATCAGGTATGGGGCGGCAATGTCTATGTCGAAGAGCGAACGGTCGATGTGCACATTCGACGGCTTCGCAAGGCACTGGAACCTAATCATTATTCGTTGATCCAGACCGTGCGCGGGACTGGCTATCGTTTCTCGACCAAGGCTGCATGATGCCAGCGGCCGCGATGTGTAGGTGACTATTGAGAATCACTGAGCTGTTCGTCAGGCCGCTTCTAGTACTATTCCTTGTCATATTGCCCATAGGCCTGCTCAGCGGGCAGCTGTTCCCGTTGATATTCGCGGCCTTGCTGCTGTATCTCCTGTGGACCCTGCGGCAGATTTATCGTCTGGCAAACTGGCTGCAACATCCGGGTGTTGCCGAGCCTCCCGAAAGCCATGGCCTGTGGGGTAGGATCTTCGATTCCATCCATCGCCTTCAGACCGAGCACGCCAATTCCAAGGCGCGCCTGCAGGCCCTGCTTGACCGAATTCAGCAATCGACCAATGCCTTGAAAGACGGTGTGATCCTCACCAACAGCGATGGCGTGATGGACTGGTGGAACAGCTCGGCAGCAGACATGCTCGGCTTGCGAAAACCCAATGACACGGGCCAGACAATTCACTATCTGGTCCGGGAGCCAGGTTTCAAGAACTATTTCTTTTCAAAGGCCTACGACGAGCCTCTGTTGCTGAAGGCGCCGAAGAAGCCTCAGATGCAATTGAAGGTTCACATCACCCTGTTCGGAGAGGATGACAGGCTGATCGTAATCCAGGATGTTACACAGCTGAAGCAGCTCGAAAGCGTACGCCAGGTCTTCATCTCCAACGTCTCGCACGAACTGCGGACGCCGCTGACAGTGATCAGCGGCTATCTCGAGACACTCATCGACACCGGTGCTGATCTCGCACCGCGACGTCAGCGGGCGCTATCCCAGATGCAAGCCCAGGCGCGCCGCATGGAGGCACTGGTTACCGACCTGCTGTTGCTGTCAAAGATCGAGAACGAAGGCAGCGAAATTCGCCAGCTACCAGTGAATGTGCATGACCTGCTCATGCGCATCGTGGATTCCGCAAAGGTCGTAGCCGGCGACAAGGTGCTGAAGATCAGTACGTCGGTTGAGAGCGAAGCCAGGCTGTATGGTAACGAAACCCAGCTCCATAGCGCCTTTTCGAACCTGGTGCTCAACGCGGTTAAATATACTCCGGATGGAAAGTCGATAGATATCCGCTGGCATACCACCAGACGCCACGCCATCCTCAGCGTGACGGACACCGGCATCGGCGTCGACAGCATCCATATTCCGCGCCTGACCGAGCGCTTCTACCGCGCCGATCCTTCGCGCCATACCGGCACTGGCGGTACGGGCCTCGGCCTGGCTATCGTCAAACATGTCCTGCTGAACCATGACGCCAAGCTTGAAATCAGCAGCCGTCCTGGCGAGGGCAGTTGCTTTGCCTGTGTATTCCCGCTAGCGCGCACCATCGCGCCTGAAGTCGCGCTCAAGGCGCTCTAGCGTGGGATCACCGGAGTAGTATCTGAAACATCGGCTATCGACTGGCTGTCCAGCCAGAAGAGCACACCGCCAGCGACAGCGGCCGGCAGAATGAAAAGATTCAGAACCGGGACATAGGTCCCGGCAAGTGCAGTAGCACCAAACCCGTAGCTGGTCATGCGTGCGCTCTTCAATAACCGAAGCACGCGTGAAAACGGCAGGCCATTCTGGTCCACGGCGTAGTCCACCATTTCCACAGCCAGCATCCACATCGAAAAGCCGAGCCAAAGTACCGGTGCAATCGTATTGATACCCGGAATGAACGACAGGATTAGCAACACCAGCGCCCTCGGCAGGTAATACAGCATCTTTCGACCCTCTCGAGCCAGGGCCAGCGGCAGAATCTTGAGCAGCTGACCTGCCGAACCCGGCTGTGCTACCGCTGTGCCAGCCATACCACTTCTGGCCCTTCGCTCCTGCTGCTCAACACGTTCTGCGAGAACCGCATAGAAGGGCGCCCCAACCAGAGTTGCCACCAGCACGAAGGTCTGAGAGTACACCAGCAACAGGAGCAGGCTGAAAACGAGCCACAGGAGCCATTCCAGAAAGAGCAGCCATTCAGGTACAAAGCTCAGGAGCCAATCAAAGAAGAGATCGGTATAGCGTATTGCGGCATAGGTCAGTGCCATGAACACGATGAGGTTGAGGAAGATGGGCAGCCAGACATACAGCCGCAATCCTGGGCGACGAATAATTCTGAAGCCGCTAGCGATGTAGCTGGCGCCGTTGGAAAATGAAGACTTCAAATTGATCATTCCTATCTGTTTTGCAGGGCGCGTCAGATCATGGCGACACCCGAGGAGCATTGGTTGCACATCATAGACAGACTGAGTGCGCTGGGCCAGAAGCGCGCCACTCGTGTGATTTATTATCTCGCACTTATCGTAATCCTCGGAATGGCACTCATGCCTCAGGCTGGCGAGCCGGGATTTCCACAAGCCGACAAGGTGATGCATTTTCTCTTGTTTGCACTCCTCGCTGTGGGCAGCCGGTTGACCCACCAGCGCACCCCGGCACCCTACCTGGCAGCAGGATTGCTCTGCTACGGCGGCGTAATGGAGCTGATGCAGGGCATGACCAGCTGGCGAACGGCCAGCGGTGGCGATCTGCTGGCAGATGGTCTTGGCATACTTGCCGGTCTGGCCGCAGCAAGGCTGCGAAATACTCGCGGGCAAAAGCTGTAAGAGATCTCTTACAGCAGCGTAGGTCCTGACTGAAAAATTACCCTGTTTGGGTGATCTGCAAAGGACCAGAAACATACGCATCTATCTGTTTTATATGGACATTCAATGACGCACCGCTTTTTCGGCCGAATTTTTCGTGAAAAGCATAAGATTTGTCGCAAAAATGTCATCGCATTTGGCGTAATATGTTTCTTGTCAGGACGACAGGGAATATGGAAGAGCCAGGATGGTTGCCCCGCAAGGTGTTTCACCACGCGCACTCGATGAGAGTATGCAAATGGATAGCGGGGGGAGGCAAGGATCAGGGATGTGCGCTTGAGGGAATGACTTCTGAGGGGATGCCAGTGGCATCCCCTTTTCCGTTGTGCCTGAAATTCAGGCTCGTAAGCAAATAATATATTTTGTTTGAATTCATTACGTTTTTTGTAAACAGCGTCTATATTGTCTCATGACCTCAAGTATTACTGGGACATCATGGACAATATTCAGCCACACCTCGATCACGCCATCGAACTTGCGATAGCTTACATCCCTCAGCTTCTCCTGGCCCTTCTGACACTGATCATCGGCCTCTGGATCATCAACCATATTCTCGGTCTGTTCAGGGCGCGCCTGGCCAAACGCTTCGATCCAACCCTAAGCCAGTTTGTGCTATCGCTCGGCTCAGTCGTGCTGAAGGCACTGCTGCTAGTGAGCGTTGCTTCGATGATAGGCATCGCAACGACCTCCTTCATTGCCGTGCTTGGTGCAGTCGGTCTCGCTATTGGCCTGGCTTTGCAGGGGAACCTGTCCAATTTTGCCAGTGGCGTTATCATTCTGATATTCAAACCCTTTCGGGTTGGTGACGTAATCGAGGGCGCGGGACACAGCGGCGTCGTCAAAGAGATCCAGATATTTACCACTGTGATGACGACCTTCGATAACCGCCGCGTCATCATTCCGAACTCTTCACTTGTGACCGACCCTATCGTCAATATCAATGTCGAGCCGACGCGCCGGGTCGATTTCAAGTTTGGCATCAGCTACGACGACGACATCACGCTCACCAAGCAGCAGCTCAATGCCCTGATCGACAAGGACGAACGCATCCTGAAGGATCCGGCTCCGCTCGTCGTGCTTTCGGAACTCGGAGACAGTTCAGTCAATTTTACGGTTCGGGTCTGGGTAAACACGCCGGACTACTGGGGCGTCTACTTCGCCATGATGGAAAACGTGAAGCGAACATTCGATGCAATGGATATCAGCATCCCGTATCCGCAAAGAGATGTTCACATTTATCAGAAGCAGTCTGCGGCTTAAAGCTGGCTGCTGGCAATACAGCTCGCCTGCGCTAACGTAAAGCTGCAATACATTAGAAAATCAACAAAAAAGGATCTCGCCATGATCATACGCCTGAAGACTGCAGCAACCGCAGTCGCCCTATCCACCTGTATTGCGTCGCTGGCGCCAGCCGTTCAGGCACGCGACTCAGATGTCGGTGCCTACCTTACTGGGCAAGTTGGTTATCACTGGTTCGACAACGAGCTGAACCTTGAGAACCGCCCTGAGTATGGCCTCGGCTTCGGCTACAACTTCAGCAACACCTGGGCACTCGAATTCGTTGGCAGTGCTATGGATACAGGCCGCGACGACAGAAGCGAGGACATCGACCGCAATCAGTTGCGACTCGACGCGCTCTATACGTTTAGTGGCGACTATGTCATGAAGCCCTACCTCGTAGTCGGTGCCGGTCATCAGGCGTATCAGATCAAGAACGCTGATAATGAACATGAAACCATGTACAACGCCGGGGTGGGCATCAAACATGAAATTGATGATTTCACCGATTTGAGAATGGATGCACGCTCGATTTACACGGAGCGCACCGAGTCAATGAATGCAGCGGTCACACTGTCGCTGAATTATCTTTTCGGCGCCAAGTCGCGTGCAATGCAGGATAGCGATGGCGACGGCGTGATAGACACCGATGATGAATGCGCCAATACCCCAGCGGGAACCGAAGTCGACGAAGTAGGCTGTGAGGTGATTGGAGACGATGACAACGATGGCGTAGCCAATGATGTCGACGAGTGCCCCAACACTGAAGAAGGCGCTGAAGTCGACGAAACAGGTTGCGCGGTCACCGAAGATAGCGACAACGACGGCGTAAAGGATGAGGACGACGAATGCCCCAACACACCAGAAGGCGCAAAGGTCGATGACAAGGGCTGCCCACTCGACCAGGACAAAGATGGTGTGGCTGATGGTAAGGACGAGTGTCCTGACACCGCTGAAGGCGCAAAGGTTGACGAAGCAGGCTGCCGGATCTTCGCGGTCGAAGGTGTCGAAACCAAACTGAGAGTCACCTTCCCGCTCAACTCAGCCATTCTACCCGATGCCGATCTGCCTGAAATCGAGGCACTCGCTGAGTTCCTGAAGCGTTATCCGGAAGCCAAGGTCACCATCGAAGGCCACTCGGACAGCACGGGTGAAGCTGATTATAACCAGAAACTGTCCGAGCGCCGCGCCAAAGCTGTACGTGATCGTGTCGTCCAGGAATACGGCATCTCACCTTCCCGCGTTACGTCAGTAGGCTATGGCGAAGCACGGCCCATGGCTGACAACAGCACCAATGCTGGTCGAGCGGCCAACCGCAGGGTCGTCGTAACTGCCCAAGGCAGCATACAGAAAGAGGTGGAATAACCCGCCGCGCTACGGGCGCGACGTCAAGAGGGCCGCATTGCGGCCCTTTTTTTGTTCCGCTTAGGACTACTGCGGAGGCACCTTACGCCGAAAGGTCGAG
Organism: Allohahella sp. A8; assembly: GCF_047946665.1. Lineage (GTDB taxonomy): Bacteria > Pseudomonadota > Gammaproteobacteria > Pseudomonadales > Oleiphilaceae > Allohahella. The sequence goes on from NZ_CP172312.1 coordinate 3,215,149, forward strand.
AGACAGATCACCTTCCAAATGTGAAAATGCGTAAGGATTTGTCCATAATTGTACGTTTTGCGCACAATCAGGTAGAATCCCGTCACCTGGGCAGGACTCCAGGGGCGCAAGTGTGCTCTGAACAGCGACGTTCGGCACGTAGTGGGGTCATAAGCCTCTCCACCACACCCAGGATACATACTGAAGTCATGCAGTTTCAGACGATCTACTCAGCATTTACGGTTAACAGGGCCCGCTTTCTTGCGACGGTGAGCATGGCGCTATTCCTCACGGCATGCGACGGAAGCTCAAGCGTTACGGACAAATCAACCGGCGAGCCGGGCACCCCTGCAGCCCCTTCCACACCCATTGTGCCCACTGCACCGTCGCAACCAACGACACCATCAGCACCCGCAGGTGAACCTGATTTCGAACTGCTACTTACAGGCGCCGCGCCCGGCACGCCCGTAGCGATCACTGAAGGTACTGCGAGCAAAACACTCATCAGCACGCAGTTTCTTGAAGGCTTTGATAAGTCCGTGTCGTTGAGTGTAGAAGGCCGTGCGGTCGATCTGGAGGACCTGTCCATTGCGCTCTCCGAAACCATGGTGGTGCCAGGTACCGAAACCAACCCCGTACGCGATGTGGAGTTGACACTAAGACTCGCGATCGGTGCTCGCCCAATACTGCCCCATCAGCGAACATTGACTGTAGTTGGCACGAGTGGCGCCGTTACCAAACGGCTGGTACTCGACATCGATGTATCACCGGTCCCCAAACCCGATGTCTATCTATTGATTGGGCAGAGCAATATGTCTGGCGCCAGCGGCGGTGGAAAAAACGCAGGCCCCGGCGGCCCAGATGAACCGCACCCGAGAATTCGACAGCTGAACGTGAAAGGCGACGATGACAGCAGTGGCGCCCATACGAGTCGCTCATTGAATGTCATGCCGCAAGTTTTTGTACGCGCAGAGGATCCATTGCACAAACCCCTCCCCTCTGGGGCATCCTCGAAAGAGGGTGTGAGTATTGGCCCCGGCCTGTCATTCGCCAAAGCCGCGCTCGAGGATACCACCCAGGATATCATCCTCGTTCCAGCCGCCTGGGGTGATACCGGCTTCTGTCGTGAGCTAAGACCTCGTGGTAGCTGGAATGCTGTGGTCCGCAATGTGGGTGATCTGTCCAACGAGACCCGTCTCTATCAACGCGCTTTACTCAGAACGGCTGTCGCCATTGAAGAGAGCGGCGGTATATTGCGCGGTATCATTATGCATCAAGGTGAAAAAGATGCCTCCGATGAGGATAGCAAGGGGCTCGATTGCGTACAGTACTATGCTGAGAATCTGCGATTACTGATCAGTGCTCTGCGCAAGAATATTGTGGCTGACCTCCGTGGCCCAGAATGGCGTGACCCTGAAGCGGCCATTCCCTTCGTAATCGGCACCATGTCGCGAGGTGTGGACGAGCGCGGCGACTACAGCCAGTTCGGCCCCGCAAAGTCCGTAGTGGACGGGGTCCACAGGAACGTGGCGGGCCTGCTGCCCTACGCGGCCTACTCGAACTTCGACGATCTTGTACCGCCAGGCTACGACTGCGGAGCCGGCGATTGCATTCATTTTGGCGCGTCAGCGTACCGAGAAATGGGACGCAGGTATTACATGGCTTTACGTGATGCGGTTGATTCTGAATAATTTTATTGAATGGATTGATTGGCTGAGCAACATTTCAATACACTTCGTAACCCGAAAAGAGGGTCAGCATTCCCGTCATCTGGACTATGCTGACTTAAGTGCCCTCACTTTCTGAGCCATTCGCAGGGTCCGGAGAGTTGGCAAGCACGCTCTACCCGTTATTGACGTGTATTGGAGGCGCTCATGCCCGCATCATGTTTGAAAAAGATGCTGCGTTCTCATCTGATCGACTATACCTCGATTCAGCATGAGCCGGCATATACCGCGAAGTCGCTGCTTGCTGCAACAGGTGTAGACGCAGACATCCTCGCAAAGACCGTGGTATTGCACGTGGACGGCGTCTCGGCTCTGGCCGTCATGACCGCCAGTGCAAAGATTCGCTGGGACAGGCTTTGCCGGGTCATGGGCACGGACTTCATCGAACTGGCTGACGAATCTGAATTTGCCGAGCAGTTCCCTGGCTGTGAACTCGGTGCCATTCCGCCTTTCGGCAGTTTGTTTGGAATGACGGTCTACCTTGACCAGTCGCTGGCGGCTCAGTCTGAAATCGCCTTCAGTGCCGGCACGCACGATGAAATCATCAAGATTTCGATGCAAGACTACAAGCGCCTGGCCAAACCCATCGTACTCGAAGCCGGTTTTATTCGCAGCGCAGAGCAGGCGTCCGGGGAAGTTCCCCCGCTAGCCCAGACAGGTTGAAGCGCCGTTTGGCTTCCCGGTGTAAATGGTGAGTTGAAACATGGCAGCAGTAGTCGATTTTGGCTGCTGCTTTGCCTACAATCGGGCGATGACAACACCCGTAGAGAAACCAGCCATCTCGCCCGCCCACGTCGTGGAGTCGACCCTACTTCATTGCGACGTGCTGGTGATTGGCGGAGGGATAACTGGCGCATCCACTGCCTTGGCAATCGCTAGAAGCTGCCCCGCCGCACACATTATACTTGTCGAAGCTAGTAAGCCTGACCTCGCCGCTTCACAACTCGAGTCTTATTTCTCGCCGCCCGGTTTAAGGGTCAGCGCCCTGAACCTGCAGTCCGAGCGCTTTCTCCGCGGCCTCGACGTCTGGTCTGAGCTCGATGCTCATAGGCTCAAGCCATACACCGCGCTGCAGGTTTCAGAGAATCCCGACGCTTCTCTCAAGTCTGCAACCGCCGTCATAGGCGGTGAAACAACATTCTCAGTTGACGACCTCACCGACTCCGCCATCACGCATCTCGGTACAATTATCGAGAACGACCTGCTCCAGCGGGGGCTCTGGAAACTCATGACCAGACAGCCGAACCTGACACTAATGCAGGCTGAGCTGTTGGACCTGGTTCAGCAGCAGCAGCCGCAGGGTGTAACCGCACATTTGAACGCGGCCGGGCAAGTCCGGGCGGTCCAAGCGCGCCTGCTCATTGGTGCAGATGGTGCAGGTTCCTCGGTTCGTGTGAAAGCGGGCATTCAGCAGATGGCCGAAGGCTATGAGCAGAAGGCGCTGGTGATCGGCGTGGAGCTTGCCGAGCGTGCCGGCGCCATGACCTGGCAGCTGTTCCGACCCGCAGGACCCGTCGCCTACCTGCCCTTATTCGATTGTGAGGGCGCACCGGCCGATCATTGCGCAGCCTATGCATCACTTGTATGGTACGACTCGCCTACACGCATTCAGGCACTCATGCAGCTGGATATGGAGACCCTGCTCGAGCAAGTGCTGCAGAACTTCCCTGACAAATTGCCACGCATTCGACGAATTTACGGCCGAGCAGCGTTTCCACTCGTGAAATCGCATTGTACCAGCTACAGCCGAGGCTCCGTGGTACTCGTGGGCGATGCGGCTCATACTGTCAATCCCTTGGCAGGCCAGGGGCTCAATATGGGCCTGCAGGATGCAGAGGCCCTTTCGGCGACTGTCTGTTCCAAGCTGCTTGCCAGCGATGCAGGCGCTGACGGGCTCGGGCAGGCCTTGCGGAGCTATGAGCGGCAGCGCAAGCCGCAGAATCTGTTGATGACGGCTACTGTCGATGCGTTCTACTATGCCTTCAGCAATGACATCGCACCGTTGAAATTGCTCAGGCGGCTTGGTTTGTCTATCGCCGACAAGGCTGGCCCACTGAAGCGTCGGGTACTGACGCATGCGCTGGGCCTTGATCAGGCGATGGGGTCGCGGGCGGCAGGATTACAGTCGACCCAGCCTACACCATCTCACGCTGTCAACGGAGCGACAGAATCAGAGCAGGTCTGAAGACCTGCCTCAATCGGACCAAGGAGACCAGCATGGCTGAAACTATTTTCGACAAGATCATCAATCGCGAAATCAAGGCTGACATCGTGTACGAGGACGACCAGGCGCTCGCCTTCAGGGATATCAATCCCCAGGCGCCATTACATATCCTGATCATACCGAAGCTACGCATAGCAACGATCAACGATATCAAGCCCGAGCACGAGGCACTCGTTGGGCATCTATTCAGCATCGCAGGCAAGATTGCTCGCGACGAAGGCGTCGCTGAGGATGGCTACAGAGTCGTGATGAACTGTAATGAGGCTGGCGGACAGAGCGTGTATCATATCCATCTACACATGCTTGGCGGCCGAATGCTGGGCTGGCCACCCTTTACGGATCAGCCGAAAGCCCAGGCTTGAGCAGCTGCAGTCTATCTGACGATAAGACTTTCGGTGTCGCTGATCGATATGTGGCGAACATCCTGCCCCTTGATGAGGTAGATCACGTGCTGCGACACGTTGCAGGCATGATCGCCAATCCGCTCGAGCGCTCTGAGCACCCACATAATGTTGAGAATATGGGTAATGGTGCGGGGGTCCTCCATCATTACCGTCACGAGCGAGCGCATCGCAGACTTGTATTCAGAGTCGACCACTTCGTCTTCCTTGATGACCTGGAACGCAGCCTCCGTGTCAAAGCGTGCGAAGGCGTCGAGCGCATTATGTAGCATCCCCAACACCTGGCGGCCGATATTGCGTACCTCGACGAAACCTCTGGCAGAGTCGGAAACATCCAGGCCAGCCAGCGCGATGCTGATCTTTGCGATTTTCTTGGCCTCATCACCCACCCGCTCAAGATCATTCACGATTTTGGCCGATGCTACGACAAGTCTCAAATCGCTCGCAGCTGGCTGACGCATGGCGATAACATTGACCCACTCGCGATCAATGGTCTTCTCAAGCGCATTCACCTGCTTATCCTGGTCACGCACTTGCTCGGCGAGTTCGGTATCCCGGGCGGTCATGGCGGTAATCGCCTGTGAAACCTGCTGCTCGACAAGGCCGCCCATCAGCATGAGGTGCTCCCTCAGCATCGTCAGGTCCTTGTTGAACTGCTGCGAAATGTGGTGTTGATGATCTGTTCCGCTATGGGGCATTTGGCACTCCCTACTCGTTGTTTGCCCGGTCAGCCGTAGCGTCCGGTAATATAGTCTTCTGTCTGTCTTGATGCCGGATTGGTGAAGAGGTCATTGGTACCACCAAACTCGATCAGGTCTCCGATATACATGAAGGCAGTATAATCCGACACACGAGCTGCCTGCTGCATATTATGCGTCACGATCACAATCGTATAATCAGTCTTCAGATTATGAATCAGCTCTTCGATCTTCAAAGTCGACAGTGGGTCGAGCGCCGATGCTGGCTCGTCCAGAAGAAGTACAGCTGGCTTGACCGCAACAGTCCGTGCGATCACAAGGCGCTGCTGCTGTCCGCCAGAAAGACCCAAGGCCGAATCGTGCAGGCGATCCTTTACCTCGTCCCACAGTGCGGCTGAGCGTAGTGCCCACTCGACTGTTTCATCGAGCAATCGCTTCTTGTTGATGCCCTGGATGCGCAGACCATATGTGACGTTTTCGTAGATACTTTTAGGGAAAGGGTTTGGCTTCTGGAACACCATCCCTACGCGACGGCGCAGCTCCGCCACATCAACCGCACGATCATAAATGTTGCGACCTTCAAGTTCGATGCTGCCCTCAATGCGGCAGCCATCTACCAGGTCATTCATTCTGTTGAAGCAGCGCAGCAGGGTCGATTTACCACAGCCAGACGGACCAATGAATGCCGTCACCCTTTTCTGGGGAATCTTCATATTAATGCCGTGAAGCGCTTCCTTCTGGCCGTAAAAGAGTTTGAGATCCTTTACTTCCAGCGCAGTCGCTTCATCATCGATGTTCATGCGCTCATCGCCCTGCACGATATCCCTGATGTTTACCGCATGGGTTTTGGGTGATCGTACGTCATCTGTAGAACTGTTCTTGTCAATCATAGTTGGCGTCACTCAATAAAATTCGGCTGTCTCTGAAAGTGGTTCCGGCTGTTCATTCAGCACCCCGGGAGCCTGGAGGAGTGCTGTGGGCAGAACCTACATTTCCAGCGCTTTGTATTTTTCTCGCAGTCTGTTGCGGATTGCCACCGCGGACAGGTTCAACAGAGCAATGACTGCAACCAACAGCAATGCTGTTGCATAGACCAGCGGCCGCGCGGCCTCAACGTTCGGGCTCTGGAAGCCGACATCGTAGATATGGAAACCTAGATGCATGAACTTCTGGTCCAGATGCAGGTAGGGGTAATTGCCATCGAGCGGCAGCGAAGGCGCCAGTTTTACCACACCTACCAGCATGAGCGGCGCCACCTCGCCAGCCGCACGGGCTATCGCAAGAATCACACCGGTCATCAGTGCAGGAGAAGCCATTGGTATGACTACTCGCCAGAGGGTCTCGGCCTTGGTCGCACCCAGCGCCAGACTGCCCTCCCGGATAGAGCGCGGAATCCTTGAGAGTCCTTCTTCCGTAGCGACGATCACGACGGGCAGAGTCAGGATAGCCAATGTAATCGAAGCCCATAACAAACCGGGCGTGCCAAAGGTCGGTGATGGCAGTGCTTCTTCGAAAAATACATCGTCGATCCCGCCACCGATGAAGTAGATGAAGAAGCCGAGACCGAAGACACCGTAAACGATGGACGGCACGCCAGCGAGATTATTGACAGCAATACGCAGAATGCGAGTAACCGTTCCCTGGTGGGCATATTCTCGCAGATAGACCGCAGCGACCACGCCCAGTGGCGTGACCATGATGGACATCACGATGACCATCAGTACCGTACCGAAAATAGCGGGAAAGACACCCCCTTCGGTATTGGCCTCTCGCGGATCTTCACTGAGGAATTCCCAGATCTTCGAGATATAGAAACCGCCCTTCTCCAGCAGGCCCATATCGTTCGGCTTGAAGCCCCTGACTACCTTGGCGAGCGAAATGGTCTGGGTCTTATCCTGCATGGCTCGCATGACGATGGCGTCACGGTTGATCGCTTCATAAAGTTCGCTGAGCTCGCTCTGCAGCACATCGTACCCTGCATTGGCTTCCGCTTCCCTGGCCTCGACATCAGCAAGCGCCTCAGGTGTGTCCTGGCCATCCAGCGCAAGGCGTCGGCGCTCGAGTCGCAGAGCCTCCAGCTCGGCATTGATGCTGGCGATCCGCCCTTTTTCAATGTCTTCTATCTTTTCGTGGAGTTGCAATGCCCTATCGAGCCGCTCTTCGAAGGCCGGCCAGACATTCTCGCCCGATGCGACGACCTCACCATTCTCACTGACAGCTTCGAGATAACCGTAGAAGTTGCCCCATTCACGACGCTCAAGGACGACGATATCCTGGGGATAGGTGAGTTCCCCGAGGTTTCGACGCAAATACCAGTTAAAGTCGGAACCGCCCAGATCCCTGTTACCGGTCTTGACGAGCCAGCGTTCGACGAAGTTTTGATCCTCAGGCACATCGAGGCCGGTAGCCCGTATCTGCTCGGCAGGTACATCCTCCTGCTCGACTTCCTGCCCTATAAGCGTGATGACGGCGCCCTGATTGCCACTGTAGGACGTTTCGAAAACACTATGCGGCCAGAAATGACTCAATCCCCGTACGGCAATCAAGGCGAGCAAGCCGAATACCATCACAAGGCTGATGGTGACAGCGCCTGCATTGATCCAGATCCAGGGGTCGCCTTTACGGAACCAGTTTCCTAGAGAGATTCGCACTATTCTGCTTTCCTAATCGTGGGTGTCGGTGTTATTTAGATGACACTGTACTTGTTTCTCAGACGCTGCCTGACGAACTCGGCCAGCGTATTGAGCACGAAGGTAAAGACAAACAAGACAAGCGCCGTCAGGAACAGGATACGGTAATGTGAACTCGCCACTTCAGTCTCGGGCATCTCAACCGCGATGTTGGCCGAAAGCGTTCGCATACCTTCAAAAATATTGACGTCCATGATGGGCGTGTTGCCTGTCGCCATTAGAACGATCATGGTCTCACCGACCGCTCGCCCCAGGCCAATCATCACTGCGGAGAATATACCCGGGCTCGCGGTAGGCAAAATGACCCTGACCATGGTCTGCCACTGAGTGGCCCCCAGCGCGAGCGAGCCATAATTGAGGTGCTTGGGCACGCTGAAGATGGCGTCCTCGGTGATCGAAAAGATTGTCGGGATGATCGCAAAACCCATAGCGGCACCAACGACCAGCGCGTTCCGCTGATCGTAGTCAATACCAAGCTCGGACGTGAGATAGTCGCGCATATTGCCGCCAAAGAACCACAGTTCGAGGTATGGACTGACAGCAAAGCTTAACCAGCCTATGAGGAGGATCACTGGAATAAGCAGAAGGGGATCGTAGCCGTCCGGCACCAGGTGCCGCACACGATCCGGCATGTTCGCCCAGATAAAGCCAAACAGCAGAATGCCCAGCGGTGTAATGACCAGGACTGCAAAGACCCCAGGCAGGTTCTCTTCCATGAACGGTGCGAAAAAGAGCCCCGCCAGGAAGCCCAGAATGACCGTAGGCAGGGCCTCCATCAGCTCTATAGATGGCTTGACCTTTTTGCGAACTGCGGGTGCCATGAAGTGCGCGGTATAGATGGCGCCACAGATCGCCAGAGGCACAGCAAGCAGCATGGCATAAAACGCGCCTTTCAATGTGCCGAAGGTCAGCGGCATCAGACTGTACTTGGGTTCGAAGTCCGTGTTCGCCGCTGATGACTGCCATATATACTCCGGCTCATCATAGCCTTCGTACCAGACCTCACTCCAAAGCGCGGAGAAGGACACATCGGGATGCTCGTTATCCACCAGGTAGAGGTGCAGCTGGTCCCGTCCGTCAACGAGCGCGAGTCTGTTGGCTCGAGGCGAGATAGCCAGCCTCAGCACTGGCGAGTCGATAACCTTCTCGGCCAGCAGCCGCGTTTCAGCCGTAGTATTGAAGAAGGCAATCCTGCCGTTTTCATCGCCGGTGACAAAGCCCTTTCGACGATGCTCTGCGGACAGCGCGGTTACGTTGCCGGTGCCGGCTTCAAATGAACGAACTTTCTGCAGCGAGTACTTGTTCTTGTCGTCCCGCACCGGGAACCACTGGCTGACATTTCCCGCAGAGTCGCTCACGAGCAGTGCAAAGTCGCCAAGCAGGAACTGGAGTTTGGTGACCGCAGCGCCGTCTGCCGACAGATCGACCTGGCTCACCAGCTTCGCTTCCGATTTGCGTATATCGAACATCTGCAGAGCCCCATCCTCCAGCAGAACGTATAGCCAGCGACGGTCGGGACTTAGCAGGAGCTGTTGTATGGCGCCATTGATTTCCGGCAGGGCGAGCTCAATCTCTGCCAGGCTGGATTCACCGGTCAGAAAGTTTTCTTCGAGTTCAAATGATTTGCCGAAGAGCTCGTTATTAGCATTGGCGCCAATAAGCACGATGCCGTCATCGCTGCTGCGAGCGGCCACATGCAGCAAGGCCGCCCCAGCTGTTTCCAGTTCTACCGGTGCTTCCAGGCCAGGATAACTGACCGTCGGAGCGATCGTTCGAACCAACTCGCCATCAGGCTGACTCTCGTAGCTGCTTTTATACTGGTGCTCAATGAGGAGCGCTGTACCGTCGGAGAGACCGGCAACAAGTTGCTCATTACCCACCGAACCCTGATTGATGCTGGAAATCCGCACACCTCGCGGGACAGGCAAACGCTCCTGCTTGATCACCACACCGTCATCGACTGCAAAGAAAACGACGCTGTCTTCCGTCAGTCTCATGCCGATCTCGCCCTGCTCCTCCATGGCGAGCCACCATGTCTGCTGGGCCTCTCCAGGCAAGGGATAGCTTGTGACTTCCTCGATCGACGCACTCTTGAACAGCGGTATGACTTCATACAGCAGGTAAAAGAAGATGAGCGAAACCGCGACGATGACGCTCATGCCACCTACGGCAACTGAGACGCTCGCCGCCTTATCCTTGAATGCCCTGCGCTTTCGATAGCGCTGCAGGGCTGGCGTGTCGAAATCAAGCTCCGGACTCGGTATCAGAGTCGGTTCAACCATGTGCCAATTCTCCAGCTATGAAATTGCCCTTCATGCTCTGTCTCACAGTAGCTTCTCAAGACTACCAGCTCGCTCCCCGAGCAGCCCCTGCAGATCGACGAAGCCGCCTAACTGCTGCTCGAGCGCAGGCACGGTGTCGCCGAGCCTAGCCTGTACCTCGGTGCGCAAGCGCTGTTGTATCTCCGCCTGTTTCTTGCCGACAAGTCCCTTGACGGCGCCGCTGAACAGCTTATCCAGGCTCGTCTCCAGACTAACCTTGGGGTTACTGGGATCACCCGTCGCTTGCATCGACATGCTGAAGCGATCCAGATCCTTCAGTGCGTCGAGCAGGGCCGCCTTCAGTGGCGCACTTTCGTTCTGTAGCAGGTTTGCAAGCTGGACCTCGAAGAACTCAGTGTCGACGTTGAGACTCAACTGACCATTACGGATTTCAGCCTTACTCGCCACCTCGAGAAGCGCTTGCGCCAGGGTAAGTGGGAAGTCTTCGTTATCGGAAAATGTGATATCTGAAATCGGCAGCTTCGCCATTTTAAGGCCAAAGGTATCGACGAAGTTCTGCGGATCGACATGGTTGAGCAGACCATTGAAGGTAATCCCACCAGCAGCGTTCTGCTGACTCTCCAGGAAGAGCTTGGCTGGCTTGCCCCAGATATCAGCGCGATCGGTCAGGTCAGTGAATTCGCCCGAAAATGGAATGGCCTTGCCTGGCGCAGGCACTTCGCCTGAAATGTTCAGCTTTTTCACAAGGAACTTCGGCAGACCGTCGCTATAGTCGGTCGTATCTGGCGCGGCTGGACCGCTTTCGTTCGGAGTTTCGCTGCCATTCAGGTAAGGCTGAAGCTTGCCGTACCAGGTATAACCACTCTGGACCCAGCGGGCGAGATCATCGCCGAACAAGGTGCGGGCCAGCTCCTGAACAGAAGCCTGGTCGAGACCCACCATTGCCATAGTGCGCTCAACATCCTTGGCTGGCGCCTTCTGCAATTCTTTCAGCTGCGCCTGCAGCTCCTCAAGGTCAGTGTTGAAGTCGCCTCGCGCACTCTTGATCTGGGAGAGGTCTTGCTCGACCTCCTTTTTCACATTGAGCGCATCACCAGCAGCATTGAGGAAACCGAGCGGATCCTTGTTCTTTTTGACGGCCTTCAGTCGCGCCTTGTAGGCGTCAACCTTTTCCTGATCTGGCAGCTGCTCTATACGCGCCTTCCAGGCGGCCTTCTTTGCCTGGAGATTCTGCTCGAAAGCCTTGGCGAGCTTTGGCGTTTGTAGATCGGCCTTTTCAAGCAGGGCCTTTGGGTCCGGCATTTCCAGAACGGGCAGTTTGAAGTCGTTCTTGAGCTGTTCGACCAGTGGACCTTTCTCATCTGGCGGCGGAGTCAGACCTGGGATGGCACCGCTTGTCTCGCGCGCCGTATTGAAGCGCATACCATCGACATTGGCCGTGTCCACGATGACTTTCGTCTTCAGCAGCGCGGAAAGATCGAGATTGGCGTCGATGAATTCAGCCTGAAACGCATTGCGCATCGGTGTGCCGGGATTTGTGACGGTAAGACCGTTCAGCGTAGCGCCCACTGGATAGAATCGAATGTCGACCGATTCAACCTCCACCTTGGCCTTCACTTGCTTGCTGCCTTCGCTCTCGATCACATACTTTGCAATCACATCGATAAAGACCAAGGCAAGAACGATGAGCAGTACAACCAGTGCAAGAACGTACCCAAGAATTTTGAGAGCTTTCATCGAATGGTCCACATTAGCTGTTTGGCGCACATGCTAACAAAAAATTCACCCATACTCCCTTTTATTCCATTCCGGCAGGCATGACTGCAGCGGATACTCTTCAGCCCCCGCAGTAGATATCAAAAATCCGGCACCCAGTGAGACTGAATGCCGGATCGACTTCCGCGAGCTGAGCTGGAGTTTACTTGCTGATATCGCCCATGACCCTTGCCACGACTGCCGCCGGGAGCGGCACGTAACCATCTTTCACGACCACTTCCTGACCCTGCTTCGAAAGAACCAGCTTGAGGAACTCGCCAGTTATGGGTTCGAGTGGCTTGTTCGGCGCCTTGTTGACATAAACATAGAGGAAACGTGACAGTGGGTACTGACCGGTCGCAGCATTCTGGTGAGTAGCGTCAATGTACTTTCCACCCTCCTTCTTCGCCAGCGGCACCGTCTTCACGCTCGCGGTTCGATAGCCGATGCCTGCGTAGCCCAGGCCATTGAGCGACTCTGAGACACCCTGCACCACCGAGGCTGAGCCAGGCTGTTCATTAACGCCATTCTTGAAATCGCCCTTGCACAGCGCTTCTTCCTTGAAGTAGCCATAGGTGCCGGATACCGAATTGCGGCCATAAAGCTGCAATTGCTGACCGCCGAGCCTACCGGTTACGCCCAGATCTCCCCAGGTATTTACCGGCTTGTCGAAGCCGCACTTCCTGGTCGCAGAAAAAGCGGCATCGACTTCAGCTATGGTCATGCCTTCGATTGGATTGTCCTTGTGAACGAACACTGCAAGCGCATCGATAGCCACAGGGACGGCTGTCGGCTTGTAACCATGACGACTCTCAAAAGCCTGCATTTCGTTGTCTTTCATCTTTCGGCTCATTGGACCGAAATTCGCAGTACCTTCGGTCAGTGCCGGCGGCGCAGTCGACGAGCCTGCAGCCTGAATCTGCACGTTGACGTTGGGATACAACCGCTTGAAATCTTCAGCCCAGAGCGTCATCAGGTTGGCAAGCGTGTCAGAACCTACGCTTGAAACCGTGCCGGAAATGCCACTGGCCTTTTTGTAGACTGGCAGCTCCGGATCGACCTGTGCATGGCTCGCCGCAGAGGCAGAAATCAGTGCAGTAGCTGTAAGTGCGCGAGCGAATCTTTTCATGATCATTATGTATCTCCGTAGTAATCGGGTAGCGGCCCATGTTGTAACCACCGACTGTACGTCTTCATTCGGACGACCAGTCTGTCATAAAAATGCAATAAAAGCCGAGAACAGCGCGATTCTATTTCAACTTTATGACAGTAATGTTACAGCTCGCTAGCGTAGCGGAAGGCTTGCCTGCCAGTTAAACTGCCCTCAATCCAGTGCAAGCCTCAACAAGCGGAAAATAATATGGCCCCTCACGATTCAAGCAGATCTGAACAAAACCTGGCCCTCAGAGTGACAGCCACGGACGGCGATACCAATCAGGATGGCGATATCTTTGCAGGTTGGGTGGTCGCCAAGATGGATCTGGCTGCGGCGAGTCTTGCCGGCCGGGTATCGCGAGGCCGAACAGCCACTGTTGCGATCAAGCAGACGGATTTCCTTTCACCAGTGCGGAAAGGCGGTGAGCTCTCCTGCTATGCCAACATCATAGAAATCGGCAAGAGTTCAATTCATATTTCTGTAGAAGCCTGGACCAGAGACAAGCACCGACAGGAGTTCAGGAAGGTCACCGAAGGCGTATTCGTCATTGTGGCAATTGACGAAGATGGCCGGATCCGTCAAGTGCCACGCTCAGGCTGACGTCGCCATCAAGCCGGCTCGAGCTTGGCCATTGAAAGGATGAGCCACTTTGTCGCACTCGTTTTGGACTGATCATCAGGCAGCTGCTCGAATTTCACCTGTATCCTCGCATGTGCACCATCGCCTTCAAAATTCAGGACGGTACCTTCTCCAAACTTGCTGTGCCGGACCCGACTGCCCAGGCCTGGCATAAATACGCCTGAGTCGACATTCGGCCTCATGTGCGCCGCCTGTCCCGGCAAGCTGTCAAAGCGGGCGCGTTGACCGAACATCGGCTTGGTAACCACTGAATGCAGCCGCACTTCCTGCAGGCACTCAGTCGGGATTTCCCGCACGAAACGTGACACTGGATTGTATTTATCCTGACCATACAGTCTTCGGCATTCGGCGAAGGTCAACACCAGTTTATTCATGGCCCGGGTGACACCGACATAACAGAGGCGGCGCTCCTCTTCCAGGCGCCCGACTTCCTCAAGTGACATCGAGTGCGGAAACAGACCTTCTTCCATACCCACCAGAAAGACGAGCGGAAATTCCAGACCCTTTGCGCTGTGTAGAGTCATGAGCTGAACGGCATCCTGCTCTTCATTAGCCTGCTGCTCCCCGGCGTCGAGCGCGGCATTGGCGAGGAACTCAGCCAGCGGCTCATCTGCGCTTTCGTCGTATTCGGCAACTGCATTGACCATTTCCTGCAGGTTTTCACGGCGCATTTCACCCTTGTCGCCCTTTTCGTTCGCGTGAAACTGGAGCAGGCCTGATTTGTCGAGCACCGCCGCGACCAGCTTTTTCAGGCTCAGCTCGGTCGATAACTGCTGAAGCTCGATGATCACTTCAACGAGCTGAGCCAGACCCTTTTGCGCCTTTCCACGAATCTCGCCACGCTGGAGCAAATCGATACTCGCTTGCCAGAGCGAGCCACCACCTGAGGCACTTTCCTCGCGAATCTGAGCCAGTGTTTTCGCACCAATGCCTCGCGGTGGAATATTCACAATCCGCTCGAACGCTGCGTCGTCCTGAGGCAGACGCAGCAGCCGCAGATATGCCAGGGCATTGCGAATTTCAAGGCGGTCGTAAAAGCGCAGTCCGCCGTAGACGCGATAGGCCACACCATGCCTGACCAGCGCCTCCTCGATAACCCGCGACTGGGCGTTGGAGCGATACAGAATGGCGATGTCCTGCAGCGCCCGCGCCTGCGTCAGCGCTGTCTGTATCGTTTCAACGATGTAATTGGCCTCATCCTGCTCGTTGAAAGCGGCATATACATCTATGGGCTCGCCATCACCAGCGTCTGTCCACAAGAACTTGCCCAGACGCGAGGGATTATTATTGATAACTGCGTTGGCGGCTTTCAGGATGTTGCCAGTCGAACGATAGTTCTGTTCCAGCCGCACCACTTCCGTCGAGCCCATATCACTCTGGAACGACAGGATGTTTTCGATTTTGGCGCCACGCCAGCCATATATGGACTGGTCGTCATCTCCCACGACAGTCACAGCGGCCTGCTGCCCGGCCAGCACCCTGAGCCAGGCATATTGAATGGTGTTGGTGTCCTGAAACTCATCCACGAGCAGGTGGCGGAAGCGCTGCTGGTAGCGGGCGAGGATCGCTGGTTGTTGCCGCCATAGCTCATGACTTCGCAGCAGGAGCTCGCCGAAATCCACGATCCCTGCTTTCAGGCAGGCCTTTTCGTAAGCCAGGTAGATGCGCTTCATTGTCGCCTGCCAGATACGGTCACCTTCCGGCACACTGGCGGCGCGCAGCCCCTCATCCTTTTGCTTGTTGATGAAGCCGGCCGCTTCGCGCGGCGCGAAGCTGGCTTCATCGATCTGCAGCTCTCTGATTACACGTTTGACCAGCCTGAGCTGGTCATCGGAATCGATGACCTGAAAATTTTCGGGTAGGCCGGCCTCTTTCCAGTGGTATCGCAGCAGACGATGCGCGATGCCGTGAAAAGTCCCGACCCAGAGGTTTCTCACCGGCCCTGACAGCATTGGCTCTAGCCGATGTCGCATTTCGCGCGCTGCCTTATTCGTAAAGGTGACGGCAAGCACCTCCTGCGGCTGCAGGCCCTGCGCCCTCATGACATAAACGATGCGATGAACGAGCACACGGGTCTTGCCGCTGCCGGCGCCGGCCAGCACGAGCAGATGCTGACTGTCCGAAGTAACGGCTTCGCGTTGCGGGCCGTTCAGGCCGTCGACGATCTGACTGATATCCATGTTCAAAATGTTCGGCCCGTTCAATCGGCAAAGGACGCACTGTACAAAAACACAGCGCTACTTGTAAATGGGTTTGACTCGTCTACTTTTTTAGCTGCCGTTTCCCAGTTTATGTTGTAAAGTTACCTCGGGCATTGAGCAAGTGCCCTGAGTTCTGTACGACACATACGATTTTGACCAATTACAATAACAGGCAGCATCGCACTCTTATGACACAAACTACAGACTTTGCTTCGAACCTCTTCGCGGACTTTCAGAAGTCCTCCTCCAAAATGAACAGCGACGATCCTTCAGCCGATGAAGGTGGACGCAAGGACCGGCCAAGCGCCACGCGCAAGCTCGAAACACGTCGAGCCATTGAAGACTACATGGAGCTCAAGCGGCTTCACACCAGCACTGACGACTACGCCTTCGATTTCGACGAGTAGCTCCGTCGCGACCGTTCGATGACTATCCGATCGGTCGCCCTCCCAATGGCTTCTGGCTGCGCAGACATTTTACCTGCTGGTAGACTCATCCTCGCGCAGCCGCGAAGACGGCCTGTGCTTCTTTCGGCCTGCTCCGGAGCGACACGTACGATCTGACAAATACAACAACAAAGGTCTCAAGATGTCAGCCATCCTTCCTGAATTTTTCGAATTTTCGATGCCTTCGCGGGTGATCTATGGCGCGAACATCATCGATGATCTGGATGAGTCTATCGCCGGTTTCGGGCTCAGGAAAGCCATGCTGGTTACCGACGGCATCATCGTCGACCTGGGCCTTGCAGACCGCCTTAAGGCCTGTCTGGCCGGCAAGAACGTCGTTATTGGTGAAGTCTTTGCCGATGTGCCAGCGAACTCCACGATCGCCACAGTAGAACGTTGCGCCGAACGTATCCGCAACAGCCGATGCAATATGATTATCGGCCTGGGCGGCGGCAGTGTGATGGATACCGCGAAAGTTGCCAACATCCTGGCTGTCAAAGGTGGTCGGGCTGAAGATCACATGGGCGCTTACCTGCTGGGCGACGACGTGCTTCTGCCATTGATCCTGATTCCAACCACCGCTGGTACTGGCTCGGAAGTCACCAAAGTCGCGATCATCGCCGACCCCGAAAAGAATATCAAACTGCCCTTCGCCGAAACTCAGTTCTTCCCCCAACTCGCCATTCTGGACCCGACACTCACCACAAGCATGCCGCCCGGGCTCACTGCAGCAACTGGCATGGACGCACTCACCCATGCCATAGAGGCCTATGTGAGTCGCGAGGCACAGCCAGCGTCGGACGCACTTGCGCTCTATGTCGTGCGACTGGTGAACGAAACGCTGCTCGACGCCTGCCGCGAACCAGCAAATCTCGAATTCAGGGGTCGCATGCTGGTGGCATCCTGTCTGGCGGGCATGGCCTTCACTCAGTCAATGGTCGGCATGGTTCACGGCATATCGCATGCGCTCGGCGGGGTGTATCACATTCCTCATGGCCTTGCGAATGCACTGGTGCTGCCAGAAGTGATGAACTACAACATGTCTGCCTGCAGCCGCCGCTACGCTGATATCGCGGAAGCCATGCGGATCGAATTACCAAAGCCTGTGGCCACCGCGAAAAACCTGCTGGATCTGGCCGGCTTTCGCAAGGTCGGATCGCTTGTCGACAAAGGCCGCTTGATAGATGAGGTCGTTAGAATGGCCGAAGCGCGGGCAGCTGTCCTGCGAATCCGTGAGCTACTCGGACAGCTGGCAACAGTTGCCGCCCTGCCCCTGAACCTTATGAACGCCGGCGTGGACGCGGATTTCGCCAAGCTCGATCTCGTGGTGGACGCCGCCATGATGGACGGGTCGATGCTATATAACCCTAGGGACGTCACGTCGGAAAGTGTCAACGTCATACTGAAGAAGCTCCACTCGCAGAGACCATCGCCGGTCAGCTACCTCCCGCCAATCAGCGCTTCTGCGGCTAGCGCTGACAGCACGAAGGAAAAAGCCCGCGTGTTCGAAGACTCGACGATGATCTATGACGTGCTGGGCAATTTCTATCAATCGCTCATCGACCACGAAGAGCTCGGCCCCCGTCTGCTGAACTCGCACCTTGTCGTTCAGTTCCGCTACTCCGATCCTGAAGCCGTCATTACCCTGGATGCCTCTGGGAGCGAAGTCGTGCTATATCTGGGCGATGTCTACGACGGTGTACCTGAAGTGACGATGAGTATGAAAGCCGATTTCGCACATGCCTTCTGGCAGGGCAAAGCCAACTTCCTCACGGCGCTCACCCGAAGGCAGGTGACATCGAAGGGCAACGTGCCGAAGGCTGTGAAGCTACTGCCGATACTCAAGCCAGCTTACGAGCTTTACCCCGAGCACCTGAAGAGCCATGGCCACGGCCATCTCATTCTGGCGAGCTGAGGGTGAATAGACGATGATCTGATGAGACCTGAGCGTCGTCTACATATAAACGGCCATTGCTGTTGTTCCTGTAGCCGTTTCCCGATGTCGAATCTTCCATATTCGAACCACTAACGGAATCATAATCATGAACCTCAATCAGCTCAAAGCCCGTCAGGACGAACTGCAACACATCAATATCATCACAAACGAAGGTGATATCTATCTGGTGGAAGCGGCATTTGCCGACCATACTGAACTGCTGGTCAACGACAATGGCTCGCCAAGAACCTACGCTGGCGTTTACCATGTCAAGGAATCGCTTGAATCACTTCGTATTCCAGCCTATAAACTGGTCTTCGACTCGCCTTACGAGGAAATCTGAACGCATGTCCGGCACGGCTAATTGATGCAGAAAGTAACCGCCAGAATTACCCCCGAGGGCAGCATGGATCTGCTGTCCCAAGCCGAAGTCGAGCAACTCAGGGATACAAGCCAGGGCGGCCTTCATCAGCTGTTCCGAAACTGTGCGCTCGCCGTGCTCAACAGCGGGGAGTTAAGCGATAATCCCCACGAGATTGAACGTCTCTTCCACGACTTCGACATTCAGGTTATTCAGCAGCCACGGGGTATCAAACTCGAACTGATCAATGCGCCCGCCTCGGCCTTCGTCGACGGTAAGCTCGTGCTTGGCATAAAAGAACAGCTGTATGCAGTACTGAGAGACGTCGTCTATGCCCACTCGGGACGTCAGATATTCGACCCGGAAGCACTTGTACCAACTGAAACGCAGGGTGCCGCAGATACAGCGACCGCCGTTCCAGGCTCGGCGATCACCAATGGTGTATTCGACCTGCTTCGAAATGCTGGCGTGCTGGTTCCACGCCGCACGCCAAATCTCGTAGTCTGCTGGGGCGGCCACTCAATCAGTCGTGAAGAATACGATTTTACCAAGGAAGTCGGACACTCCCTCGGCATTCGTGGCTTTGATATCTGCACTGGTTGCGGTCCTGGCGCAATGAAAGGCCCGATGAAGGGGGCAACTATCGCTCATGCCAAACAGCGCATTCGCAATGGTCGCTACCTGGGCGTCACCGAACCCGGCATCATCGCGGCCGAATCGCCCAACCCCATTGTGAATGAGCTCGTCATCCTTCCAGACATCGAGAAGCGGCTGGAAGCCTTCGTGCGAATTGCTCACAGCATTATCGTCTTTCCGGGCGGTGCGGGCACAGCGGAAGAGATTCTTTATCTGCTAGGTGTGCTGCTGAATCCGCGGAATGCCAAACTGCCCTTCCCGCTCATCTTCTCGGGAAACAAGGCATCCGAGAGCTACTTCAGAACGATCGACGATTTCATTCAGCGTACGCTAGGGCCTGAAGCCACCAGGCATTACAAGATCATCATCGATGATCCGGAGCAAACTGCACGCGAAGTTCGGCTCGGCATTCAGAACGTGACCTATTATCGCAAATCTCATGGCGATGCCTTCTATTTCAACTGGCTGCTCAGCATTGACGAGGCCTTCCAGATTCCATTCATCCCCACGCACCAGTCGATGGCAGCGCTCGAACTCCATCGGGAGCAGCCGCTCCATCTGCTTGCAGCGAATCTACGTAGAGCCTTCTCGGGCATCGTGGCTGGCAACGTCAAAGCTGATGGCATTCGGCAGATCATGCAGCATGGCCCCTTCCGCCTGAAAGGTGATCGCGACCTGGTCTCGGCGCTTGGCTCCTTGCTCGAGGGCTTCGTTGAGCAACAGCGGATGAAGCTGCCCGGCAGCACCTATGAACCCTGCTATACCTTCGAACTTGTTTAGTGTTCCAACAGGAACACTAAATTTCGGGGGGTTCTCCTCGCCCTAATCGATCTGCGCATAACCCGAGTGATACCTTCGGTGACAGAGCTTGCGCAAACCTTAACTTGAGTCTTTTGGTTACACTGTCTATCATGCGGCCCGAACGTCGAAGGACAACTTTGATGAAACCGCTCTCCTCAGCCCCGAGTGTCTTCATCAAATCTGTTTTAGACTCCGGAGTCATCTATGCTGTTGTCCCTGAACCCAGAGATCCTGCTCGCGTCCTTTGTCGTACTCGTAGGCCTCACCTATTCCACGAACTCATTGCTGCTCAATCTGATCGAGCGGAAAAAAGCTGCGCGTTCGCAGGACCCGCTGGATGGTGATGCCGACGCAGCCGATCTGCTCTAGATCCGGTAGTGGCGCAACACTGACTTAGCGGTCAGTCTGATTTCTCACGGCGTCATGTAGCGGCGCCAGTCTCGCGAGAAGCGCGTTGACGGCGGCTGTCGGAATGCCCTGGTCCTCCATGGCGAGAGCCAGTGTTTCAGCCACACTATTGAAGTGACTCTGCCTGATGTCCATGCCCCTGTGGACATCAGCCATGCTATCGCCTTCGTAGCGGCATGGTCCGCCACTCAGCTCGCAAAGATGGGACACGAACTGTGTTCTGAAGCGTTCTATATTGGTGTTCTGCCAGAAGTGCACGATCTTGTCATTTCCTGACAATCGGAACAAAAACTGATCAGCAATACCCTCGATGCCTTCCAGCCCGCCGAGCGCCCGATACAACCCATCGTCGGCTTGACTTACTGCACCGTCCACAGTGGTCTCAGACTTCTGATAACTGGCACAGCCTGAAAATAACAGGCTGACCAGATAGACATGAATAATGAGCAGCAGGCGCATAGCGCTTAACGCATCTCTTCTTCCGTATCTTCCGCTCACTGGAGATTTCCCGTGTTCAGATGAACCGACAGATAAAGGCCTTCCTGCTGCTTCAAACCGGCTATCGTGCCGAGATCAGCATAAGCAGCGACCAGCGAAACGGCCTTGGACGGAAACCATCCAACGAAAACATCGCGCCAGTCGTGCTCACGTACACCCGCAAGATTGTCAGGCTTCTGCCGGTACTCAATCCCTGCCGCCCAGTAACGATTGATGAAGATGGCAAGACTGGTTTCCGCAACGATCGCCCGCCCCTGTCCAGCGGCGCCAAAGCCTAACAGCCCGGTCTGGTTGGCGTCGGTGTACCTCAACGTCGTATTCAAGGCCAGATTACGCCCCCACACGGCATCCAGCCATACCTTGCTGGCTGCAATATAGACATCTACGCCGGCATCATCATCGGCACCAAGCGCAAAGGCCACTTCGGCCTCGGTATTGCGCTTGTACTGCACTCCAGCCGATAACTGCGGCATCGTCCCATAGATGGTGTCGCCCGCAAGCCGGACCTTGGCACCTACAACGTGTTGCTCGATCGTCAGATCGAGGGGCTCCACACGCAACCACTGTTTTGCGAGCGACAGCTCGACACGATTGTAAAAGCCGAGCAGCAGACCAGTGGTTTTCAGATCGAAATCATCAACGTTCACACTGCTCGCAGATACCGTCGCCGCTATTTCATCCTCACTGGCATAGCTGCCGATGAACGCCCACGGCAGCAAGCCACCGCCACCAGCGCCTTCGATATTGACTGCCCCGGCAGTACCCAGAATCTTGCTGCCCGGCAAGCCCTCGGCTGCAGCCAGAGCAGGCATAGTCAGCAGCAGCGTCAACAGCGCACACAGGCGAATGTGTTTCAAATGAGGAGACTCTGGCGCTTTTCCTCGAATTCATCCAGCCAGACCTCCAGCGCGGCGGGAGGCAATGGCCTGCTGTACCAGTAACCCTGGAGATACTCACAGCCCCAGGCCGTCAGCAGCTTCGCAGAGGCTTCATTTTCAACGCCCTCGGCAACGACGCTGAGACCGAGGTTATGACCCATGTCAATGATAGAGCGCACCAGACGTTGGTCGGTCTCCTGTTCATCCAGCTTGAGAATGAAGGATTTGTCGATCTTCACTTCCTGAACAGGAATCAGCTTCAACTGGGATAGAGAGGAATAGCCCGTACCGAAGTCGTCCATCGACAGACAGAACCCGGCATTCCTGAGCCGCTCCAGTTGGGCAATGGCCGCCGCTGGATCGCTGATGGTTGCGCTCTCGGTAATCTCGAAGTGCAGATAATGGCTTGGCAGACCCGCTTCTTCGAGCTGCCCCAGCAGTCGATCCACCAAGGACTTGCTCAATAGATCGTGGGCACTGAGATTGACACTGACGGTTATGTGTCGACCATTACTCAACCAAACCAGCTGCTGACGTATGACTTCCCTGATAACCCAGTCGGTTATCAACAGAATATCGCCTGAGTGCTCGGCCAGTGGAATGAACTCGTCCGGGAACATCTGTCCCATCTCGGCATCGCGCCATCGCAGCAACGCTTCCACCTGCTGACAGCGACCCACGCTGGATTCGACCTTGGGCTGGTAGTTCAGTTCGAACCCGCCGCGGTGGAGGGCCAGCTGAAGGCGACTGGTTATGCGGATCTGCCGAAGATGCAGCTCGTCCATACCAATCTCGTAGACGGAGGCTGTATTGCGTGCCAGCTCAGCGCCCTTCAGGGCGATGTGGGCACGGCGCAGCAGGTCATCATAAGAGGCGCCATGATCCGGCGATAATACGATACCCACATGGAGTTCAACACGAACTTCGATGCCTTCTGCTTCGAAAGGCTCTTCGACGATCGAAAGTATTTTCTCAGTGAGCGCAGTAAGTCCCGAGTGGTCCAGCTGATCGCAATAGCCGAAGAAACGATCGGCATCGATTCGGGCAATCATATCGCCACGCCGGAGCAGTCGGCGCGCCCTGTCTGCGAACTGTTGCAGCAGGTCATCGGCGAAGCGCTGCCCGTACACATCTGTCAGAGGCGTAAGGTTGGTCAGTCGGATCAACGCCAGACCGAAGCGAGCCACACCGCCAGCTTCAAACTTCCGGTTCTCGATCACCTTGCTGATATAGTCACGGTTCGGCAGCGAGGTCAGCAGATCATGCTCTGCCTGAAACTGAATCCTGCGCTCGCGCTCCCCGATGGCCTCACCCATGGTATGCAGGGCCGTCTCCAGCTGCATGAATTCTGCAGCGGCCTTCAGCCGATGAACCTGGGTGTAATCACCGCTCGCAATGCGGCGTGCGCGCGCCACCAGCCCCTCTATAGGCTTGCTTAGACTTCGGGCGAAAAACAGGGCCAACATGAGCGAAAGCAGCAGCGCCGCTATCGCGATTGCGGATATCTGCTGGCGCAACTGTGAGAAATCGGCCAGGCGAGCATCGAGCGATTTTGACACCAGCCCCGTCACATTGGCATCACTTGCCTGAAAGCTCAGCGGCTGACTGAACCAGCTTTCCGTCAGTAGGTGAGCTCGCAATGATTTCCGCGCCTCATCCAGGCGTTTCTGGTTATCAGGGTCAGTGCGCAGGAGGTCCTCGGGCAGGGTCGAAATAAGTCCAAATACGTCTTCAGCATTGACCGTTCGCGCCTCGGCGTTGGAAGACATACGGCGGAACATAAAGGTGATGTCAGCCCTCGTAATGGACTTGAACGACTCCATGAGTTCTACGTCCAGTCTGAAGCCGAGCCCTACCCACGCCAACAGGCCAGGCGCCCTTACCGGCACGAGGGCCAGCTGGAACAACTCGTCTTCAGCGACGATGAAACGAACGAATGCTTCACCCCCGCTGGCCTCCAGATCATCAACAAGCGTGCCTGGCAGGGTGTGAGAAGCGGCCAGCACCTTCCCCTCCGGACTGAGCAAGGCAACGAGCGCCGCACCGGCCCTTTCACCGTGGTTGCCTAGCGCACTCATCGCCGTGTCAAGCTCGCCAGTGGCGATGGCACGCTTCAGACCAAAGTCCGCAGCCAGAATGCTGCTGCGGTCGAGAAGCTGCAGAGAGCGATCTTCGAGGATTGCACTGAAAACCCGCTGCGCGGTCTGCAACTCATCACGAGTCTCGCGCACGATCGATTGCTCGGTAGCCGTAAAGACGGCGTAGACCGTCGCACCGAGCGCCGCCGCGATAAGAATGGAGAATACCAGCAGCAGCTGGGACTTGAAGCTGTTCATCAACGCTGAATCGTCACTGTTGCGAGCTACCCTTCCTGTAGCCCTGGAGACGGCTTTTCAGATCTGAAATCGACTGTGGTGCAACTGGCTTGAAGCGAATTGGCAATGTGGCGGTGACGCTTCCGCTGGCAACGCGAGCTACTTCGAGCTGCGTTTCCAGTGCCTCTTTGGCCCCAAGCTGTTCATGCCATAGGCTCATGATGAGCCGTTCTGCAGCGGTCGGCTTTGCCTGATACTGTAGACGGACCCGGCCGTGTTCATCAGTTACGCCATATACAGCCTGTTCAGTCACCAGGACGGCGGCCCGCATACTGTCGTGGATGTTGCAGCCGAGCAGAACGATACCAGTCTTGCCGAAAACGACTGGCGGCGCCTCATCGGCGTGGTACAGGGAGAGCTCGAAAGGCTTTGCTTCTGAAAACGAATACACGTGATGACGCACATTGTCGCTATTGGGAAACCACACGTTGCTCCCGCGCGGTATGACGCTCATCAGCGGCACGAACTGCTCGTCAATCTGATCAATTTCAATGCGGTTATTTCCGTCGATGGGGTCCGCCCCTGCTCCACCTGCAGCTGGAACATCGTGCAGAACAGTCGCGACGCCCGGTATGACCCGCCCATCAAGATCTGTGACGACTACTTCCAGCTCAGCGGCGGCAACACGATTTGATATGGTTGAGACTATCAGCAGGCAGAGGGCGCCACAGCCTATCCTTGCCAACCATGCGGTAGCGTAGGGCTTGTAGATTGCTGAAGTAAAATGAGTCAATGGAATACCCGAAACACCAGTGTCGAATGAAAGCATTCAACCGATGTACTCAACTATAGTCGATAGGCTCTGCTGCGCCACACGCAGCGTGGGATCTCAACAACCATTCGTGGATCTGGAAATAAGCGGGCGGGAATTCGGCTCCATGGCCGCCTGATAGGTGACCTGGCAAGCCGATGGATCAACCGCATTCAGCGCCCTGATGGTGACCACCTGAACCGAGTTCGGCCCATCTTCCACTAGCGCGACATCAGCGTTCATGGTCAGAGGGATCGTTTCAGAGCTGATATTGAAATCCGCCGCAGGCAATTTTGCCGCGGCCAGAATGCCGGCGTCATTGGCTGCAGGATAACCGAACTCCAGACGCACCTGAGCTTTCTGCACCATGACTTGCTCAGCCTGCGTGCCGTCCTTCAGATAGGCCGCGTATGACATGGCGGCAGCCGACTTGAGCGCGCTTTCGACGCCACTGAGCAGTATGGAACGCGACTCACCGTTCACTCCGGCAAACTTGGGAAATACAATGGCTGACAGGATGCCCACAATTACGATAAGCATTGCAAGTTCAACTAGCGTGAAGCCGCTCTTTGCCTGTTTCATACATCACCCGCTCACGGTGTTACCATTTCCTAAGACACTTGTCCGCTATGGTTGATTATACGGGGTGCATAAGAAATGACCGTGGCGATAGCGTTGCGCTTTGCGGGAAATCTGTGTGCTCACTGTCTCGCTTTGTAACCATAGCGACAGCGCCTGGAAGCGAGGCTAGTGAGGCAGGCGGAGTGAGACAGTGCCACCTCCGCCGAAGGGCTATCAGAATGAAACGTTGAGCCGAATGACACCGGGGATGCTGGTGATATCGTCTGGCCCGTTAGCCAGCATGATGAAGTCGAGCGTTACGTTTTCCTTGAATAGCCAGCGAACACCGAGGTTGATCAGATCATCGTCGACATCCTTGTCGAAGTCATCGTCGCCGCCTTCGACGAGCACATATTCAATGTTCGGCTGGAAACGTCCGAAACCGGTCTCATCGAAAGTGTAGGCCGCAGCAAGGCCGAGATTGAAAATCGTGTCGTCTCGCTGATCATCGGCAAATTCGATTTCCGGGCTGACAGTGAACATTACACCCTGAACCAGCGCTGTTGCCGCGGCGCCAATGACTACATTGGTGAAGTCGTCGCCCTCATCAATGTCCAAATGAGCCAGACCAGCGTAGGCTGCGGCATTGATGCGTATGTCACGGTTGCCAGTATTGATACGCGGCAGGCTAAACTTGAACGTTGCCTCGTTCGCCTGAAGCTGGTTATCGTTATCACGGCTGATGGCACTGTTCAGCAATAGCTCTCCGACAGGCAGCCCCAGGCGAACGCCACCGCCCACATCGAGCGCGTTACCCGTAGCGAGGTCCACCATGAAGTCCCGGTTCTCGGCCACGGCACCACGTTCGACAGTAAAGTGCCGGGTTGGCTCGTGGTAACGGGGCGGCTCTGCCGAGAGTACTGCGGAACTGATCAGCATGCCCGCCACTGCGACCGACCCTGCAGCAAGCGTACGTTGGATATTTTCTGTCTTCACGTGATATCTCCTTGAGTGAGCAGCCTGTTCGGCGCCTGAGTTTTTTATTAAGGTTCTGGCAAGAGCGTTCGGCCAGTACTGTAATCGTCAGTGTGCGAGCTTAACAGCTTCGGAAGTTCCGTATATGGCAAGGATAAACAAAGTAACTAGTACGGAGACGCGGGACAGACCTGGTTGCGACCACTTCGCTTGGCCTCGTACAGGCAGTTGTCGGCCTTAAGCAGGGTATCGGCGAGTGATTCTGCATGCTTTCGCAAAGCCACGCCCACGCTCACGGTAAGATGCAGTGTGCTGACGTCGGCGCGCCCCTCGGCCTTATCCGCTGCGAGGTCAGCCTGGCAGGGAATCGCGAGCAGTTCCGTCGCCTTGCGAATACGCTCTGCAATTTGCGGGGCATCCGATGCAGATGCGCCGCGCAGCAGGACCAGAAACTCTTCGCCACCCCATCGACTCGCCGTATCGGTCTGACGCAGGCCATGCTCAAACACGGCGGACACGGATTGCAGCGCGGCGTCGCCGGCACTGTGACCAAAGCGGTCATTCACCCTCTTGAAATGGTCGATATCCACCATCAGAACCGCATAGTCAGTTCTGCTTCTACCAAAATCATATTCTGCCTCGTCCAGCAGGCTCTGCATATGACGCCTATTGGCAAGTCCCGTGAGCACATCGAGCCGTGATGCCGTTTCCATCTCCTTGCCAAGCCTGAGCAACTCGTTCGCAGATGCCTGGCGAGAGCTCTCGATCACAAAGGAGAACAGGGTGGTGAACAGATAACTCAAGAGATAGCGCAGTTTGAAGTCGCTCGAGTAAGGCGAAAGCAAACCAAAGATTTCAGGTTTCAGCATGATAGCAAGCACTGCGAAGTACATGAGGCTACAGTAGAGTACGCCTTTGCGCAGACCCGCCACATAGGTTACGAGTAGCGGATATATATAGCTCCAGAGTGCCGCTGTTCCATCTTCGCCACCCGTGCTGACCAGCATGAGAACGAGAACCGACATGGCGAAGATGGTTATGTTCTCGAACAGCATGCGCTGCTTCAGAAGGTGATACTGCACAAGTGCAAAAACTGTAACTGTTCCGGCACCGACAAGGGCCAGTCCGTAGCCCACCATATCATTCAGAAGAACTTTGATGCCTATCCCAAACAGAATGATGCTCGTCGATGCACTGAAGAGCAGAAGAAATCGCGTGCGTCTGCGATGTTCCTCCTCCTGGACCTTCGCCGCCACGCCTTGAGGTGCCTGTTTTTGTCGCTTACTCATTGTTTCAAGTGAATCATCACGTCTAGGGGACATCCGGCGTCGGCATGGTCGTCAGGCGCAAACCCGTCCTGAGTTTCCTCGAAAACATGTCAATGGCTATGTTCAGCATGGCGGTCACCAATATCAGCAGGAGCGCGACATCGAAACGTATGTTTTCAATTGCGCTATCGATATAGAAGCCTAGCGTATAGATACCGAGGACGCCGAGAATTGCAGTTTCTCGCATGATGATCTCCCACCGATAGAACAGGAAGGCCAGAAATGGCCGATACAGGCGGGGTAGCAACTCGAAGAAGTAGCGATCCGAGCCTGTGCTCGCGCCGGGACTGAGGGTCAGCTCATTGCTTTGCCTGCCGATCAAATGCCCGATAATACAACCATTATGCAAGGCGAGCGCGACAACAGCCGGTAACATCGATGGTCCCCATAGCTGCAACAGCATGTAAGCGAGAATGTACTCCGGGGTCGAGCGACCTATGACCAGCAAAAGGTGGCCCACCGACCGTCGCCTGGGGCCACCGAAATGCCTGGATACCAGGATAAAGCTGAGCAGAGTCAGTACCGCCGTAGCGACTAGCGCTATCTGAGTCAGTATCACCGTATTCCAGAGGCCGGGTAGAATCTGCTCCGTGGCAATCGGTGAGAACCAGGCCCAGAGCGCCTCCGGGCTGGACCAGCTCAGGCCTGACTTGAGTGGAGCAGGTACAATGTCTTCAGTGAAGAAGCGGCCCACGTTGCTCCACACGATCGGGAGCCCTTCCCCCAGAAAGAATGGCGACGCCAGCAGGTAGAGTGGTAACAGCTTCGGACGTAGCCACCAACGCATCGTCGCGATAAGCAAGTAGAACAGCATCAGCATCGCTGCTACTTCAGAATAGTGTCCCTGGACAAAGGCGGACTCGAGATAAAAACCCAGTGTCGGCAGCCCCACGAAGCCGAGAATGGCGCTAGAGCGAAAACCACATTCCAACCTGTACGCGGTGTAGCTCTTGATGTTCGCAAAGGCTTGCGGAATTTTGAGGAACAGGGTCTGAATGAGTCGCGAACGGGCCGGTGGTAGCACGAGCCCCGGCAGCGGATCCGTTTCGTCGCTGATTTCAGCATAAACCTTGGCAAAGACCCCGGCATAGGGTATGGCGATAGCCAACACGCCTGTCAGCGGATGCAGACCAAAGAACTGCAGAAAAATGAGCGCCCAGAACAACTCGTGAATGGCGCGGATAAAGGCGCAGAATCCCCGGACCACAGGTCTGTCGAAGAACAACATGAGCAGATAACCAGCCATACTGCCCAGCGCTACACCAACGAAAGCGAAGCCGACGGTTCTCAGCAGCGCTGTCGTCAGAGTATCGACGGAATCGAGCGAGGGTGACAGAAATCCGCTCGCAAACCTGAGCATTTCTGCCCAGGGATTCTCTGTAGTGATCTCTATGTCGCCCAGGATCAGGCTGACCAGGGCTACGCCTACAAAAATGAGGCTGACGCGGATGGTTGCCGACCGGAGCCCAAATGGCGTCGGTGGTCTCACTTGCCCACATTGGGGCTCAGTCATAGAGAAACTCGAGATCTGCAGGCTTCAGAGCCGCACTCGCTTCATCGAGCGCAATCCGGCCACCGCGCAAGCCGATGATCCGCGTCGAATGCCTCAGGGCAAGGTCGACGTCGTGTAGGGCCACGATGCTGGCCGCAAAATTAGAAATCAGCAGTCCGAGCACGTTATCGGCCTGTGGACCATCCAGCGCCGAACATGGCTCATCAGCCAGCAGAATGTCAGCCTCCTGATACAATGCGCGAGCCACAGCAACACGCTGTTTCTGCCCACCCGAGAGTGAGGCCGCAGTGGTACGCAGAGTGGAGGACATATCGAGCTGATCCAGCAGTCTTTCGACTTCGGCTGCTCTGGCGGCCTGCGGCCAAACGAAATTCCGCAGGTTCTGCAGGCGGCCGTAGCGCGACAACCTGGCCATGTAGACATTGTGGAAAACAGGAAGCTGCGGTACCAGCCCGAGCTCCTGCGGCAGAAAAGCGACCGAATGAACTGCGGCTGCTTCCGGATGCGCCTGCTGTGCAAGGGCGTTAAACGCAAGCTTCAGCATGGTGCTCTTACCCACTCCGCTCTTGCCGACCAGCGCCACATGCTCCCCGCGATCGACAGTCAGCGAAAGCGGGTGCAACACCACGTGCACGCCGTACTTGGCCGTCAGGTCGACCAGTTGGAGCATTGGCGTACCCAAGCTCAGTCGATCAGACCGATTTCTTGCGCGACGTCCAGTATCTGCTGGTAGTCACTGTTTTCAGCCTTGATGAACTTCGTCCGTGGAAATGCGGCGAGCAGATCCGGGTCGTCCATATTCAGAAGCGCCTGCTGCACCTTGGCCTTGAAACCTTTGCCAAAGGTCTTGTCGACGTCACCGCGTATGGTCCACTGATAGTCTGCATAGGTGGGCGTCTCCCAGATCACCTTGACGGCAGAAACATCGATATCGCCCGCTGCCATTTCCGTCTCCCAGACATCGTAACTGACCGCACCCAGTTGATAGGCGCCGGATTCGACGAGCGCGATTGTTCGCGAATGATTGTCGGAAAACCCGACTCGGCTGAAGAACTTCTCAGGCACCTGACCGGTTTTTTCCCTGATATAGAACTCGGGCATCAGGCGGCCGGAAGTGCTGCCTTTGGAACCGAACGTGAAGGTCTTGCCGGCCATGCCCTTTGGAAACTCTTCACTCGGCTCGACGCCTGAGCTCTTGTGGGCAATGAAATAGGTCTTGAACTGGGTATCTTCTTCGCCTTGTGCAATAGCTTCAGAGCCCTCGACCAGACGCCTGGCCTGCACACCCGAGAGTCCGCCAAACCAGGCCAGCTGTACCTGATTGTTACGGAAGGCGGAAACCGTAGCTGCGTAATCCTTTACGGGTACAAAGCGCACATCCACTTCCAGTGTCTTCTCCAGATAATCAGACACTTTTGAAAAGCGCTCCTGCAGACGGGTTTCGTCCTGATCCGGGATCGCGGTGAATACCAGTGTTTCAGCAAAGGCTCCGCCTGCTGTGAGCAGCCCGGCGAACAGCAGTGGTAGAGTCAGACGGAAGAAACGCTGAGTGAGTGGTTTAGAATCTCTGTGCATGAGGTAGCTTCCTGATGATATTGTCATAGTGAATTCACTTGCTGATCGTCATCACGCTGGGTCAACGGCCAGCGGAACAAACAGGGCATGATCCATGAATGTTCTTGTGATTTCACCTGCTGTCGCAGGCTCAAGGGCGGGCAACCGAGCAACAGCTCTCAGATACCGGAAATTCCTGCTCGACGCGGGGCACGACTGTCGAATCGAGCAGGCATTCGAGTCATGTGCCGGATCCGTCGAGTGGCCTGTAGACTGCACTATCGTACTACATGCCATACGTGGCCGATACGCTATCGCTGAAGCCAGACGTCGTGGAATTCCGCTGGTAGTGGTACTGACCGGTACCGACTACTACAAATCCCAATTCACTCAGCCAGCTGAGTTCGAAACGGCGCTCGAGTCGGCCGATGTACTCGTCTGTTTGCACGACCTCGGCTACCGTTCCGTACCCGAACGCTTTCACAGCAAACTCGTCGTCGTCAAACAATCAACGGCCTTCGAGGAAGAAATATCACCTTCGCGTCCAGGAGAGAGCGATAGCGGCCTTACCTCACTGATTGCGTCATCGAGCATGCCGATCGCGGTCATTGGGCATCTGCGCGAGGAGAAGGATCCGTTCAGGGCCGCTCTGGCCGCCAAGCTACTGCCGCCTGAATCCGGTATTCAGATCCTTCACGCCGGCGGAGCTCACAGTAGTCAATGGGCGACAAGAGCCCGGGAAGAAATGTCCCTTACTCCGCGCTACCACTGGCTGGGAGAGCTCAGCCGGGGCGATACGGAACAGCTATTGAGGCAAGCCGCACTCATGATCATCAGCTCGGTCATGGAAGGTGGCGCCAACATCGTATCCGAGGCATGCGCGCTTGGATGCCCTGTTCTTGCCTCGAACATCGATGGCAATATGGGTTTGCTGGGCAGCGACTACCCGGGATTATTTGAAGTCGGAGACGAGCAGGCTCTAATGGTCCAGCTACTTCGCTGCGAGACCGACCCAACCTACCTGACAAGACTCACCACGATCTGCCAAGGCCTTGCTACCGACTTCACTCCGCAGCAGGAAGCCAGCGAGCTGCTGGATAGTGTTGCTCGCGCTTGCTTAGCATCGAAGTAGAATCGGGGCGAGCTGGTCTCCCATCGGTAAGATGTCTCCAATGACAATGGTGGATTCGTAGCCAAGCGCCCGGAGTTCAGCAACACACGCATCCACACGCTCCGCCGGCACACCGGCCAGCAGGCCGCCCGCAGTCTGCGGATCGAATAACAATGGGTACACAGGATGGTCAACTGACTCGGTCTGGTTCGAGATGGCGCGACGCAGCCGCACATTGGCGGGCTGCAGTGAGCTCAATATTCCCATTCTCGAGGTTTCCAGTGCGCCGTCGAGCACTGGGATGCATGCAAGGTCCAGAGCTGCATCCACACCCGAGGCCTTGGTCATCTCGACGAGATGTCCGAGTAGCCCGAAGCCGGTGACATCGGTGCAGGCTGTAGCACCATGCCGGCGCAGGCAGCCAGCCGCAGCCTGACTCGACAGCTGCATCGATTCCAGCGCTGCATCGATCCAGCGGCCCTTTGCTGCCAGCCGTGCATGCGCGGCGAAAAGCGTTCCGGTACCGATCGGCTTGGTCAGAACCAGCTTCTGACCAGGCAAGAGGCCACCTTTCTTCAGCACTTCGGCAGGGTCAATGAGACCGTTGATCGCAAAGCCCAGGGCCAGTTCCTGACCTTCACCCGTATGCCCTCCGACAAGTGCGCAGCCTGCAGCATTCAGCACTTCTACCGCGCCAGACATGAGCTGAAAAAGAAGCGCTTCAACTTTGCTTTCGAGACCCTGCGGAATGGTCGCCACAGCAGTCGCACTCTGGGCTTCTGCGCCCATGGCAAAGATATCACCAAGACTGTGATTCGCCGCGATCTTGCCAAAAATATAGGGGTCGTCGATGAAAGCGCGGAAAAAATCGATACTGTGGACCAGTGCCTTGTCGGCAGGGATGGACAGCACTGCAGCGTCGTCGGGTGCGTGCAGGCCAACCAGCACATCCTCGCGCTCGACTGGCTGGAGCGAACTGATAGCACGGCTCAGCACGCTGGCGCCAACCTTTGCACCACAACCGCCGCATCGCATGGCTACAGCCGAAATGGCCTGAGTGTTTTCTTCACTGGACAACCGGATGTGATGGCCCGGTGAGGCAGCCTTCTCCGGCATTGCCGGCAATTCGCTGAAGCGTGCCATGAAACGTCGGTCGACCCAGTCCTTCCAGCGCCAGACCCAGGCGCCACGTGCAGTGAATCGACCTCTGGTTGCAAAGGCATACTTGTCGCCGGTGCTGATCAACGCCAACCATTTTCGCTGCGGGCGATAGTCGAGCAGCGTGCGGTTTTCCACATAACGACGAAGATTCACAGCGAGCGGCCTACCCTGCCGTACAGCGAAGACGCCTGCTTTTGGGCGCGGATGGTCGATCATGGCAGCAACATCACCAGCGGCGAATATGTTGGGATCACTCACCGTCTGCAGCGTATCCGTGACTTTGATAAACCCTTTTTCATCCAGTTCGAGCCCAGTTTGCCGAAGCCAACTGGCCCCGCCAGCCTCGGTGACCCATAGGGTGGTATCGGCAGGATAGGTGGCACTGTCGTCGCTAGTGGCTACTGTGCGCGCACCAACCTGGCTGACCGCCCTGCCGAGCACCTGACGAATGCCCCGGCTCTCGAGCACCTCCGAGAACTGCCGTCCCACAGAGGATGGAGCCTGGGGCAGCAGCGCATCATCCTTGCCGAACACAGTAATGGCCACCGCCTGCCCAGCCGACGTGCGCACCGAGCCAAGACGATGCTGTAAAGCGAGCGCCAGCTCAACACCACCAGCCCCTGCCCCGACCACGGCAATCTGATAAGGTGAAGTCGTGGATCTATCGGCAGTGATCGTGGCCAAGAGGTGCTGCCAGCGGTCATTGAATTCGTTTATTGGCTTGACGGGCACAGCATATTCGGCGGCACCATCGACAGTACTGACGTCGGGACTGGAGCCCGTATTGATTGACAGCACATCATAGGCCACATCAGGACGATGCCGACACTGAACGGTTTGCGCTGACCGATCGATTCCGGTGACCTCATCCCGGTAGAACCTGGCGCCAGCGAACTCAGCCAGACGGCGAAGATCGATATGCGTCTCGTCATAGCTGTAATGGCCGGCCACGTAGCCGGGCAGCATGCCGGAATATGGGGTATGCGTATCCCTGCAGATCAGGGTGATTCTGACACCGGGAATGGGTTTCATTCCCAACATTTTCAGCACCACGGCATGGCTATGCCCGCCGCCGACGAGCACGATGTCGCGTAGCACGATTTCAGAATTCTTCTTCATTACAGGGTATACTCGATCTATGGATTCATCAGCAGACTATCTGCACTTCTCGCCCCAGGACTGGCGCAAAGTCTGCCGCCACTCAATAACGCTGAGCAGGCAATGCCGAATCAGTGACTTTGCCTATAGTGCGGCCTTTAATGCATTTCTGGCGCTGTTCCCCTTGACGCTCGCTATCCTGACGCTCTACGGCCTATTCATGGATGCAGCCACTGTAGAGCAGCAAGTTACCGCAGTCAGCGAATTTTTGCCTGCCAACATCTCCAGCATGGCTGAAGACCGGCTCCATTCGCTGGCCGAGACGCCGAAACAGAATCTTGGGTGGGGTCTGGCTGTGAGTATCAGCTTCGCATGCGCCGTCACCTATCGCGGGACCGCCACTCTGCTATCCACTCTCTCGGCCGTTCACGCACAGCACCTTGACGATACAAGCGATCCAGGGATCCTGCGAACTATCGTGACATCAGCATGCGCCGTGGTATTCATCCTGCTGTGCCTCGGGATGCTTATTATCATTCCGGCTGTGGTGCAACATCTCCCAGAATTGATCGAGCACCGTAACCTGGTCCGCCTACTCATCTGGTCCGGTCTGTTTGTCATGATCTGCGTTGCGCTCGGCATGCTATACAGATTCAGCCGCACGATGGTGTCTGACCGACCTTCGCTTTTCCATCACTGGCTCAGTCCTGGCGCTGTTGCCGCCTCACTCATCTGGTTGGTAGGCAGCGGACTGTTTTCCTACTATGTCAGCAACTTTGGCCAGTACGACCTTGTTTTCGGTTCCATCTCCGCGGTCGCCGTCTTGATGATCTGGCTATACCTGACCAATTTCATCATCTTTTTCGGCGCGGTTCTGAACACTGCAATAGGTACGAGGGGAAAAAAAGAGGCTGACCAATAAAAAAGCAGCGCATGAAGCGCTGCCTTTTGTCTTGCGAGCCTATCGCTCATTTACGCGGCATTGGTTTCCGCGTTGTCCTCATTGGCTGAGGCATCGTGCTCAAGCACCTTGTCTGACCGCTTAGCTGAACCATTGATCTGGATGCTCCGTGGTTTGGCAGCCTCAGGAACTTCCTTGACCAGACTGATGGTCAGCAAGCCATTCTTCAGGTCGGCGCCACGTACTTCGATATGGTCCGCAAGGTTGAACTTGCGTTCGAATGCACGATTGGCAATACCCTGATGCAGGTACTTGCGTGACTCCTCTTCGCCGCCCTTGCGACCCTTGACAGTGAGCACACCTTTTTCGACCTGGATATCCAGTTCATCCTCACTGAATCCGGCGATGGCCAAGGTGATCGCATAGCGATTCTCATCCGTCACTTCGATGTTGTATGGCGGATAGCCTGCACTGGTCTGATCGCCCCTGAGGGTGGCATCAAGTATGGATGCCATACGGTCGAAACCAATACTGCTGCGGTACAGCGGTGAAAAGTCGATAGTAGTCATAGCATATTCTCCATTGAAGCAATACGATTCAGTCGTGGCCCAAGCGGGCATCAGCCCTTCTGCAACCACTGTTGTGTGTGATTCGATGATCTCAATCAGACTCATCGCTCACACTGTTAAAATGGTGGCAAGGCGGTCAGAATCAATGCACACAAGCATTACTTTTTTGCAAGATTTGCTGAACCGATGGCAGCGATCGCTGTAGATTGGTAGTACATCGGAAGGGGCGCATTCGGCGCTTCAGTGGCCCGGAGAAATGTCATGAGTGAGCCTTCGCTGAAACGACTTTTAAACAGTGTCGAGACGATCATTCTGGTAGGCGCAAGCGAGAAGCAGCACCGCGACAGCTACAAGATCATGGCATTCCTGCTGGAGCGCGGTTACGAGGTCTTCCCGGTAAACCCCCGGCTCGCTGGTGGAGATCTGATGGGGCGACCAGTTTTTGCCTCCATCACGCAGGCTGCTGACCACATTCGGAATCAACTGAATAAATCTGTAGATATGGTCGACGTATTCAGGGATCCAGCTCATCTAGGCGAGGTCGCCAAAGAAGCTATCGCTGCAGGCGTACGTATCCTCTGGGGACAGCTCGGCGTTCAGAATGCCGCCGCCGAAGCAGAGGCCCGCCAAGCCGGGCTGACCGTCGTAACGAACCAATGTCCTAAAATTATACTGAGGTGACATCATGGCCAAACAAGGCAATAAATCGAATGATCACGGTTCATCTATCAAGAACCCGGAGCAGTACGAAGCGCTACGCGATGATGGCATGAGCAAGGAAAAGGCGGCGCGGATTTCGAACTCTCCAACGAAAAAGACCAGCCAGAAAGGTGGCAATCACGCTGCCTATGAGGACTGGACTTATGATGAACTCTACGACAAGGCGCAGGAAGTGGATATCGACGGAAGATCGGACATGACCAAATCCGAGCTGATAGAGGCGCTCCGCAATCACTGACAAGGCCTACAGGGGCCCAAAAATCCCCATCAGTGCGTCACTGTTTCTCCGCAAGGTGCCTTTTATCGATACGCGCTCGCCGGGCGAGTTCGATAAAGGCGCTTTTCCAACAGCAATCAACTTGCCCCTGATGAACAACGAGGAGCGGGCGCTCGTAGGCACCTGCTATAAGACGCAGGGCCAGGCAGCGGCCATTGAGCTCGGGCATGAACTGGTGAGCGGGGCGGTAAAGCAGAGCCGCATCGACCAGTGGATCAAACAGCTCGAGCAGCAGCCTGACACGGTGTTGTATTGCTTTCGGGGCGGGCTCAGGACAAAGATCAGTCTGGAGTGGCTCGCGGATGCCGGCTTTGCAGTCCCTTACGTCGAAGGCGGCTACAAGGCAATGCGACACTTCCTCATCAATACCATCGAAGCCGCAGCTCAGTACCCCTGGCTAGTTGTTGCAGGCAAGACAGGGTCCGGCAAGACTGAACTACTGAAGGCTGCCAGAGCGGAGCCCAGCGACATCGCGACGGTCGATCTCGAGCATCTTGCCAACCACCGCGGCTCTGCCTTTGGCGGCGAAGTCACGCCGCAGCCAAGCCAGATCAACTTCGAGAATGCTCTGGCTATCGAGCTACTGCGCTTGGAAGCCTGTTCGGTGCGACGGGTCCTGGTGGAAGATGAAGGTCGCCTCATAGGGCGGGCTTTCGTACCGCTCGCAGTGCAGGATGTGATTCGCCGATCACCAATAGTCGAACTGGTGCGTCCTTTCGAGCAACGTGCTCAGGCAATCGCGGAGGATTATGTATTGCGCAGGGAGCGAGAGCTCGTTGAATTGTCGGGGAATGGCGCCCCGTCGGTGGACATATTGCAGCAGGTCGAAGATCGGTTGCTCGAGCAACTTGGGAGTATCAAGCGGCGGCTGGGCGGTGAACGCCTGGCAACGCTCAAGCAACAGCTCACGGCAGCTTTCGATCGCTATCGTGTAAACAGAGATCTTACTGAGCATTACAGCTGGATCGAGCCTTTACTACTGGAGTATTACGACCCTATGTATGAGCACCAGGCCAGCCGTTCAGATCGCGAGCTCCTGTTCAGAGGTACGCAAACCGAAATCCTGCAGTGGTTAAATGAGCGCACGGACCAACCCGACCGTTAACACGCCAGCAGCGAGCGCGACGAGTTGTCCTCGCTGCAGTAACATGGCAAGCAGGCAAACGGCTGCACCTGTGCGGATCGCCCAGTCACCCGACAGCATCGCCGGCGCCACGAGCGCTACCAGTACGCTGCCAGACAGTGCCTTGAGAAAGCGCTGCACCCTGGGCCCCATGGGCACGATTGACATCAGGATTACGCCACCTACACGTGTACATAGTGTTGCAAGCGTCATGACAGCCAGAAAACCGGCAAGCTCAAACTGGGTCATGCGCATCCTTATCAGCTTGTGATTCAGGAGCCTCGGCGGTGGCCTTCTCCAGGCTCTCCTGCTCACTCGGCACGACGAGCGCCACCACACCCCCAGCCAGAGCGCCGGCAAGCACATACCAGTGGCCGCCGATGAAGTACTGCCATGAGACAGCTACTACAGCGGCAACGCACCAGGGCAGCAAATCACTACGCCCGCTCCACTGCTTGAAAAGCAAAATCAGAAAAAACAGTGGCATGACGGCATCGAGGCCAAAGCTATAGGCAGTGTCCTGCGAGGTCTTGATCCACAGCCCCCCGATTGTACCTGCTTGCCAAGCGATCCAAAGTGCCAAACCGCCGCCGATTATGATCCCCACTTGCCGGACGGGGCTTCGCTGTAGCATCGCGAAGGCCCAGTTCGCGTCAGTGATGAGGAACATTGCCAGGAGCCGTTTCCGCAGGGGCTGACGCGACAGAGCCGGGTATAGCGAAGCGCCCATCAGGATATGTCGTGCATTGACAGCGAAGACCACGAGCGCCAGTGGAATCCACGGCACGGGCGAATGCCATAGCTCGAGCGCAGCGAACTGCGAAGCACCAGCAAAGACAAGCATGCTCATAGCCACGATGGTGAGATCCTCGAGACCAGCCTGTTGCGCCGCGACACTGAAAGCCAGACCGAAAGGCAGGACCATCACAGCAACAGGTAAAAGCAAGACGAAGCCCTGCTGGATATGTTCACGCAATTCACTCAAAGCGTCTTCTCTCCTATGAGGCGCAACAGAGCTTGCGCCTTGATATTGCCAATAGTTTCATGCTCAATTATCGCGATAATCGCGCGCGCGCCGATCTGCGCCCGTCCAGTTCGCCACTCGCCTTAAGCCAATCCAGAAGGATAACGCAAATGAGCTTCATGAATGAATTCAAGGACTTTGCCATGCGTGGCAATGTCGTCGATCTCGCCATCGGTATAATTATCGGCGCCGCATTCGGGAAAATCGTCGCCTCACTCGTCGCAGATATCATCATGCCGCCGATAGGCATTCTGGTCGGTGGCGTCGACTTCAGCGATCTTGCATTTACCTTGCAGGCGGCTTCAGAAGGCGCTGACGCGGTAGTGATACGCTACGGACTTTTCCTCCAGACTGTTTTCAATTTCCTAATTGTGGCATTTGCGGTGTTCATGCTCGTGAAGGCCCTCAACAACATGAAGAAAAAAGAAGTCCAGGCGGTGAAAAAGCCTGTCGAAAAGAGCAGTCAGGAGCTGTTGCTCGAGGAAATCCGTGACGCCATCAAAGCAGGCCATCAATCATCTGCGCCAGGCAATCATCCATAAGAAGGACAACCCCCCCGACTAAGGGAAGCCCCACTGAGCAATGCAATACGAGACAAAGGGTCAATTGGTCGTGAGGCAGTACCGGGTATCGTAAACAAAAAAAAGATGACCATCTCTGGTCATCTTTTCGAACTCAGACTATCTGACTTACTCGTTATCTAGAACGGGATATCATCGTCAAAGTCATCGCTGTGATCAGGACCACTCGCCGTCTGTGGCTGTGGCCTGCTCTGTGCGCCAGACTTCTGACCGGCAGAAGCATAGCCACCAGCCGATGAGCCACCACGTTGCGAGTCCTGCGGGCCGGAATATTCAGGGCTGGAGTCACCCCAGCTACTGCCTGACCCACCAGAGTCACCCATGCCCTTGCTATCGAGCATCTGCATTTCGTTGGCCACGATATCCGTAGAATATCGATCCTGACCGCTCTGGTCCTGCCACTTACGAGTCTGAAGCTTGCCTTCGATGTAAACCTTGCTGCCTTTCTTCAGATACTGGCTGGCAATTTCGGCCAGACGACCGAACATCGAAACACGGTGCCACTCGGTCTTGGAGACCATTTCACCGCTCTGCTTGTCTTTGTAGCTCTCATCGGTCGCTAGCGCCAGATTGGTAACCGCCTGCCCCGATGGAAGATAACGAGTGTCGGGATCCTTCCCCAGGTTACCGATCAAAATTACCTTATTTATACCTCTCGCCATTTCTGACTCCTTTTCAAGATTCGCTAGTTCGCCCCTTCGATCACGCTTCGTGACTACCCAGGGTAAATTGATCGAGCGCGCGCCTGTCGAGCCGACTCTTGTCAATCTTCAGGTACGCCAGCTGATCTTCCATGATCAGCGTCACATCAGTCACACCGTTCACAGCCAGCAAAGACTCCTGCAAGCCGTCGATCTGATCTTCAGTGAAGCGGCGCAAGGATATCACAGAGGTTTGGGTAGCTGGTGGATTTTTCATACCCAAAGTGAACAAAAACCACACACAGGCCAGGGCGGAAATTGCATAGAAAGCGAGCTCAGGACGGCCCGTATTCAAGAGCACGCCTCCGAGTACACCGCCCAGAAAGGCGCCGCCAAACTGACAGCTCGCAAATACACCCATAGCCGTGCCACGCTGGCCCGCGGGCGCCAGACGACTGAGCATCGAAGGCAGACTGGCCTCCATGAAGTTGAAGCCAGCAAAAAAAAGCGCGAGAGCGATACAGCTTATGAGAACCGAGGCCTGGAACAATCCGAGCACCAGCATGCCCACGATCAGAGTCAGCACCGCCACACGAAAGACCAAAGGTAACTGCCGCTGTTTCTCTGCATAGATAAGGCCGGGCACCATCAGTGCGAAGCCTATTGCCATCAGACCAAGGTAAACCCAACCGTGATCTTCCACCGGCAGCGCCCATTGGTTCTTCAGCACCATGGGCAGACTGACAAAGAGCATTGTCAACGACAGGTGCAGCAACAGCACGCTCACATCAAGGCGTAACAGCGCAGGGTCCTTCAATACTTTCCGCAAGTCGTCCTTTATGAAGGCGACATCACGGGAGGTACGATGGCGCTGAATAATGATGGTCGGCATACGCATGACCAGGAGCATACCCAACGCACCAAGCACTGCGGTAATCAGGAAGATGAGGTAAAGTCCACCTAAGCTGGCCAGAATAGGTCCGGCGATGAGTGCCACCCCAAACGACAGCCCGATCGTCATGCCGACGGTAGCCATTGCCTTGGATCGGTTATCCTCTCGTGTT
Organism: Allohahella sp. A8; assembly: GCF_047946665.1. Taxonomy (GTDB): domain Bacteria; phylum Pseudomonadota; class Gammaproteobacteria; order Pseudomonadales; family Oleiphilaceae; genus Allohahella. The sequence continues at coordinate 3,256,192 of NZ_CP172312.1, forward strand.
GCATCGGCAAGATAGGCCATCAGCACGCTGGCAATTGCACCTGCCCCCTGAAGGAAACGCCCAGCAATCATCAGGTATATGGACTCGCTGAACGCGGCGAGCAAAGATCCCATGACGAACAAGCCTAAGCCTGTCAGCATCAGCGGCTTTCGCCCAAAACGGTCTGAGAGCGCTCCGAAAGGAACCTGAAGCAAGGCCTGGCTCAGACCATATATGCCTATAGCCACGCCTATGAGTACAGGTGTAGCGCCAGCCAGTTCACCCGAATACAGGGTGAAAACCGGCAACACCATGAAGAGGCCCAGCATGCGCATCGCATAGAGAAGTGACACGTTGCCGACTGCGTAACGTTCACTGGAGTTCACATGTAATCCTCAAAAGATGACTCTATAGCGAGCGTCGGGACGTGGCGACCCAAGTAAACCCGACTACGGAAAGCCGCGTAGTCTAACATCAGTGTCAGCCAGGTTGCAGCTGTCCACACAGCCAGGCCCAGCATCAAGCCCCCGAGCACATTAGGTCAGCTCGCTTGAAGACTGTATACTGTCCGGCTCTCAAATTTTCTGCTGATAATGGTAATTATGGATAAGATCGTCATCCGTGGCGCACGCACCCACAATCTCAAGAATATCGATCTCACACTGCCACGAGACAAGTTGATCGTTATCACAGGGCTCTCCGGCTCAGGCAAGAGCTCGCTCGCGTTCGACACGCTGTACGCAGAAGGGCAACGACGATATGTTGAGTCGCTGTCGACCTATGCGAGACAGTTCCTTTCGATGATGGAAAAACCCGATGTCGACCATATCGAGGGCCTCTCTCCTGCCATTTCCATAGAGCAGAAATCGACATCACACAATCCACGTTCGACCGTCGGTACCATTACGGAAATCTACGATTACCTGAGACTCCTCTTCGCCCGGGTAGGTGAACCGCGTTGTCCACAACACGGCGAGAAGCTCGAAGCTCAGTCGATAAGTCAGATGGTCGATCAGCTCCTTGCGCTCCCACAAGACAGCCGCTGGATGATCCTCGCGCCGATCGTGAGAAACCGAAAGGGAGAGCACGCCAATATCTTCGATAACCTGCGAGCTCAGGGCTTCATCCGGGCCCGCGTCGATGGTCGAGTCTACGAGCTCGACGACCTCCCTGATCTGGATAAGAAGAAAAAGCACACAATCGAAGTTGTGATCGACCGATTCAAGATCAAAGAGGATATCGGCACGCGACTTGCCGAGTCTTTAGAAACCTGTCTTCAATTGTCTGAAGGCATAGCGCTTGCGGCACCCATGGCTGAAAGCGGTTCTCGGGACACGAGCGATCTACCAGAGGAGCTGATATTTTCTTCGCTCTTCGCCTGCCCAGTCTGCGGCTATAGTATGAGCGAGCTTGAGCCTCGCATTTTCTCTTTTAACAATCCTGCCGGCGCCTGCCCGTCATGTGACGGCCTGGGCGTGCGCCAGTTCTTCGATCCCGACAAGGTTGTTGAGAGAGCGGGTGTCTCACTACCTGAGGGCGCGATTCGCGGCTGGGACAGACGAAGCGTTTTCTATTACCAGATGCTGCAGGGGCTGGCCGATCATTACGGCGTATCGATCGAGGTCGCCTTCGAAGACCTGCCGGAAGACTTCCGCAATGTCGTACTCAAAGGATCTGGCAAAGAGGTCATCGGCTTCAAGTATATCAACAGCCGTGGCGATGCGGTGCTCAGACAGCATCCATTCGAGGGCGTCATTCCCAACATCGAGCGCCGATACCGGGAAACTGACTCCCAAATGGTGAGGGACGACTTAGCGAAACTCCTAACCCAGACCAAGTGCCCGGAGTGCGGCGGCAGCCGGCTCAAGGAAGCATCGCGCAACGTTTTCATCGAGGAGTTAACCTTACCTGATATCAGTCGAATGGCAATCGGCGAGGCTGACACCTTCTTTGCTGGCCTCAAGTTACCGGGTCGAAAAGGCGAAATAGCCGAAAAGATCAGCAAGGAGATTCAGCTGCGCCTTCGATTTCTCGTGAACGTGGGGCTCGATTATCTGACCCTCAATCGAAGCGCAGAAACGCTGTCTGGCGGCGAAGCTCAACGCATTCGCCTGGCCAGCCAGATTGGCGCAGGACTCGTCGGCGTCATGTACGTTCTGGACGAGCCTTCTATCGGCCTGCACCAGCGCGATAATGCCCGCCTGTTAGAGACGCTGACCCATCTGAGAGATCTTGGTAACACTGTTATCGTGGTCGAACATGATGAGGATGCCATTCGGCTCGCCGATCACGTATTAGATATCGGCCCAGGGGCCGGAGTCCACGGTGGCGAAGTTGTTGCTCAAGGCACTGTCGAGGAAATCATGGCAGTCAAGGAGTCGGTCACCGGCCAGTTCCTGACCGGCACTCGAAAAATTCATATTCCAGAGCAGCGCGTAAGAAAAGATGAGGAGAAAATTCTTCGAGTTACGAAAGCTTCAGGCAATAACCTCAACGACGTCACCCTTGAAATACCCGTTGGACTTTTTACGTGCATAACGGGTGTCTCAGGATCAGGCAAATCTACGCTAATAAATGGAACGCTCTACCCACTGGCCGCTACTGCCCTCAATAACGCAACCACCTTGGTCGCCGCTGCACATGACCAGATCGAAGGCCTGGACCACTTCGATAAGGTAATCGATATCGATCAAAGCCCAATTGGACGAACACCACGCTCAAATCCAGCGACCTACACCGGGATTTTTACACCCATTCGGGAGCTCTTTTCCAACACACCAGAAGCTCGATCCAGAGGCTATAAACCCGGCCGTTTCAGCTTTAACGTCAAGGGCGGCCGCTGCGAAACCTGCCAAGGCGATGGTCTGATCAAGGTTGAAATGCACTTCCTGCCGGACATCCACGTGCCGTGCGATGTTTGCAAAGGCAAGCGATACAACCGCGAGACCCTTGAGATCAAATACAAGGGCTTATCGATTCACGGGGTTCTCGAACTGACGATCGAAGAAGCGCTGCCGTTTTTCGACGCTATTCCAGCCGTTGCCAAGCGCCTTCAGACGCTGATAGATGTTGGTCTGTCCTACATTCGCCTCGGCCAAAGCGCAGTCACCCTGTCCGGCGGCGAAGCGCAACGGGTGAAGCTCTCCCGGGAGCTCAGCAAACGCGATACTGGCAAAACACTTTATATTCTTGATGAGCCCACCACAGGCCTTCACTTTCACGATATTGAACAGCTGTTAGGAGTACTGCACCGACTACGCGATCACGGCAACAGCATCGTTGTAATCGAACATAACCTCGACGTCATAAAGACGGCAGACTGGATTGTTGACCTGGGCCCCGAAGGAGGGATTAGAGGCGGCAACATTATCGCCGAAGGCACGCCAGAGGATGTGGCAGCCAACCCCAACAGCTTCACCGGCACTTTCCTAGCGCCTTTACTGGAACGCTAGGCTAGGAGCTGGGGCTGGAAGCCAAGAACCAGGACATAAAAAAGCCTCGAATATCGAGGCTTTTTATTTAACGACCGCTTAAAACAGCGGTTAAACATATGAACAAGCTATTCAGCATCAGCCTGTTCTGGCTTCTCAGCACTTGCTGGCTTTTCTTTAGCCGGCCTGTCGACCAACTCGATATATGCCATGGGAGCGGAGTCGCCTGGACGGAAGCCACACTTCAGAATTCTAGTATAGCCACCAGGACGGGCCTGATACCGCGGTCCAATCTCATTGAAGAGCTTGGTTACGGCATCTCGGCTTCTCAGGCGATTAAACGCCAGACGCCGGTTTGCAACGCTATCCTTCTTGGCAAGCGTTATGAAAGGCTCCGCAAAGCTTCTGAGCTCTTTAGCCTTTGGCAATGTAGTCCTGATGAGCTCGTGCTCAAGGAGGGACACTGTCATATTCTTGAACATGCTCTTCTGATGAGCACTAGTGCGACTGAATTTACGGCCGCTGTTACGATGACGCATGGTAAATAACCTTTAATTACACAGAGCGGAGTAACCGCTCATTAAGCTCCAAGAACCCGATCGTCACCACGCAAACTTGCGGGTGGCCAGTTGTCTAATCTCATGCCGAGCGAAAGACCGCGTGACGCAAGGACATCCTTGATCTCGGTGAGCGACTTCTTACCAAGATTAGGTGTCTTCAACAACTCGACTTCAGTACGCTGAATCAGGTCGCCAATGTAGTAAATATTTTCAGCTTTGAGACAGTTTGCTGAACGAACCGTTAATTCAAGGTCATCAACAGGACGAAGCAGAATTGGATCAATTTCTTCCTGCTCTTCAACCTTCTGCGGCTCAGACTGCTGGTCGAAATCAACAAATACTGCCAACTGTTGCTGCAGGATCGTTGCTGCCCTACGAATGGCTTCCTCAGGCTCAATAGTGCCATTGGTCTCCAAATCGATAACGAGCTTGTCTAAGTCAGTACGCTGTTCAACCCGTGCCCGCTCTACTGTGTAGCTCACACGGCGAATCGGACTGAATGAAGCATCCAACTGCAGCTTACCTATTGCTCGCGTCTCATCATCACCAGAGCGCCGCTGGTCTGATGGCTCATAGCCACGACCTTTAGCGATCTTGAGCTTCATATCTACACTGCCACCCGAATTAAGGTTACAAATAACCAAGTCCGGATTAGCAATCTCAACATCATGATCAAGATTGATGTCAGCCGCAGTTACTACTCCAGCGCCTGATTTCTTCAAAGTAACCGTCGCCTCTTCACGCGTGTGCATGATGATAGCCAAGTTCTTAAGGTTCAACAGGATCTCGATTACATCTTCCTGTACGCCCTCAATAGAGCTGTACTCATGGAGCACACCGCTCATCTCGACTTCAACAACAGCTGCGCCTGGCATTGAGGACAACAGGATACGGCGCAGAGCACTACCGAGCGTGTGTCCGAAACCACGTTCGAGTGGCTCCAGCACAACCTTCGCAGTGCGACTCGCAACCTGGTTGACCTCAATGCTACGTGGCGTTAAAAATTCATTAACTGAATTCTGCATGTATGCCTCTAGTAAGTTAATAGCCAGGGCAGCTGAACTACCCACCGCAAAATACGGGACCTATTTCGAGTACAGCTCGACGATAAGATTTTCATTTATCTCGGCTGAAAGGTCTGTTCGTTCCGGTGTCGACTTAAAGATACCGGTTAGCTTACCAGAATCGACGTCCAACCAACTTACTTCTCCACGGTTGCCAGACAGCTGCATGGCACCCTTGATTCTCAGCTGGTTCCTGGACTTCTCACGAACGCTGATAATGTCGCCAGGCTTTACCTGATAAGACGGGATATTTACCTGCTTGTCATTAACCAAAATCGACTTATGCGATACAAGCTGACGCGATTCTGCGCGAGTCGAGCCGAAACCCATACGGTAAACGACATTATCCAGACGAGACTCCAACAACTGAAGCAGATTCTCACCGGTCGCACCTTTCTGACGGGCCGCAGTATGATAATAGTTGCGGAACTGCTTCTCGAGCACACCGTAGATACGACGAACCTTTTGCTTTTCACGCAGCTGAATGCCGTAGTCTGAAAGACGGCTTCTACGAGCACCGTGCTGACCAGGCGCGGTTTCCATATTGCATTTGCTGTCGAGAGCTCTAACGCCACTCTTCAGAAAAAGGTCGGTGCCTTCACGACGGGAAAGCTTACACTTTGGGCCAATATAGCGGGCCATTCGAAATCTCCTTTGCTCTTAGACTCGACGACGCTTAGGCGGTCTACAGCCATTGTGCGGTATGGGTGTCACGTCAACGATGCTACTAATTTTGTAGCCAATTGCATTCAGGGCTCGAATAGCCGACTCACGACCAGGACCAGGTCCTTTCACCATGACGTCGAGATTCTTCAGGCCGTATTCAGAAGCCGCGTTACCGGCTCTTTCAGCTGCTACCTGCGCAGCAAAAGGCGTGCTCTTACGCGAGCCACGAAAACCTGATCCGCCAGCTGTTGCCCAACTAAGTGCATTGCCTTGGCGATCTGTGATGGTAACAATAGTATTGTTGAATGACGCATGTATGTGCGCCACACCATCGACGACGGTCTTTTTTACCTTCTTACGGGTACGTGTACCTGGTTTTGCCATCTCTAAATTCCAGTTGCTTTACTTGCGAATCGGCTTGCGAGGACCCTTACGAGTTCGCGCATTGGTCTTGGTTCGCTGACCACGAACGGGCAGGCCATGACGATGGCGAATGCCACGAAATGCACCAAGATCCTTCAACCGCTTAATGTTCATCTGCACTTCACGACGCAAGTCACCTTCTACAGCAAACTTCGCAATCTCATTTCTGAGATTGTCTAGCTGCTCCGGAGACAAGTCTCCGATCTTAGTAGACGTGCCAACGCCAGTGCTGACGCACAGTTTCTGTGCTGTTGTCTTACCGATACCATAGATATAGGTAAGCGAGATAACAGCATGCTTATTGTCCGGTATGTTCACACCTGCAATACGCGCCATTGCAATACTCCACATACGCGCCGAAGCGCTGTGCTTAAAAATCAGGGCGCGAAATCATAGCGCCCCTTGATGCCTAATACAAGAAAAACCTAGCCTTGTTTCTGTTTGTGGCGCGGTTCAGCGCTACAGATAACCATCACGGCGCCATTGCGTCGGATGATCTTACAGTTACGGCAGACCTTCTTGACCGAAGCCCGTACTTTCATTGAAACCTCCTTCTGGAACAATACTCATCGTTCCCGAGAGGGAACCTAATCTCTGACCGAGTTAACGCGGAGCGCCACTTCGACCGTAACTTTTCAGATTCGACTTCTTCATGACTGACTCGTATTGATGAGACATCAAGTGAGATTGAACCTGGGCCATAAAATCCATAACAACCACAACAACGATCAGCAGTGAGGTGCCACCAAAGTAGAACGGCACGTTAGCCGCGATGATCAAGAACTGAGGCATCAACGACACAGCCGCTATGTAAAGAGCGCCGAACATTGTCAACCTAGTCAGAACGCCGTCTATATATCGAGCGGTTTGATCACCAGGCCTGATCCCAGGAACGAAAGCTCCAGAGCGCTTCAGATTGTCAGCAACTTCTTTCGGGTTATACATCAGCGCTGTATAGAAGAAGCAGAAAAAGATCACGGCAATCGCGAACAGCACAATATACAAAGGTTGGCTAGGCGCGAGCAGCTGTGAAAACACCTGCAACCACTCCATACCTTCACTCTGACCAAACCACTGACCTATAGAAGCTGGAAACAGCAGGATACTTGAAGCAAAAATCGGTGGGATGACTCCAGCCATATTTACTTTCAAAGGCAGATGGCTGCTTTGCTGTGCGTAAACTTTCCGTCCCTGCTGCCGCCGAGCATAGTTTATCGTGATTCTACGCTGTCCCCTTTCAACGAAAACGATAAATCCGACAATTGCTATTGCGAAAACAGCGATACCGATCAGGGTTAGCACGTTTAGCTCACCCAGCCTGGCCTGTTCGAAGGTCTGACCAATAGCTGATGGGAGACCCGCAACGATGCCAGCGAAGATCAGCAACGATATGCCATTGCCTATTCCGCGCTCGGTGATCTGCTCTCCTAACCACATCAGAAAAACTGCACCTGACACAAACGTGATGACAGCTACAACGTAGAACCCGATGTCCACAGTGAACGTGACACCCTGATTCGCCAAGCCTATGGACATCCCTATAGCCTGGATCGTGGCCAGAACTACGGTACCATAACGCGTATATTGGCTAATCTTTCGTCTACCTGCCTCACCCTCTTTCTTCAACGCTTCAAGTGAAGGCGTCACCACAGTGAGCAACTGCATGATGATCGATGCCGAAATATACGGCATGATCCCAAGCGCAAAAATACTCATCCGCTCAAGTGCACCGCCGGAAAACATATTGAACAAGCTCAATATGGTTCCTTGGTTTTGATCGAACAGCGCAGCAAGTCGGTCCGGATTTATACCCGGAACTGGTATGTGCGCTCCAATTCGATATACCACTAATGCGAGGAAGACAAACAAAAGACGGGATTTAAGCTCTGCAAATCCTTTATTTGCCCCTGCGGGTAACGCGTTCAAATTAGCCATTTACGCCTCGATCGAACCACCTGCAGACCGGATCGCTTCCGCAGCGCCCTTGGTCACTTTAAGACCCTTAATGACTACAGCTCGCGAAATCTCACCAGAAAGAATCACCTTAACCTGCTGCGCTTGCTCGCCAACCAGGCCAGCCGCCTTCAACACGGCAAGATCCACGGTACCGTCAGCCAAGCCGTTGATTTCGTGCAAACGCACTTCCTCAGAAAATCGACCGATTCGCGAAGAGAAGCCGAACTTTGGAAGCCGACGCTGCAGGGGCTGCTGACCGCCTTCAAAACCAGGCTTCACGCCTCCGCCACTTCGGGCCTTGATACCTTTATGACCGCGTCCGCATGTCTTGCCGAGCCCGCTACCGATGCCACGACCAACTCGCTTACGAGCTTCACGTGCACCCTCACCTGGACTAAGAGTATTCATCTTCATGCTACACACCTTCAACTTTCAGCAGATACTGGACTTTATTGATCATGCCACGTACTGCGGGAGTATCTTCCACCTCAACCGAGTGGTTGATCTTTCTGAGGCCGAGACCTTTTACACATGCTCTATGATTCGGCAAGGTGCCAATCACACTTCTTATCAAAGTGACCTTTACTTTACTCATTGGGCTCACCTGTAATTTCTTCAAGCGACTTGCCACGACGGGCAGCAATATCCTCTGGGCTCTGCATAGTCTTGAGACCATTGAAAGTCGCACGGATAACGTTTACCGGATTCGTCGAGCCATAGCACTTCGCCAGAACGTTTTGAACACCAGCCACTTCGAGGACGGCGCGCATGGCACCGCCGGCGATAATACCGGTACCTTCTGAAGCAGGCTGCATGTACACCTTTGATGCGCCATGACGCGCTTTCACAGGATACTGGATGGTTGTACCATCGAGAGAAACGTTGATCATGTTCTTTCTAGCCGCATCCATAGCCTTCTGGATCGCAGCAGGTACTTCACGCGCCTTGCCACGTCCAAATCCAACCTTGCCTTGACCATCGCCTACAACCGTCAATGCTGTAAAACCAAAGATGCGACCACCCTTAACAACCTTGGCAACTCGGTTAACTTGTACCAGCTTTTCCTGGAGCTCAGGTGACTTTTGATCATTTGCCGACATAATTTACCCCTTAGAATTCCAAGCCGTTTTCTCTGGCTGCATCTGCCAGAGCTTTAACGCGACCGTGATATCTGAAACCAGATCGGTCGAAAGCGACTTTAGTAATGCCGGCAGACTTAGCACGTTCGGCAATCAATGCCCCAACTTTAGTCGCGGCGTCTATGTTGCCAGTGCTGCCTGAACGTAACTCCTTATCGAGCGTAGACGCAGAAACAAGCACCCGACTACCATCAGATGTTAACACCTGAGCGTAGATATGCCGCGGCGTCCGATTAACACTCAGGCGTTCTACTTTAAGCTCTCTAATTTTGAAACGCGTCTTCTTCGCACGACGCAAACGAGATGTTTTTTTATCAATCATGACTGCGCCCTACTTCTTCTTAGCTTCCTTAATTGCAACTCTCTCACCAGCGTAACGCACACCCTTGCCCTTGTATGGCTCTGGTGCACGCAGCGCTCTGATCTCAGCTGCAACCTGTCCAATCTTCTGCTTGTCTATACCTTTCAACAAGATTTCAGTCTGCGTCGGCGTCTCAGCAGAAATGCCGTCAGGCAACTGATAGTCGATCGGATGACTATATCCGAGTGAAAGTCCAAGCACGTTACCTTTTGCCTGCGCCTTGTAACCAACGCCTACAAGCTCAAGCTTTCGCTCAAAGCCTTGTGACACGCCTGTTACCATATTATTTACAAGCGAACGCATTGTACCGGCGAGTGCGCGAGATTGCTTCGCTGAATTCGCAGAAGCAAAAATTAACTGATCACCCTCATGCTTTACATCAACAATATGATGAAGAGTGAGCTCCAGCTGCCCTTTGCTACCTTTTATGGCAACATTACTATTATCAATCGTGACAGTAACACCGGAAGGAATCTGTACAGGATTGTTTGCAACTCTAGACATACTATTCTCCTAGAATACAGTACAGATTATTTCACCACCGATACCAGCTGCCCGAGCAGCTCTATCCGTCATGATACCTTTCGAAGTTGAGACGACCGAAACACCGAGCCCAGCATTCACTTTCGGCAACTCGTCGGCTGCTCGATATTGTCTGAGACCAGGGCGACTAACGCGCTTGATCGTTTCGATAACCGGCTTGCCTTCGAAGTACTTCAGCTCGATGTTAAGCACTGGTTTAATGTCGCCTTCTACAGTGAATTCGGCGACGAAGCCTTCATCCTGGAGCACCTTTGCCAAAGCAAGCTTCATCTTGGATGAGGGCATGCTAACCGATGACTTTTCTGCCATCTGGGCATTACGAATTCGCGTTAACATATCCGCGATAGGATCTTGAATACTCATTACTAACTCCGCGTTTGAGTTGTGCAGCTAAAAGCTTACCAACGTTTCCCGACTACCAGCTTGCCTTGGTCAGACCGGGCACATCTCCGCGCATGGCTGCTTCTCGAAGCTTGATGCGTGACAATTTAAACTTCCTCAAAACTGCATGAGGACGACCAGTCATCTGACAGCGGCGCTGAATCCGAACAGGTGAAGAATCCCTCGGTAGCTTCTGAAGCTGCTTTTGGGCTTCCCACTTCTGATCGTCAGAAGACTCTGGACTACTGATAGTGTCTTTTAGCGCCGCACGCTTCGCAGCATACTTTGCAACGGTCTTTTCACGCTTCAGCTCACGCTGAATCATACTTTTCTTAGCCATCAGCAAATTACCTATTTTCTGAACGGAAAACTGAACGCATTGAGCAAAGCTCTGCCTTCTTCATCCGTCTTAGCTGTTGTAGTAATCGTGATATCAAGGCCACGGACTTTATCGATCTTGTCGTACTCGATTTCGGGGAAAATAATCTGCTCTTTTACACCCATAGAGTAGTTGCCCCGACCGTCGAACGACTTCGGATTTAACCCTCGAAAGTCGCGTACGCGTGGAATTGAAATATCAACCAAGCGCTCAAGAAACTCCCACATACGGTCATTTCTCAGCGTCACTTTGCAGCCGATAGGCATGCCTTGACGAATTTTGAATCCTGCCACCGATTTACGAGCATTTGTGATGACAACTTTCTGACCCGCGATCTTCTCAAGTTCAGCTGCAGCAATTTCAACCTGCTTTTTGTCACCAACGCCTTCGCCGACACCCATGTTCAGTGTGATCTTCTTAACGCGGGGCACTTCCATGACATTTTTGTACGACATTTCTTTCATCAATGCCGGTACAACCTGGTCACGATAGACTTCCTGATACCTAGCCATGTGTTCGCTCTCTAACTCTTCAGCTCTTGCTGATCGGATTTGAAGATGCGGACCTTCTTGCCGTCATCGAGTATTTTGAAGCCTACGCGATCCGCTTTTCCTGTTGCACTATTGAAGGCAGCAACGTTCGAAGCCTGTATAGGGGCTTCCTTTTCAACTATGCCACCCGCAACGCCGAGGTTTGGATTCGGCTTTGTGTGTTTCTTGATCATGTTAACGCCAGAGACCACGACACGACCATCAGCTTGGACAGCTCTGACAGTTCCCCGCTTACCCTTATCTTTACCCGCGATAACAATCACTTCATCATTTTTTCTTAACTTTTTCATTGCGACCCCTACAAAACTTCTGGAGCGAGAGAGATGATCTTCATGAACTTCTCACCCCTAAGCTCTCGTGTTACAGGCCCAAAAATTCGCGTACCGATTGGCTCTTCCTTTTGATTCAGAAGAACTGCAGCATTGCCGTCGAATCGAATAATAGAGCCATCTGGACGACGAACACCTTTACGTGTGCGAACGACAACCGCCTTTAATACCTGACCTTTCTTGACTTTGCCTCGCGGAATCGCCTCTTTGACGGTTACCTTGATGACATCGCCAATCCTGGCATAGCGACGGTGCGAGCCGCCTAATACCTTAATACACATGACTCGACGGGCACCGCTGTTGTCGGCTACGTCCAGCTCACTTTCTGTCTGAATCATTGGACTACTCCAAAACCTTAGTTAAGACGCTTAGACCCGCTTCGCGCGCTCGAGCACCTGTACAAGCCGCCAAGATTTATTCTTGGATATTGGCCTGGACTCTTGAATCTGAACCACATCACCGATGTGGCATTCATTCTGCTCATCATGTGCCTGTAGCTTTGTTGAACGCTTAACATACTTGCCGTAAAGAGGATGCTTGACCTTGCGCTCAATAAGTACAACGACAGACTTATCCATCTTGTCGCTGACGACCCTGCCAGTCTCTGTACGAACTGTCTTCTCTGCCGCAGCCATCATTTACCTGCCTTCTGATGTATAACTGTTTTGACCTGAGCGATGCTCTTACGAGTTTCGCGAAGCAAATGTGTCTGGGCGAGTTGGCCAGTTGACTTCTTCATCCGAAGGTTGAACTGGTCTTTAAGGAGCTCCATAAGCTTCCCTTGTAACTCTTCCTGAGACAAATCTTTCAGTTCTGCTATTTTCATGTCTACATCACCGTTCTGGTAACGAAGGTCGTCGCGATCGGCAGCTTGGCTGCAGCGAGGGTAAACGCCTCTCTTGCAAGATCTTCTGACACGCCTTCCATTTCATACAGGACTCTACCAGGCTGAATTTCAGCGACCCAGTATTCTACTGCACCCTTACCCTTACCCATTCTCACTTCAAGCGGCTTCTTGCTGATTGGCTTGTCTGGGAAAATACGAATCCAGATTTTGCCGCCTCGCTTGATTTTTCGAGTAATGGTTCGTCGGGCCGCCTCAATCTGACGAGAAGTTATTCGGCCACGTGCCGTAGCTTTCAGACCGTATTCACCAAAACTGACCTTGGCACCACGTGTAGCAAGACCAGTATTACGGCCTTTAAACATTTTTCTGAATTTAGTACGTTTGGGCTGCAGCATGTTATGCCCTCTCTTGTTTGGAAGACTTCTTACCGGCTGCCGCTGCTTCTGCACGAATCTGGGCTATACCGCCTAGAATTTCGCCTTTGAAGATCCAGACTTTCACACCGATAACACCATAGGTGGTATGTGCTTCATGGGTTGCGTAATCGATATCAGCTCTCAAGGTATGGAGAGGCACACGACCTTCTCTATACCATTCTGTACGAGCAATCTCAGCACCACCGAGACGGCCTCCGACCTGAATCTTTATGCCCTTCGCACCCTGACGCATAGCATTCTGCACAGCACGCTTCATGGCGCGACGAAACATTACGCGTCGCTCAAGCTGGCTCGCCACACCGGCGGCAACAAGTTTCGCATCCAGATCTGGCTTGCGAATTTCTTCGATATTCAGATGAACGGGAACGCCCATCAAAGCGCCAATTTCTGAGCGCAGCTTATCTACGTCCTCACCCTTCTTACCAATCACGATACCTGGGCGGGCAGTGTGAATGGTAATTTTGGCATTTTGAGCAGGTCGCTCAATAATGATCTTGCTCACAGAAGCTCTTTCAAGCTTCTTCATGAGGTACTCACGAACACGAATGTCAGTAAGCAGATTATCAGCGTAGTGCTTCTTGTCTGCGTACCAAACCGAATTATGCTCTTTAACGATTCCGAGTCGGATACCGACTGGATGAACTTTCTGTCCCATTTTCGTCTAAGCCTCCGCGACCTTGATAGTGATGTGGCAGGTACGCTTAAGAATACGATCTGCACGTCCTTTGGCCCGAGGCTTAATTCGCTTCATAACTGGGCCTTCATCAACAAACACCGTTGATACTTTCAGCTCATCCACATCAAGCCCCTCGTTGTGCTCAGCGTTTGCTATCGCTGACTCGAGAACCTTTTTAACGATATGCGCTGCCTTTTTCGGGCTAAACGTAAGCACGTCTAACGCCTCTTCAACACCCTTTCCTCTGATCAGATCAGCCACCAAACGGGCTTTCTGAGCAGAGAGGCGGGCGCCTGCTAATTTAGCTGCTACTTCCACCATCCTTCTCCTCTACCGTTTGGCTTTCTTGTCTGCCACGTGGCCTTTGAAGGTGCGTGTGGCAGAAAATTCGCCCAATTTATGCCCGACCATATCTTCGGTTACATACACTGGAACATGTTGCCGGCCGTTGTGAACAGCTATCGTCAAGCCAACCATTTCCGGGAAGATGGTTGAGCGACGTGACCAGGTCTTGATCGGTTTTTTATCTTTAGTTTCATTAGCCGCTTCAACCTTCTTAAGCAAATGCAGGTCGATGAACGGTCCTTTCTTCAATGAACGTGGCACGATTTAACTCCTACTTTGCTTTACGGCTGCGGATAATCATCTTATCCGTACGCTTGTTCTTTCTGGTCTTGTATCCCTTAGTAGGCACGCCCCATGGGGTTACTGGGTGCTTACCAAAGTTACGTCCCTCACCACCACCGTGTGGGTGGTCAACCGGGTTCATGACCGTACCGCGCACTGTCGGGCGAACGCCAATCCAACGCTTCGCACCAGCCTTGCCGTAAACCTTCAGGTTATGCTCGGAGTTACAAACTTCCCCTAGAGTAGCCCGGCACTCAGACAGCACCTTGCGCATTTCGCCTGACTTCAGACGAAGGGTTGCGTAAACACCCTCTCTCGCGACCACCTGCGCTGATGTACCAGCACTGCGGATCATCTGAGCACCCTTGCCAGGCTTCAGCTCAATACAATGCACAACGCTACCAACGGGAATGTTGCGGAGCGGCAAACAACTACCCGACCGAATCGGTGCATCTTCACCATTCTGAATGGTATCGCCCGCTTTTAGCCCCTTACTGGCAACAATGTACCGCTTGTCACCATCAGCGTAAGCTACCAAAGCAATATGCGCTGATCGATTCGGATCATACTCAAGCCGCTCGACGACCGCGGGAACACCATCTTTATTGCGCTTAAAATCAATAACGCGATAGAGACGCTTATGACCACCGCCCTGGTGCCGCACAGTTATGCGCCCAGTATTATTACGGCCACCTTTCTTGGTGAGCGTTTCAGTCAACCTGGCTACAGGTGCACCTTTATGGAGATCGTGATTAACCACTTTAACCACATGACGCCGACCAGCCGACGTCGGCTTAGTTTTTAGAACTGGCATATAAACCCCTTATTCGACGTCAGCGAATTCAATTGTCTGCCCTTCAGCAAGGCGAACATAAGCCTTTCTGACAGCTGACTTCTTTCCAATACCACGAGCCGTCCGCTTGGTCTTACCCTTGATGGTAACGACCTGAACAGCCTTAACTGAAACTTTAAACAACGCCTCCACTGCCTGCCTTACCTCAGCCTTGGTAGCATCGGGTGCAATCTTGAAGGTAACCTGGTTGTTAAGTTCAGCGATACGGGTGGCCTTCTCCGAAACATGAGGACCAAGCAGCACCTTATACAATCTTTCGCGAATCATCCCAGCATCTCCTCTATCTTCTTGATCGCCGATACCGTGACGACGACCTTTTCGCAGTTAATGAGGCTCACCGGGTCAATTCCTTGCGCATCGCAGACATAGATACGCGGTATATTGCGCGAAGCAAGATACAACTTTTCATCCATTTCTTCGGTGATAATCAAAGCGTTGCTGATACCCATATTCTGAAGCTTCTCAGCAAACTGCTTAGTCTTGTGCGTATCAGGCGAAACCGACTCAACAACAAGCAGACGATCCTGCCGAACAAGCTCAGACAAAATAGCCTGCATTGCAGCTCGGTACATCTTCTTGTTAACTTTCTGACTGTGGTCGCGCGGCCGGGCTGCGAATGTAACGCCACCCCCTCGCCAGATAGGACTACGGATTGTACCAGCTCGGGCACGACCAGTACCTTTTTGCCGCCACGGCTTCTTACCGCCACCGCTAACATCTGATCGCGTCTTCTGAGCCTTTGTACCTTGACGTGCTCCCGCCAAGTAAGCGGTAACTACCTGATGAACCAGATCCTGGTTAAATTCTCTACCGAAAGCCTGGTCGGATACGGCAAGCGCTTCTGCGCCTTGAACATTCAATTGCATCTGCGCCCCCTATCCCTTCTTGTTGACTGCTTTAACAGCAGGCTTAACAATAACGTTACTACCGACAGCACCGGGCACGGAGCCCGACACGAGTAACAAGTTACGCTCCTCGTCAACTCGAGCCACTGTAAGACTCTGGACAGTAATTTGCTTATTACCAAGCTGTCCGGCCATTTTCTTTCCCTTGAAGACCTTTCCAGGAGACTGGTTTTGACCAATCGATCCAGGAGCACGGTGAGAAAGTGAGTTGCCGTGCGTAGCGTCCTGCATGGAGAAGTTCCAGCGCTTAATAACGCCAGCGAAACCCTTGCCCTTGGAAACGCCAGTCACGTCCACGGATTGGCCAGGCGCAAAAATCGACACGCGAACTTCATCACCGGCGCTGAAGCCTGAGATCTCTTCGGAGCTAATGCGGAACTCATCAAAACGCGCTGCGGGCTCCACGCCAGTTTTGGCGAAGATACCTGCCTCGGGCTTATTGAGCCGAGAAGGCTTCTTTGAACCAGAAGCCACTTGAACTGCCGTGTAACCATCAACTTCCAGGGACTTCACCTGGGTGATGACATTCTTCGACACTTCGATGACAGTAACGGCTGTCGCCGTACCGTCTTCCAGAAACAAACGAGTCATGCCAACCTTACGGCCGACTAAACCAATTGCCATTTTTCACCTCTTAGTGTACGGGGCTAACCCTCTATGGCCACAATATGTGTTACACCAATGAAGCGGGATATTGCTATCCCTATCTATTAACCGAGACTGATTTGAACATCAACTCCGGCCGCAAGATCTAACTTCATCAGCGCGTCTACGGTCTTTTCCGTAGGCTCGACAATATCGAGCAATCTTTTATGTGTTCGTATTTCGTATTGATCTCGCGCATCTTTGTTGACGTGCGGCGAAATAAGAATCGTGAATCTCTCGTGCTTCGTTGGCAACGGGATTGGGCCGCGAACTTGCGCTCCAGTCCTTTTAGCCGTATCGACAATTTCCTGAGTAGATTGATCAATCAGGCGATAGTCGAAAGCCTTGAGTCGAATTCTGATCGTTTGGCTTTGCATTTGTACTCTCCGACACAATAGGCAGGCATCCACCCATCGAAAAAGGAGCCGCATTGTAAGCGCGGCTTTTCACACTGTCAACCTGATTCCTGCAGGAAGTCATCAGTCAGGTCTAATAAAAAAGGGGGCCAAGCCCCCTTTCAGTTGCGTACCGATCCTAAAGTTTATTCAATAACCTTAGAAACAACGCCCGCGCCTACGGTCCTGCCACCTTCACGAATCGCAAAGCGCAGACCGTCTTCCATCGCAATTGGATGAATGAGACTGACCTTCATCTTGACGTTGTCGCCAGGCATTACCATTTCAACACCTTCAGGCAGCTCACAGCTTCCAGTCACGTCCGTAGTACGGAAGTAGAACTGTGGGCGGTAGCCTTTGAAGAATGGCGTGTGACGACCACCTTCATCCTTACTCAGGACATACACTTCACACTCAAACACTGTGTGCGGCAGGATAGTGCCCGGCTTACACAGAACCTGACCACGCTCTACGTCGTCACGCTTGGTACCACGCAGCAGTACACCAACGTTCTCGCCAGCACGACCTTCGTCGAGCAGCTTACGGAACATCTCGACACCGGTGCAGGTAGTCTTGGTGGTATCACGGATACCGACAATCTCAAGCTCCTCACCAACCTTGATAACGCCGCGCTCAACTCGACCAGTCACGACAGTACCGCGACCAGAGATTGAGAATACGTCTTCGATAGGCATCAGGAACGCCTTGTCGATAGCACGCTCTGGCTCAGGGATGTAAGAGTCCAGCGTCTCAACCAGCTTCTTGACCGCTGTGGTACCGATACCGTTATCATCTTTGCCTTCAAGCGCCATCAGCGCAGAACCAACAATGATCGGCGTATCATCACCTGGGAATTCGTATGCACTCAGCAGATCACGAACTTCCATTTCGACGAGCTCGAGGAGCTCTTCGTCATCAACCATATCCGCCTTGTTCAGGAACACGACGATGTATGGTACGCCAACCTGACGCGCCAGCAGGATGTGCTCACGGGTCTGCGGCATTGGACCATCGGCCGCCGAGCAAACCAGAATCGCACCGTCCATCTGTGCCGCACCAGTGATCATGTTCTTGACATAATCGGCGTGACCTGGACAGTCGACGTGCGCGTAGTGACGCAGCTCTGACTGATACTCAACATGCGAAGTTGCGATCGTGATACCACGAGCCTTCTCTTCAGGCGCCTTGTCGATCTGGTCGAACGCCGAAACGTCACCACCCCATACCTCAGCGCAAACTCGTGTCAACGCAGCGGTCAGTGTCGTCTTACCGTGGTCAACGTGCCCTATCGTGCCCACGTTAACGTGAGGCTTAGTCCGATCAAATTTTGCTTTTCCCACTTTTAATTCCTCTTTAGTTTTTGTGACGAGCCAGCCAGTTAAAATTACGTGCGAGCGCTAATGATGACTTTAGCGACGTTAGCAGGCGCTTCGCAGTACCGGCTAAATTCCATCGTATAAGTTGCACGACCTTGCGTTGCTGAACGAAGGTCAGTTGCGTAGCCGAACATTTCCGCAAGCGGAACCTCAGCGTCGATAATCTTGCCGCTATGTATGTCTTCCATGCCATGAATAACGCCACGCCGGCGATTTAAATCGCCGACCACGTCGCCCATATTATCTTCTGGCGCGACCACTTCAACCTTCATTACAGGCTCGAGGAGCACGGCGCCACCATGATCGCGCAAATCCCGCGCAGCCAGACTGCCTGCTATACGAAAGGCCATCTCATTACTATCTACATCGTGATAACTGCCGTCAAATAATGTAGCTTTCAGACCGAGCAGCGGATAGCCGGCGATGATACCGTTTTGCATCTGTTCCGCAATACCCTTTTCAACCGCAGGAATATATTCCTTCGGCACTACACCACCAGCAATCTCATTCACAAAGCAGAGACCATCATCATCAGATGGCTCGAAACGGATCCATACATGTCCGTATTGACCCTTACCACCTGTCTGCCTGACGAACTTGCCTTCGATTTCACAGATACGCGTTATAGCCTCTCGATAAGCAACCTGAGGCTTACCAATATTGGCCTCGACACCATACTCTCTTCGCATCCGATCAACGATGATATCAAGATGCAATTCGCCCATACCTGATATGATGATTTGACCAGTTTCTTCGTCGGTCTTTACTCGGAAAGATGGATCCTCTTGCGCAAGACGAGCCAGAGCAACACCCATTTTATCTTCGTCCGCCTTCGACCTGGGCTCGACAGCAACTGAGATTACCGGATCTGGAAAATCCATGCGCTCAAGCGTAATCTGATTATCAAAGTCCGAAAGCGTATCGCCAGTCGTAACATCTTTCAAACCAATCAAGGCCGCAATATCGCCTGCACGAACCTCAGCTATCTCTTCACGATTGTTGGAGTGCATCTGCACCATCCGACCTACACGCTCGCGCTTGGTCTTGACCGTATTGAAAACGGTAGCGCCCGACTTCAAAACACCGGAATACACGCGCACAAACGTCAACGTTCCAACATAGGAATCGCTAGCGATTTTAAAAGCGAGCGCGCTAAATGGCGCATCATCATCTGCAGCTCGCGCCCCAGCAGTTCCATCCGCCAGGACGCCCTCGATAGGCTTAACCTCTGTCGGGGCGGGCAGATAATCAACTACCGCATCGAGCACAGCCTGCACACCTTTGTTCTTGAACGCCGAACCACCTAAAACCGGCACAATTTCATTGGCAAGCGTGCGCGCGCGTATGCCTTCTTTTATCTCTGCCTCAGTGAGGTCACCACCTTCAAGATACTTTTCCATCAGACGATCGCCCGACTCGGCGGCCGCCTCTACAACTCGCTCCCGCATCTCTGCACAGATCTCGATCAGATCCTCCGGCACATCGTGGTAGTCGAAGGTTAACCCCTGATCCGCCTCGTTCCAGATTATCGCTCTCATTTTGATGAGATCGACGACGCCCCGAAAATCTTCTTCCGAACCAATAGTCATCTGCAGAGGTATAGGGGTTGCGCCAAGCCGAGACTCGAGCTGCGCCACGACGCGCTCAAAGTCCGCACCGGTGCGATCCATCTTGTTGACGAACACCAGACGGGGAACGTGATATTTGTTGGCTTGACGCCAGACGGTTTCGGTCTGGGGCTGAACGCCCGAAGAGCCACAAAGAACAACCACCGCACCATCAAGAACTCTGAGACTGCGCTCTACTTCAATTGTGAAGTCAACGTGACCAGGCGTGTCGATAATATTGATGCGATGCTCATCAAACTGAGCCTGCATACCACGCCAGAAGCAGGTAGTAGCAGCAGAGGTGATCGTGATACCTCGCTCCTGCTCCTGCTCCATCCAATCCATGGTCGCAGCACCATCGTGAACTTCACCCATCTTGTGTGAAAGACCGGTATAAAAAAGCACACGTTCGGTGGTAGTCGTTTTACCGGCATCTACGTGAGCGCAGATCCCGATATTACGATAGTTCGCAATCGGTGTTTTACGCGCCAAAGTAGACTCCGTTAAGCAATATCAGATTAGAAACGATAGTGCGAGAACGCCTTGTTGGCTTCAGCCATTCGGTGAACATCTTCCCGCTTCTTAACAGCAGCACCACGACCCTCTGCAGCCTCCATCACTTCAGCCGCCAGCCTTGCTGACATCGACTTTTCGCCACGCTTCCGAGAATACTCTACCAACCAACGCATGCTCAGTGCCGCCTGACGTGACGGTCTTACCTCAACAGGAACCTGATAGGTCGCACCACCAACTCGACGCGCCTTGACCTCAACCATTGGCTGTATCTTCTCGAGGGCAGTCTCAAAGATCTCCATGGCATCATTAGTGCCGGTCTTCTTGATAACAATATCAAGTGCACCATAAACAATTTGCTCGGCAACAGATTTCTTGCCAGCTTCCATAACGTGGTTGATAAACTTGGCGAGCTTCTGGCTCTTGTACTTGGGGTCAGGCAGGATTTCCCGCTTAGCCGCAACTCTTCTACGTGGCATGATAAGTCCTTAATGAGTATCTTCAGGTAATCCTGCCAGCAGCCCTGCGTATACAGGAGGCGCGACAGCCTTACTCTTATCTAAATAGATCCAAAGCGCTATATATTAGCTCTTGGGACGCTTTGTACCGTACTTTGAACGACCTTGTTTACGGTCATTCACGCCAGCAGTATCAAGAGTTCCACGCACGGTGTGGTATCGCACACCCGGAAGATCCTTAACACGACCGCCGCGGATCAAAACAACGCTGTGCTCCTGAAGGTTGTGACCTTCTCCACCAATGTACGAACTGACTTCAAAGCCATTGGTGAGTCGAACCCGGCACACCTTTCGCAGCGCCGAATTAGGTTTCTTAGGTGTCGTTGTGTAGACGCGAGTACAAACTCCGCGACGCTGTGGACACCCTTGTAACGCTGGAACACCACTTTTCTCGATTGGCCGAGACCGTGGCTTACGTACCAGCTGATTTATAGTTGCCATGAGGCTTACTCCGATTTACTAATACCCTCGAAAACAAGGGCACGGATTGTATAAGGGCGACTTGACAGAGTCAAGCGCCCCGAATTGGTTTACCTATCGGTTCAACTCAGCGCTCAGGGCCTGCACTACATCCGCCGCACTAACACTGGAATCCTTCTGGTTCTTCTTGCGCTTCCGTTCGGCATGGTAGGCTGAGCCTGTACCTGCAGGAATCAGGCGTCCAACCACTACGTTTTCCTTCAGACCTCGCAGATGATCCTTCTTGCCAGTAACCGCGGCCTCCGTAAGAACCCGTGTAGTTTCCTGGAACGACGCAGCAGAAATAAAGCTTTCCGTTGCTAGGCTGGCTTTAGTGATACCAAGCAGCACCCTTTCGTAGCGAGCTTCAATCGTTTCCTTAATTCTGGCCGTATCGTTCTCTTCCTCGGCATGAACCAGCTCGACCTGATCACCCTTGATAAGAGAGGTATCGCCCGCGGCTGTAACTTCGACCTTTCGAATCATTTGACGCACGATGACTTCGATATGCTTGTCGTTGATGACAACGCCTTGCAACCGATAGACATCCTGGATCTCATTGATAATATACTTCGCCAGCTCACCTACACCAAGAAGGCGAAGGATATCGTGGGGGTTTGAAGGGCCGTCCGCAATGACCTCACCCTTAGTAACCTGTTCCCCGTCGAACACGTTGAGCTGACGCCACTTGGGAATAAGCACTTCATACGGCTCGTTATTGTCTGTCGGCGAGATGACCAGTCGCTTTTTACCCTTGGTTTCTTTACCAAACGAGACCAAACCACTGATCTCCGCCAGTATTGCAGGCTCTTTTGGCTTACGCGCTTCGAAGAGATCAGCAACTCGTGGCAGACCACCTGTGATATCGCGCGTCTTCGAACTTTCCTGCGGAATACGGGCGATAACGTCGCCGCCCTCAAGCATGTCGCCATTTTTCAAACGCAGCTGGGCATTGGCCGGCATGAAATATTGGGCAGTGGTATCGGTACCAGGGAAATTCATTTCATTGCCAGCTTCATCCAGGAGCTGTATCAATGGACGAATATCCTTACCAGCAGCAGGCCGATCTTTAGGATCGATAATCTCGATACTGGAAAGACCCGTCAGCTCGTCGGTCTGGGTCTTCATAGTAATGCCTTCTTCCAGGCCCACGAAGGTCACCTTACCACCAACTTCTGTGATGATCGGGTGAGTGTGTGGATCCCATTTGGCAACAATACCACCAGCCTCTACCTGCTCACCATGCTTGACACTTACCTCTGCACCATAAGGCAGCTTGTAAGACTCTCTCTCGCGCCCGGCCGCGTCAGCAATGGCCAATTCAGAGGAACGGGAGACCACGACCAACTTGCCGTTCTTGCGCTCGATCGACTTCATATTGTGAAGGCGCACTGTTCCACCGTGCTTGACCTGAACATTGTCCACCGCCGACGATCTTGAAGCCGCTCCACCTATGTGGAACGTTCGCATCGTCAGCTGTGTGCCCGGCTCTCCGATTGACTGGGCCGCAATAACACCAGCAGCCTCGCCTACGTTCACGAGATGTCCGCGCGCCAGGTCCCGTCCGTAACAGCTCGCGCAGATTCCATATTTCGTTGTGCAGAATATTGGGGAGCGCACGTACAGTTCATCGACGCCCGCCTGCTCGAGCTTTTCAACAGCCGCCTCGTCAAGCAGAGTTCCCGCAGGAAGAACTACGTCCTTGGCGTTGGCTGCAGAAAACGCATCTGCAGCAGTAACACGGCCAAGAACTCGATCCCCGAGATTCACCACGACGTCACCGCCCTCGATGTGAGGCGTAACGAGAAGTCCCTGATCTGTACCGCAATCAACTTCTGTGACGACAACGTCCTGAGCCACGTCGACCAGACGTCGTGTAAGATATCCAGAGTTGGCAGTCTTCAATGCCGTGTCTGCGAGACCCTTTCGAGCACCGTGTGTCGAAATGAAGTACTGCAGAACGTTCAGGCCTTCCCGAAAGTTAGCCGTGATTGGAGTCTCGATAATGGAGCCGTCCGGCTTAGCCATCAGTCCTCGCATACCAGCCAACTGACGAATCTGGGCAGCTGAACCTCGGGCACCTGAGTCCGCCATGATGTAGACCGAATTGAAGGACTCCTGGTCTACCTCGACACCTTCCTTGTTCACGACCTTTTCGGTTCCCAATCTGGCCATCATCGCCTTGGAAACCTTATCGTTCGCTCGTGACCAAATATCGATAACCTTGTTGTACTTTTCACCGCCGGTGAGCAGACCCGAAGCAAATTGACTCTCAATTTCTTTAACTTCGTTGTCGGCAGCTTCGATGATCTTTGCTTTTTCTTCGGGAATAACAAAATCGTTAACACCGATAGAGGCGCCCGACACGGTCGCATAGCTAAAGCCGGTGTACATAATTTGGTCGGCAAAGATTACGGTTTCTTTCAGACCTACCCGGCGGTAGCAGGCATTGATAAGCTGAGAAATGGCTTTCTTCTTCATTGGCTGATTAACGAGCTCGAACGGAAGCCCCTTCGGCACAATGCGATAGAGCAGAGCACGGCCCACCGTGGTATCCACCAATTTCATTACATCGTGATGGACACCTTCACTATCGATGCTCGTTTCACTGATCCGCACTTTCACACGCGCCTGAAGATTAGCCTTTTTACTGCCATAGGCGCGCGTGAGCTCGTCCAGATCACTGAAAACCATGCCTTCACCGGGGGCATTTATTCGCTCTCGCGTCATGAAATACAGACCGAGCACAACGTCCTGCGACGGAACAATGATCGGGTCCCCGTTAGCAGGTGACAGTATGTTATTGGTCGCCATCATGAGCGCGCGAGCTTCGAGCTGAGCCTCGAGCGTCAACGGCACGTGAACAGCCATCTGATCGCCATCGAAGTCGGCGTTGTAAGCTGTACAGACAAGTGGGTGCAGCTGGATAGCTTTACCCTCGATCAGGATAGGCTCGAACGCCTGAATACCGAGGCGGTGCAGCGTGGGTGCCCGGTTCAGCATAACTGGATGCTCTCTGATGACTTCATCGAGAATATCCCAAACGACGGCCTCTTCGCGCTCGACCATTTTCTTGGCGGCCTTGATTGTAGTCGCCAGACCACGGTGCTCCAGCTTGCTGAAGATGAAAGGCTTGAAGAGCTCTAACGCCATTTTCTTTGGAAGACCGCACTGATGCAGACGCAGTGTCGGACCAACAACGATTACCGAGCGGCCTGAATAGTCAACTCGCTTACCCAGAAGGTTTTGACGGAAACGGCCCTGCTTACCTTTGATCATGTCCGCAAGCGATTTCAACGGACGCTTATTAGAGCCAGTGATAGCTCTTCCACGACGGCCGTTGTCCAGAAGCGCATCGACTGCTTCTTGAAGCATACGCTTTTCGTTACGCACGATAATGTCTGGCGCACTCAACTCAAGCAGACGCTTTAAGCGATTATTTCTATTGATCACGCGACGGTAGAGGTCATTGAGATCGCTTGTCGCGAATCGACCGCCGTCGAGCGGTACCAAAGGACGCAAATCGGGTGGCAGAACAGGTAGAACCGTCATGATCATCCACTCGGGACGATTTCCTGACTCTGCAAACGCTTCCAGCAGCTTGAGACGCTTTGAAAGCTTCTTGATCTTGGTTTCAGAATTTGTGGCGGGGACCTCTTCACGCAGCCGCGCAATTTCTTCGTCCAGCGTAATATCGGCAAGTAGTGCCTGAACCGCTTCGGCACCCATCTTTGCGTCGAACTCGTCACCGAACTCTTCAAGAGCTTCATAATACTGCTCATCGGACAGCAATTGTCCACGCTCAAGCGTAGTCATCCCAGGCTCGATCACGATGAAGGATTCGAAGTAGAGGACCCGCTCGATGTCACGCAGAGTCATGTCCAGCAATAGGCCAATGCGTGAGGGCAGAGATTTGAGAAACCAGATATGAGCTACGGGCGAAGCAAGTTGAATGTGACCCATCCGCTCGCGTCGCACACTAGAAGGCGCGACTTCAACGCCGCACTTCTCGCAAATAACACCACGATGCTTGAGGCGCTTGTACTTTCCACACAGGCACTCGTAGTCCTTTGTGGGACCAAATATTTTTGCGCAGAAGAGCCCGTCACGTTCCGGCTTGAAAGTTCGGTAGTTGATGGTTTCCGGCTTTTTTACTTCTCCATACGACCAGCTTCTGATCATTTCAGGAGAAGCCAGACCAATGCGAATACTGTCGAATTCTTGAGTATGGTTCTGGTTTTTAAGAAGATTTAGCAAATCTTTCATTAGCGAATGCCTCTGGCGTCTGAGTCGGCGACGATGCGACGTCGCCGACATACAATTTCAACCCGTCAATTCTGAGCCTGCTGGCGCATTTCACTGCGCCGCATGCTATTCGCTCTCTAATTCAATATCGATACCAAGTGAACGGATCTCCTTCACAAGAACGTTAAACGATTCCGGCATACCTGGCTCCATCCGATGATCCCCGTCCACAATGTTTTTATACATTTTGGTTCGGCCGTTCACGTCATCGGATTTTACTGTCAGCATTTCCTGAAGCGTGTAAGCGGCACCGTAGGCTTGCAACGCCCAGACCTCCATCTCTCCGAACCGCTGCCCACCAAACTGAGCCTTACCACCAAGCGGCTGCTGAGTAACGAGGCTGTAGGACCCGGTAGAACGAGCATGCATCTTGTCATCAACGAGGTGGTTGAGCTTTAGCATATACATGTAGCCAACTGTGACCTGACGCTCGAAACGATCACCTGTTCGACCGTCATACAGCCAGACCTGACCAGAGTCATCCATATCAGCAAGCTTCAGCATTGCCTTGATTTCGCTTTCTTTCGCACCATCGAATACAGGTGTGGCCATTGGAACACCACCCGTGAGATTACGAGCCAGCTCAAGAATCTCATCATCGTTGAGTTCATCAAGATTTTCCTGGCGTCCACCGATAGTGTTGTAGACCTCGTTGAGGAATTTCTTGATCTCGCCGACCTGCTTTTGTGCCTCAAGCATCTTGTTGATTTTATGGCCAAGCCCTTTCGCCGCCGCACCCAAATGCGTCTCAAGCACCTGCCCAACGTTCATCCGCGATGGAACGCCTAGGGGATTGAGAACGATATCAACAGGGTCACCTGTTTCGTCATAAGGCATGTCTTCGATGGGCATGATGGCAGAAATCACACCTTTGTTACCGTGTCGTCCAGCCATTTTGTCACCCGGCTGGATTCTACGTTTGACAGCGAGGTACACCTTAACAATTTTGAGCACGCCGGGTGCGAGATCGTCGCCAGACTGAAGCTTGCGCTTCTTGTCTTCAAACCGCTCTTCGACACTGGCCTTACGCTGCTTCAACTGAGCGTCAGCTTTGTCGAGCAGTTCGTTAAGCTCATCACTATCCATTTTGAGCTTGAACCACTCATCCTTTTCAAACGCCTTGAAATGAGCGTCGGTAAGTTCGTCGCCCTTCCGCAGGCCAGGTCCACTGAGCACTTTCTGCCCAGTAAGAGCCGACCGAAGTCGCTCGAACGTAGCGCCTTCTACAATCTTATATTCGTCGTTCAAATCCTTTTTAACTTTGGCAAGCTCTGCGTTCTCAATTTCCAGGGCCCGCTGATCCTTCTCTACACCGTCGCGGGTGAACACTTGGACGTCGATGACAGTTCCACGCGTACCGGTTGGCACACGAAGGGAGGTGTCTTTCACGTCGGAAGCTTTCTCACCGAATATTGCCCGCAGCAACTTCTCTTCTGGCGTCAACTGAGTCTCGCCTTTGGGCGTAACCTTGCCTACCAGAATGTCACTAGGTTCAACTTCAGCGCCGATGAAGATAACACCACTATCGTCAAGCTTGGCCAGCGCGCTTTCACCGACATTTGGTATGTCAGCTGTCACTTCCTCTGCGCCGAGCTTGGTATCACGAGCTATACAAGTCAGCTCTTGAATATGAATGGTGGTGAAACGATCCTCTTTAACTACTCGTTCAGAAACGAGTATCGAGTCTTCGAAGTTGTAGCCATTCCAAGGCATGAATGCGATGCGCATATTCTGACCCAGCGCGAGCTCGCCCATATCCACGGACGGACCATCTGCAAGCACGTCACCGCGACTGATGCGCTCACCTTCGCGCACTAATGCGCGTTGATTGATGCAGGTATTCTGGTTGGAACGCTGATATTTGATGAGGTTATAGATGTCCACACCTGCATCTGTTGCGTCGGTTTCATCCCCATCTACCCGAACCACGATTCGCCCAGCATCGACACTGGCAATTACGCCACCTCGCTTAGCGACCACGCATACACCCGAGTCCTGAGCTACATATCGCTCGAAACCTGTGCCTACCAGTGGCTTCTCGGCGATTAATGTGGGCACCGCCTGTCGCTGCATGTTCGACCCCATCAGAGCTCTGTTGGCGTCATCGTGCTCAAGAAATGGGATAAGAGATGCCGCTACCGATACAACCTGCCGGGGCGATACGTCCATATAGTCAACGCGCTCAGGAGGCATGACCGTAAATTCATTTTTATGTCGTACGGTAACCAGCTCGGAAACAAGGCGATTGTCCGCATCAAGCTCGGCATTCGCCTGGGCGATAACAAACTCGCTTTCCTCGATAGCTGAAAGGTAGTCGATCTGCTCTGATACCACGCCGTCAATCAATTTACGATATGGACTCTCCAGAAAACCGTAGCTGTTGGCACGCGCATATGTCGCAAGACTATTGATGAGACCGATGTTTGGCCCTTCCGGCGTTTCGATAGGACACACCCGACCGTAATGCGTTGGATGCACGTCTCGCACTTCGAAACCTGCACGCTCTCGAGTGAGACCACCTGGCCCCAACGCAGAGACACGGCGCTTGTGCGTGACTTCCGAAAGCGGGTTGTTCTGATCCATAAACTGCGAGAGCTGGCTTGAGCCAAAGAACTCTTTAACCGCGGCAGCAACTGGCTTCGCATTGATGAGATCCTGAGGCATCAGGCCTTCAGACTCAGCCATGGACAAGCGCTCCTTAACAGCACGCTCAACCCGAACAAGTCCAACACGGAACTGGTTCTCAGCCATTTCTCCGACGGAGCGAACGCGACGGTTTCCAAGATGGTCAATATCATCGACCTCCCCTTTACCGTTTCTGATATCGATCAGAGTCTTAAGCACATCGATAATATCGTCTTTGCTAAGGACTGCAGACTTCGGATCGTCTTCACCATCGCTGTCTCTGCCCAAACGACGGTTAAACTTCATTCTGCCGACAGTTGAGAGATCGTACCGATCTTCAGAAAAGAAGAGATTGTTGAACAGGTTCTCAGCAGACTCTTTAGTAGGCGGCTCGCCAGGACGCATCATCCTGTAGATTTCGACCAAAGCTTCTAACGGCGTTGAAGTGGGGTCGATATTCAGTGTATCTGAAATGAATGGACCGCAATCCAGCTCGTTTGTGTAAAGGACTTCCAGACTCTTTAGAGCACTATTCGCTCTGATCGTCTGCAATAGCTCAAGGGTTATCTCTGTGTTACTGGCAGCAATCAATTCGCCAGTAGATTCATCGATAATATCTTTTGCCAGCACTCGCCCAACCACATACTCGGCTGGCACTTCAAGCAAATCAATGTTGCTCTTCTCGAGCTGACGCACGTGCTTGGCGGTGATCCGGCGGCCTTCTTCAACCACAACAGTGCCGTCAGCGTCGCGAATTTCAAACGTCGAAAGCAAGCCACGAAGCCGGTTTGGGATCAGCTTGAGGAATGTCTTCTCGCCTTCAAAATGGAAGGTGTCAAAATCGAAGAACAAGTCCAGCATTTCTTCACTGGTAAACTCCAGCGCGCGCAATAGTATTGTCGCAGGAAGCTTACGGCGGCGATCTATTCGAACGAAGACTGCATCTTTGGGATCAAACTCAAAATCGAGCCAGGAGCCACGGTAGGGGATAACCCGAGCTGAATAGAGAAACTTACCTGAGCTATGAGTTTTGCCCTTATCGTGATCGAAGAATACGCCCGGCGAGCGATGCAGCTGGGACACGATAACGCGCTCAGTACCGTTGATAACGAAGGTACCGTTTTCAGTCATCAGGGGTATTTCACCCATATAGACTTCCTGTTCCTTGATATCTTTTATTGCCTTACTGGCTGAGTCTTTATCATAAATGATAAGACGAACTTTCACTCGCAACGGTGCCGCGTAGGTTACCCCACGTACCTGGCACTCGGTCACATCAAAAATTGGTTGGCCAAGTCTATAACTTACATACTCAAGAGCAGCGTTGCCGCTGAAACTTGCGATGGGGAAAACTGATTTGAAAGCCGCATGGAGGCCAATGTCCTGACGCCCTTCCGGTGCCCGGTCTAGTTGAAGGAAATCGAAATATGAATCGAGCTGAATCGACAATAGATAAGGAACTGCCATTGCGACAGGCAATTTGCTAAAGTCTTTTCGAATTCGCTTCTTTTCGGTATAGGAATAGGTCATTCGCGTTCCCCAGTTTGCTCTCAACTGAAATCTGCTAGTAATTCAGAGGGTTCTTGGCTGATACCCTGCCGCTGTGCGATAAAGTCGCAGGCAGGCAAAAAGGAAAAGCCGGCGCACAAGCGCCGGCCTCGCCAATCAGCGATAGACAGGTATTCGACTTACTTAAGCTCGACAGTAGCGCCGGCTTCTTCGAGATCTTTCTTCGCTTTTTCTGCATCGTCTTTCGAAAGTGCTTCCTTGATCGTAGAAGGCGCACCGTCGACCAGGTCCTTGGCTTCTTTCAGGCCAAGTCCAGTGATCGCTCTTACAGCTTTGATGACGTTAACTTTCTTATCACCAGTTGCCTTCAAAATCAAATCGAATTCAGTCTTTTCTTCTACAGCTGCAGCTTCTCCGCCAGCAGCTGGAGCAGCAGCAACAGCCGCAGCAGCAGATACACCGAACTTTTCTTCCATAGCTTCAACCAGTGCCACAACATCCATGACACTCATTTCAGCAATTGCATTCAAGATATCGTCTTTTGACAATGACATACTTTGTTACTCCAAACCTATACTGTTAATTAACTAAGCCGCTTCACGTTTCTGATCACGAACTGCTGCAATAACGCGTGTTATCCGGCCAGGAATATCATTCATGGTCATCGCCAGCTTGGTAACAGGTGCCAACATGACAGCCATAACCAACGACAATGCCTGATCTCTGGTCGGCAACTTGGCAAGACGATCGATCTGGTCAGCTCCGAGGAACTCACCGCCAACAGCCAGGCCACGCACTTCAAACTTCTCATTAGTCTTAGCAAAATCCTTACAGAGCCGTGCGGCTGCGCCTGGATCTTCCATAGAAAATGCGAGAATGCTTGGACCTGTAAAAGCTTCAATAGCGCAAGCGTACTCCGTACCCTCAACAGCGCGACGCGCCAGGGTATTTCTCACGACACGAAGGTTGACGTTATCAGCCCTCGCCTTGGCTCTCAATGAGGCCATATCGTTAGAAGTAACACCACGATAATCAGCAATTACAAGGGAAAGTGCCTTGCTTGCAGTTTCGTTAACTTCAGCGACAATCTCTTTCTTTGTTTGAAAACGAATTGCCACAGATAACTCCTTCATCAACCGGAAAAACCGGCAAACATACTTTGCTCCGAAGAGCGATGACAACGGCGTGTTAACACTTGGTTTGACAGCCGCCTGCGCAGGAAATTAAGCCGGCGAACCAGCACCTGCGGTCTTTGACGACCAGAGCAGACTTCGAGAAGCCCGCTCAGAGCCACCAAAATACCAGATCAGTTATACCGCGAAGGACGACTGATCCAGATTCAAGCCTGGCCCCATTGTCGAGGACAGGACGATTTTCTTGAGGAAAACGCCTTTTGCCGCAGCAGGCTTGGCCTTTTTCAAGTCAGCCACGAGCGCTTCCAGATTCCCTTTGATCTTATCGGCGTCAAAACTGACATTACCGAGCGGAGAATGGATAATTCCGTTCTTGTCGGTTCTGTAACGAACCTGGCCAGCTTTTGCGTTCTTAACAGCGGTTTCTACGTCAGGAGTCACTGTGCCAACCTTAGGGTTTGGCATCAGACCGCGGGGACCCAGAATCTGTCCGAGCTGACCGACAACTCGCATCGCATCGGGAGAAGCGATCACGACATCGAAGTTAAGATTGCCAGCTTTAACCTGCTCAGCCAGATCATCCATACCAACGATGTCTGCACCAGCGGCCTTGGCTTTATCTGCATTCGCCCCTTGCGTGAACACGGCAACCCTGACTGTTTTGCCAGTACCGTTCGGAAGCACAGTGGCACCACGGACGACTTGATCAGATTTTCGGGCATCGACACCGAGGTTAATACTGACATCGATGGACTCACTGAACTTGGTGGTCTTCGCAAGGTCAATCAACAACGCTACAGCATCATCGATCGCGTACTGTTTACCCGCGTCTACACGCTCTTTGATCTGCTTCTGCTTCTTAGTCAATTTAGCCATGTTACAGACCCTCCACGATAAGGCCCATACTACGAGCAGTACCCGCAATAGTTTTAACCGCAGCATCCATATCCGAAGCAGAAAGATCAGGCATCTTCATAGTTGCCACTTCTTCAAGCTGCGCTCGATTAACGGTACCGACCTTTTCCGTATTTGGGCGACCAGAGCCACTCTTCACGCCAGCAGCTTTTAACAGCAGAACTGCAGCAGGTGGCGTCTTGGTGATGAATGTGAAGCTTCTGTCGCTGTAGACCGTAATAACAACAGGGATTGGCAAGCCAGGCTCTATACTCTGAGTCTGCGCGTTGAATGCCTTACAGAATTCCATGATGTTAACACCGTGTTGACCCAAAGCTGGGCCGACCGGGGGACTTGGATTCGCCTGGGCTGCTTTGACCTGCAGCTTGATATAGGCTTTTACTTTCTTAGCCATACTCTCTCCATGGGTACAAACGCATCTCTGCTCCCCGCTTTAGAAACCTTGGTTTCCATTGATGACACTGGTTGCCCAGCTATTTAATCTTTTTCGACCTGAGAGAACTCCAATTCGACCGGTGTAGAACGCCCGAAAATGAGCACAGCAACTTTCACTCGGCTCTTGTCGTAGTCCACTTCTTCAACTACGCCATTGAAGTCAATGAATGGCCCTTCGGTGACCCGGATGACCTCGCCAGGCTCAAACAGCGTTTTCGGCTTTGGCTTATCGACCCCACTCTCAACCCGACGCAGTATGATGTCCGCTTCCTTATCACTGATAGGAGCCGGCTTGTCGGGAGTGCCTCCGATAAAACCAAGAACTCGCGAGGTCGACTTAACCAAATGCCAGGCTTCTTCACCCATTTCCATTTGGACCAGAACGTATCCTGGGTAGAACTTACGCTCGCTCTTGCGTTTCTTGCCCTCCTTCATCTCGACGACTTCTTCAGTCGGGACTAGGACGTCGCCGAACTTGTCTTCCATTCCGCTGAGCTTAATTCGCTCAAGCAAAGCACGCATGACATGCTTTTCATATCCGGAGAAAGCTTGTACGACATACCAACGCATAAATAATCCTTAGCCGATGACGCCTGAAACAATCCAACCTATGAGCGAGTCAATAGCCCAGAGGATAAGCGCCACAATCAAAACAAATGCGATGACGATCAGGGTAGTCTGAGTAGTTTCCGGCCGGGTTGGCCAGACAACTTTTCGAATTTCCAGACGAGCTTCCTTCGCAAGAACAAGGAACGCTTTTCCTTTACTTGTTTGAAGAGCAATGAGCGCAGCTACAACCGCCAAACCGACAAGCGCTAGGACGCGATACAACATGGACTCAGTTTGGAAATATGAATTTCCTGCCACGCCTACCGCAATTAATAAAACAACAAGAGTCCACTTGATAATATCAAGTGGACTCGATTTACTTTCCACAGAAGTGCTCATAATTATCAGAATTAAGGTGGCAGGCCAGGAGGGAATCGAACCCCCAACCTACGGTTTTGGAGACCGTCGCTCTGCCAATTGAGCTACTGGCCTACCTTAATCGTTAAAATTACTGGATGATCTTAGAGACAACACCTGCCCCTACAGTCCGACCACCTTCACGAATCGCAAAGCGCAGACCGTCTTCCATCGCAATTGGATGGATGAGACTGACAGTCATCTTGACGTTGTCACCAGGCATTACCATTTCAACACCTTCAGGCAGCTCACAGCTTCCAGTCACGTCCGTAGTACGGAAGTAGAACTGTGGACGGTAGCCTTTGAAGAATGGCGTATGACGACCACCTTCATCCTTACTCAGGACATACACTTCACACTCAAACACTGTGTGCGGCAGGATAGTGCCCGGCTTACACAGAACCTGACCACGCTCTACGTCGTCACGCTTGGTACCACGCAGCAGCACACCAACGTTCTCGCCAGCACGACCTTCGTCGAGCAGCTTACGGAACATCTCGACACCGGTGCAGGTAGTCTTGGTGGTATCACGGATACCGACAATCTCAAGCTCCTCACCAACCTTGATAACGCCGCGCTCAACTCGACCAGTCACGACAGTACCGCGACCAGAGATTGAGAATACGTCTTCGATAGGCATCAGGAACGCCTTGTCGATAGCACGCTCTGGCTCAGGGATGTAAGAGTCCAGCGTCTCAACCAGCTTCTTGACCGCTGTGGTACCGATACCGTTGTCATCTTTGCCTTCAAGCGCCATCAGCGCAGAACCAACAATGATCGGCGTATCATCACCTGGGAATTCGTATGCACTCAGCAGATCACGAACTTCCATTTCGACGAGCTCGAGGAGCTCTTCGTCATCAACCATATCCGCCTTGTTCAGGAACACGACGATGTATGGTACGCCAACCTGACGCGCCAGCAGGATGTGCTCACGGGTCTGCGGCATTGGGCCATCGGCCGCCGAACAAACCAGAATCGCACCGTCCATCTGTGCCGCACCAGTGATCATGTTCTTGACATAATCGGCGTGACCTGGACAGTCGACGTGCGCGTAGTGACGCAGCTCTGACTGATACTCAACATGCGAAGTTGCGATCGTGATACCACGAGCCTTCTCTTCAGGCGCCTTGTCGATCTGGTCGAACGCCGAAACGTCACCACCCCATACCTCAGCGCAAACTCGTGTCAACGCAGCGGTCAGTGTCGTCTTACCGTGGTCAACGTGCCCTATCGTGCCCACGTTAACGTGAGGCTTAGTCCGATCAAATTTTGCTTTTCCCATTGCGCACTTTCTCCAAATACACGCTGCGATCTGAGTGAATGAGGTGGAGCTCATAACCGGATTTGAACCGGTGACCTCTTCCTTACCAAGGAAGTGCTCTACCAACTGAGCTATATGAGCATCAAGCCTGTAATGCCCTTGGAGCGGGCAGTGGGAATCGAACCCACGTCATCAGCTTGGAAGGCTGAGGTAATAGCCATTATACGATGCCCGCTAAAACCTAAATTTATTAATGGTGGAGGGGGCTGGATTCGAACCAGCGAAGCTTTCGCGTCAGATTTACAGTCTGATCCCTTTGGCCGCTCGGGAACCCCTCCCGAAATCGCGCAAAATAACAGCTGTACTGTGCGCCAAATCAGTTAACACTTGCTAAAAAATGGAGCTGGTGGACGGAATCGAACCCCCGACCTGCTGATTACAAGTCAGCTGCTCTACCAACTGAGCTACACCAGCACCGACACGCTTTTCAGCGAGGCCGCAATATTACGGAAGTTTTTTTTAGCATGCAAGTCATTTGCAGATGATTTCTTTATGCTCTAGAGACGAATCAAGAGCAGCCAGCAAAGCGAGCAATTCCGACTTGGTATTTCGAGGAACTTCCGAGGCTGTCAGTAGCCGACGATCGTTAGACTTCTTCTTCAACTCCTTGATCTTAGAGCCAATCTTCTTTTCGTCCAGCTGCTTGGCCAGTTCTACTGCAGATTCTCGCGCATTGAAGAGACCTAGAGATACTCCGCCTCGGAACTCTCCCTGGGATATCGGGACACTCTCAAATCCGAGCTCTCGCAACTCAACTAACTTGGAATCTGCAATTTTTTTAGATTCGAACGGCGGTATATAGACCCAGTATTCGGATTTTTCACCGACCTCTTCCGCCAGCTCTTGAACCGGAACACCATAAACTCCGAACAGGCGCTTGCTTTCTTCCAGGACTATTGGGCTGTTGATGGGGCCCACCAAGAGGCAGGTGCTAATTTCTGCCAGCTGACCTCGCCCTATGCTTCCACCGTTTCGGGAAGCGACCGTAGCACTCTGCGGGACTGGGTTAACTCCACCCACCTCAGAACTGCTCTCTTCCTCCGCAACAGCCCCCTCACCTAGCAACATCAACTTTTGCGCTTCGTCGTACGGGACCCCTTCGGTACGCTGAAAATGGTCGAGCGCCGACAACCCCGCAACAGCAAGATTGAGCACAAACAACACCAGCAAAAGAAAGCGCAAGTCGGTTACCTAATCAACGTCATGGTTGCGGCAGAAACGGCCTTGTGAGGCCCTCCACCCAGGAAAGAATGAGCCCCTCGAACACTAGATCTCTTTCATAACGGTAGTCGACGGCTGGTTCATATTCCAGAGCAGGCCATCCACCGCCCGTGATAAAGATTTCACGAGTAGGTTCGAAGCGTCGCGCTTGCGCAAATATGGAATCGAGAAAAGCGACCGTCATCCTGTCTACCCCGTGGAAAATACAGGCAGCAGAGGAGAGACCCAGGCCATCATGGCGGACACCTCCTGCTCCGGAAGTCGCACCAAGCGGGTGACTCGCCGCCGCCTGAACTGCGTTTTTCAGAGAGTCCGCCAAATTAAGGCTTGTAAGACAGGTCGTAAATCCGGGGGCAATCAGCCCGCCTTCATGGACTCCAGTGGAGCTCAGGAAATCTACCGTTATTGCGGTTCCACAATCTATGACACACAGCCCAGCTGATGCCTTTTGATATGCGGCAATCATTGCAAGCCAACGATCCACGCCAAGCGATGCAATATGCGCGTAACGCATGGAGACACCGAGAGCATTTTGCGTGACATGAGCTGCCTCCACGATTACCTGCAATTCTGCCTGCCAGGCCTTCAATACAGCCATGACGGCGCCTTGGGCTACAGTCGACATCAGCAGGAGTGTACCTGGATCAGCAACCAGTTCTCGAAGCTTGTCCACGGCCAAGCTATTCTCACCAGCACCCCCATTCACGGCCTTTAGTTCTGCATTCGCTATGTAGACAGGCTCCACTGCGACGATCTTTTCAACGATCTGCTGGCGGAGATAATTGCCATCAGTGAGCTGCACATCTCTCAACTCCTCAACTGCCAACGCGTTGATCAACTTGTATTTGAGGCGCGTATTGCCCGCGTCGATCAGCAACAGCCGTGACGGCCACGACCGTTGACACGCCACCTAACTGCCCCCCTGGCTAGCGGAATGACCACTCACCTTCTGTAGAACTGAATGCTTCCTAAGGCTTACTTCGCCGCCAGCAAACGCTATGGGATCAGTATTCTCGCCCTTGCGAAGGAGCAGTCTTCCTTGCTCATCCACCCCGGCATTCTGACCTACAGCCAAGGGCAGCCTGTTCCCTCCCATGGATTGACCGGAATCGGGCTCAAGCTGGGACGTCAGCTCGAGAATCTCACCATGAAAAGCGTCGAACAGTGACCACTCGGGCTGGAAATATCCGAACCCATGACTCGCAAACAATTCACTGGTTCTTACTATCTCGGCAATCAGGTCCGCCACCAGGAGAGACCTATCTGGAACCGTTATGGCTTTTGCAGATGCAGCCTGCTCCAATGAAGCCCATGGCTGACTTATCAACCCGTCAACGTCCGACGACTGCATCATTACATTGAGACCTACGCCTATGCTGAGATCGACCGGCCCCTCCATTTCACCCTGCGCATCAACAAGGATGCCTGCAAGCTTCCGGCCGTGCAGAAGCACGTCGTTCGGCCACTTGAGCCCAACCTCGCTGAAGCCATAACGCCGAAGCACCTGGACAATAGCCATCCCTATTGCGAGACTCAGACCACTCAAAGAACCGAGCGCCTGGTTCACTCGCACTGCCAGAGAAAGATTTATGTTCGCCGCAAAGGGGCTGACCCAGGAGCGACCCCGACGACCTCGCCCAGAAGTCTGATACTCCGCAACCGCCACGGCAAACTTGCTTACAGTTGCTTCGTGCACGAGGTCTGCAGTAGCTCGCCCTCCCAGATAGGCCTGAAGGGCTTCTAAGGCACGAATGTTCGTAGAATCGACGCTTTCAAGTATCTCGAGTTGAAATACTCGATGCATAGTCTGACCGACTCTCCTCTGCACCACATCTGGTTGCAGCAAGCCGAGGGGCCGCGGCAGACAGTAGCCCACCCCAGCCTGACTGTTCACCGTTATCCCATAATCTGCCAACTGCGACACCCAGTTCGAAACCGATGTCCGGCTTACCCCGATCTCTTCTCCGATGACACGACCGGACACGGGCTCACCTGAAGCGAGCAAGTGAATCAGACGGGCAAGCTCCTTCTTCATTGAAATATTGAACTCCTACTCGGATTAAAAAGACGAGTCGATGCTGCGGCGACCAGAATATTGCCGTTCGCCACTACGTCGTCAAACTTATGAGTATAGTGATCGGGGGACCGGAGCAACGCAAGAATCAGTGAGCACCCCATAGCCACTTCAAGAAAAAACTTTTGACAAAGGACCAAACTGGCGTATAGTGGAGTTGCTTAGAAATGCCGGTGTTATTTTTCGAGTTAAGGTTGTTTTTATCTCGTCCTGGTTAAGATTAGTCAGTAATACCCACTTCTTTAAGCAACACCCTATCTGTTTTTTGTAATACAGGACTTAGTTATGTCAAACACCGTCACCGGTACAGTTAAATTCTTCAACGAATCAAAAGGCTTTGGCTTCATTCAGCAAGAGAATGGCCCAGACGTATTCGTTCACTTCAGCTCTATTCAGAGCTCAGGCTTCAAGACTCTGGCAGAAGGCCAGCAGGTTGAATTCACTATCGGCCAGGGCCAAAAAGGTCCTCAAGCTGAGAACGTCAAGCCGCTGTAAAGCTGGTTTGAGTTGAAAAAAGGCTGCTAACGCAGCCTTTTTTGTGCCTGGATTTCTCTGTTTCGACTTTGGCCCAAGCCAGAATCGTGTGCGTTTCTACCGCGCCATGGACCCAGAGGCTCTGGACTGGGATTTCACCAGCGCAAGACTATCTTCCGCAAAACCCACACCAGCTTCAGTAAAGAAGTTGAAGACATGATCAACGCCCGCTTCTAACAGCGCCTGCCGGTCATCTTCATATCGAGCTATGCCTGCTATAGCACCCTGAAACCCTGCCGCCCTCAACTGCTTCAAAATGCTAGCCGCGTCCTTAATCGACGGGAGCGCCAATAGCACCAGTTTGATCTGCTCGGTGTCCACAGCCTCCCAAAGATCTGCGTTCTCACCATCGCCTGTAAAGACATGCATACCCGAAGCCTGGAGTCGCATTACCAACTCCGCCTTCGCATCCATACCCCAGGCTCGACTGCCTACTCGTTCATAGAGTGCGCTGAAAGCGCCGCGTCCAACTCGACCTAGTCCGATTACAAGAATTTCCACTTCTCGCGGCCAATCAAAAATATCTTCTGGCAGGTGTCGCTTCGTTTCCCATTCTTTAAGTTTCTCTTTGTGTTGTTGGTAAAGAGAATGGGCCCGAGGATAGAGCGTGCTGGTAACGACGAAGGACATGGCGCTGGCAACTGCGATAATCATTAACCATTGAGAACTGAGCCATCCGGCCTGATTACTGATATAGGCCACGATGAGCCCAAATTCGCTGTAGTTAGTCAGCGCCAGAGCGGAGAGAAAAATGGTCCTGGCCCTAAGGCGCAGGATGGCAAACACCCCAATGAAAATCATGAATTTGAGGACAAGAAGACCAAGGATCACAACCGCAATGGCAAACGTTTCCAAGGTTGGCAGCGCAGCCAGGCCTATTGACAGAAAAAAAGCGATTAGGAAGATATCCTTGAAGCTCAACAGGGACTTTGATAGTTCATTGGCTTTTGAGTGACCACTGAGCATCATGCCTATCACGAGAGCACCTAAATCGCCTTTGACACCGCACAGCTCAAATAGCTGATACCCACCTAATGCAAGGAGAAATCCTGCTAACGGCAGCATTTCATCATGCCCTGCACGATTAAGCAGACTCTTGAGCAGTGGTGCTGTGAAAATCAGGAGGATGAGTAAAGGCGCATAGACTGAAGGCGTCTCGCCGGCGGCTATGGCGAGAAAAACTACCGCCACTATATCCTGGACAACAAGAATGCTGAGGGCAAGTTTACCGTGACGGGTTCGGAGCTCCCCACTGTCCTCGAGCAGCTTCACCACGCAAACTGTGCTACTGAAGCCGAGTGCAAACGCCACAAGACTCGTTCCGAGCGGGCTGAGATCTCCGACCAGGGGCGCGCTCAGGAAGCCTGCCAGAAGAAGACTACTTACAACGACTACACACCACAGAGATATGTGGACCAAGCCACCAGCCCAGACCTCGGTCTTTACCAAGTCAGCGAGGCGTAGCTTTAGGCCTATAGTAAACAATAATAAGGTTATGCCCACGTCTGCCAGCTGCCTCAGCAGATCGTTTTCTTCAACACCTATCAGATTGAGAACAAACCCCGCGGCCAGGAAGCCGACCAAAGGAGGTAGCGATACCTGGACAGCCAACAAGCCACAGATAAAAGCGATCAGGATCCACAGAATTTCCATAGAGCTGTAACGAGGATCCTTATGAGCAGTAGCGCAAACAGCGGCTTTGACCGGCTATTAGTAACTGTTGAGGACTCGATCCTCACAGGTGGTGTACGAATATCCAGAGCTGACTACGCAAGCTCGTACTGCTGCGCGTAAGGCTTCTTGACTCCTTTGGCTTCGACTACCGTCCCGGTACCCTTCCCGATAGCTCTGCACATCGAGAGGACGTCGCTCAAATCGACGATATTCCTGGGGATAAGACGCCGATGAAGGTCTCCGCGCGCTATCGTATTGATTCTGTCTTGACTGATCAGACTGAGACATGGCGGACGAAGATCCGGCCTGCATTCTGCTGCTAGCGGAGCCGGCTTGTCCGGCCTGGGTACTGATATCGGGTATGTAGCTATTTTGACGCTGTTTGCCAAAGCTCTCTGAAGCCGCCGGCAAAGAGTACGCAAGCAACATAGCCACAGTAATTGATGCCCTCGATCGAAACTTTGTCATGACCACTCAGCAAAATCGCCGCCTCACGTAGTGATAAAGAATCATCTTGCACCGTCATTGGAGCGAATGCAACGAAGGCGACGCAGGGAGCGCGGCCCTGAAGCAGGACAATATAGCCATAAAAAAAGCCCCGCTGCGTTCGCAACGGGGCTTTCGGTGTAGATGCCTGACAACGACCTACTCTCGCATGGGCAAGTGCCACACTACCATCGGCGCTGGACGGTTTCACTACTGAGTTCGGAATGGATTCAGGTGGTTCACGTCCGCCATGATCATCAGGCAAAACTGGTTGACCTCGTTTCAGAGGCCGTTGCCGGCTAAGCCAGCAACTCGTGAGCGGTCATGATCAAAACCACTCACCTATGTTTGGTGTCTTCAACAATCGGACAAGCTGTGTAGTTGTACCAGGTGCTTGCGCAGTCGCAATACCTGTTTGTGTCAGAGAAAATCTGACCGCCTTTGCTTTGGCGTTATATAGTCAAGCCATTCGGGCAATTAGTATTGGTTAGCTCAATGCCTCACAGCACTTACACACCCAACCTATCAACCTCATAGTCTCTAAGGGCCCTTATGAATCTCAAGGATTCGGGAAATCTCATCTTGAAGGGGGCTTCCCGCTTAGATGCTTTCAGCGGTTATCCCGTCCGAACGTAGCTACCGGGCAATGCCATTGGCATGACAACCCGAACACCAGCGGTTCGTCCACTCCGGTCCTCTCGTACTAGGAGCAGCTCTTCTCAAATTTCCAACGTCCACGGCAGATAGGGACCGAACTGTCTCACGACGTTCTAAACCCAGCTCGCGTACCACTTTAAATGGCGAACAGCCATACCCTTGGGACCGGCTTCAGCCCCAGGATGTGATGAGCCGACATCGAGGTGCCAAACACCGCCGTCGATGTGAACTCTTGGGCGGTATCAGCCTGTTATCCCCGGAGTACCTTTTATCCGTTGAGCGATGGCCCTTCCATTCAGAACCACCGGATCACTATGACCTACTTTCGTACCTGCTCGACCTGTCCGTCTCGCAGTTAAGCGCGTTTATGCCATTACACTAACCGTACGATGTCCGACCGTACTTAACGCACCTTCGTGCTCCTCCGTTACTCTTTAGGAGGAGACCGCCCCAGTCAAACTACCCACCACACAGTGTCCTCGGTACCGTTATACCGGAGTTAGAACCTCAAACATGCCAGGGTGGTATTTCAAGGATGGCTCCACGATGACTGGCGTCACCGCTTCAAAGCCTCCCACCTATCCTACACAAGCAGGCTCAAAGTTCACTGTGAAGCTATAGTAAAGGTTCACGGGGTCTTTCCGTCTAGCCGCGGATACACAGCATCTTCACTGCGATTTCAATTTCACTGAGTCTTGGGTGGAGACAGCGCCCCCATCGTTACGCCATTCGTGCAGGTCGGAACTTACCCGACAAGGAATTTCGCTACCTTAGGACCGTTATAGTTACGGCCGCCGTTTACTGGGGCTTCGATCAAGAGCTTCGCTTACGCTAACCCCATCAATTAACCTTCCAGCACCGGGCAGGCGTCACACCCTATACGTCCACTTTCGTGTTGGCAGAGTGCTGTGTTTTTAATAAACAGTCGCAGGGGCCTGGTATCTTCGACTGGTCTCAGCTTACGGAGCAAGTCCTTCACCAAAACCAGCGTGCCTTCTCCCGAAGTTACGGCACCATTTTGCCTAGTTCCTTCACCCAAGTTGTCTCATACGCCTCGGTATTCTCTACCTGACCACCTGTGTCGGTTTGGGGTACGGTTCAATCTAACCTGAAGCTTAGTGGCTTTTCCTGGAAGCCTGGCATCAACCACTTCGCCCAAAAAAGGGCTCGTATTCAGTCCTCAGCCTTAAGGAGATCCGGATTTACCTGAACCTCCAGCCTACAACCTTAAACGCACATCCAACAGTGCGCTGGCCTAGCCTTCTCCGTCACCACATCGCAGTTAAATTAAGTACAAGAATATTAACTCGTTTCTCATCGACTACGGTTTTCACCCTCGCCTTAGAGGCCGACTCACCCTGCGCCGAAAAGCGTTGCGCAGGAACCCTTGGTCTTCCGGCGGGGAAGTTTTTCACTCCCCTTTTCGTTACTCATGTCAGCATTCGCACTTCTGATACCTCCAGCATGCTTCTCAACACACCTTCATCGGCTTACAGAACGCTCCCCTACCACGTATCCTAAGATACATCCGCAGCTTCGGTGACCAGTTTAGCCCCGTTACATCTTCCGCGCAGGCCGACTCGACTAGTGAGCTATTACGCTTTCTTTAAAGGATGGCTGCTTCTAAGCCAACCTCCTAGCTGTCTGAGCCTTCCCACATCGTTTCCCACTTAACTGGTACTTGGGGACCTTAGCTGGCGGTCTGGGTTGTTTCCCTTTTCACGACGGACGTTAGCACCCGCCGTGTGTCTCCTGGATAGTACTCACCGGTATTCGGAGTTTGCATGGGGTTGGTAAGTCGGGATGACCCCCTAGCCCAAACAGTGCTCTACCCCCGGTGGTATTCGTCCAAGGCGCTACCTAAATAGCTTTCGGGGAGAACCAGCTATCTCCGAGTTTGATTGGCCTTTCACCCCCAGCCACAGGTCATCCGAATCTTTTTCAACAGATTACGGTTCGGTCCTCCAGTTGATGTTACTCAACCTTCAACCTGCCCATGGCTAGATCACTCGGTTTCGGGTCTACGTCCAGCAACTAATTCGCCCTATTCAGACTCGGTTTCCCTACGCCTCCCCTATTCGGTTAAGCTCGCTACCAAACGTAAGTCGCTGACCCATTATACAAAAGGTACGCCGTCACAGAACAAGTCTGCTCCGACTGCTTGTACGCACAGGGTTTCAGGGTCTATTTCACTCCCCTCTCCGGGGTTCTTTTCGCCTTTCCCTCACGGTACTGGTTCACTATCGGTCAACTGGGAGTATTTAGCCTTGGAGGATGGTCCCCCCGTCTTCAGTCAGAATTCCACGTGCTCCGACCTACTTAATGCGTGTCAAAAGTGTTTTCGAATACGGGACTATCACCCTCTCTGGTCGACCTTCCCAGGTCGTTCTTCTAACACAAATAACATCGGCTGGTCCCCGTTCGCTCGCCGCTACTTGGGGAATCTCTATTGATGTCTTTTCCTCTGGGTACTTAGATGTTTCAGTTCTCCAGGTTCGCCTCACCTCCCGTACGGGAAATGATACTGCTCAAAAGCAGTGGGTTGCCCCATTCGGAAATGTCCGGATCATAGCTTGTTTGCCAGCTCCCCGAACCTTATCGCAGGCTCATACGTCCTTCATCGCCTCCAGTTGCCAAGGCATCCGCCCTGTGCGCTTATTCACTTGACTATATAACCCAAAACAAACGCATCCTTTACAGGACACCTTGTTACAGGTCCTTCGTCATTGCTGATTCTCTGCTGACACAAACACGATGTATTGTATTGCTACAATCTATCGCCGGTATTGCGTCTGAGTACAACTACAGTAAAACTCCGCGTGAATCTCATCTGACCAAAGTCAGAATTATCCACTCGTTGTTTACTTCAGCTTGTCCAAATTGTTAAAGAGCATCAACCCGTGGGTTGACCCAAATAGCTCGAAAGCCACTTGGGTCAAACCAGGAGGTCTACATAGTATCAAGCAATTTGTTGTGGGTACTTAACCGGCACTGACTGACGTGCGTTTAAGGAGGTGATCCAGCCGCAGGTTCCCCTACGGCTACCTTGTTACGACTTCACCCCAGTCATGAACCACACCGTGGTAAGCGTCCCCCCGAAGGTTAGACTACCTACTTCTGGTGCAATCCACTCCCATGGTGTGACGGGCGGTGTGTACAAGGCCCGGGAACGTATTCACCGCGACATTCTGATTCGCGATTACTAGCGATTCCGACTTCATGGAGTCGAGTTGCAGACTCCAATCCGGACT
The DNA here is from genome assembly GCF_047946665.1 of Allohahella sp. A8. Lineage (GTDB taxonomy): Bacteria > Pseudomonadota > Gammaproteobacteria > Pseudomonadales > Oleiphilaceae > Allohahella. Next base: position 3,300,921 of record NZ_CP172312.1, read on the forward strand.
ACGAGACGCTTTGTGAGATTCGCTCCACCTCGCGGCTTTGCATCCCTCTGTACGCCCCATTGTAGCACGTGTGTAGCCCTGGCCGTAAGGGCCATGATGACTTGACGTCGTCCCCACCTTCCTCCGGTTTGTCACCGGCAGTCTCCCTAAAGTTCCCACCATTACGTGCTGGCAAATAAGGACAAGGGTTGCGCTCGTTACGGGACTTAACCCAACATTTCACAACACGAGCTGACGACAGCCATGCAGCACCTGTCTCTGCGCTCCCGAAGGCACCCCTCCATCTCTAGAGGGTTCGCAGGATGTCAAGGCCAGGTAAGGTTCTTCGCGTTGCTTCGAATTAAACCACATGCTCCACCGCTTGTGCGGGCCCCCGTCAATTCATTTGAGTTTTAACCTTGCGGCCGTACTCCCCAGGCGGATCACTTATCGCGTTAGCTGCGCCACTTGAAGATTAAATCTTCCAACGGCTAGTGATCATCGTTTACAGCGTGGACTACCAGGGTATCTAATCCTGTTTGATCCCCACGCTTTCGCACCTCAGCGTCAGTTTTTGGCCAGAGAGCCGCCTTCGCCACTGGTATTCCTCCCAATCTCTACGCATTTCACCGCTACACTGGGAATTCTACTCTCCTCTCCAAAACTCTAGCCATACAGTTCGAAATGCAGTCCCCAGGTTAAGCCCGGGAATTTCACATCTCGCTTGTATAACCGCCTACGCGCGCTTTACGCCCAGTAATTCCGATTAACGCTCGCACCCTCCGTATTACCGCGGCTGCTGGCACGGAGTTTGCCGGTGCTTCTTCTGTGGCTAACGTCAATGTAAGCCGCTATTAACGACTTACCCTTCCTCACCACTGAAAGTACTTTACAACCCGAAGGCCTTCTTCATACACGCGGCATGGCTGGATCAGGGTTGCCCCCATTGTCCAATATTCCCCACTGCTGCCTCCCGTAGGAGTCTGGACCGTGTCTCAGTTCCAGTGTGACTGATCATCCTCTCAGACCAGTTACGGATCGTCGCCTTGGTGAGCCTTTACCCCACCAACTAGCTAATCCGACATAGGCTCATCTGATAGCGGATGGTCCGAAGATCCCATCCTTTCCCCCGTAGGGCGTATGCGGTATTAATCCGGGTTTCCCCGGGCTATCCCCCACTACCAGGCAGATTCCTATGCATTACTCACCCGTCCGCCGCTCGTCAGCACCCGAAGGCCTGCTACCGCTCGACTTGCATGTGTTAAGCCTGCCGCCAGCGTTCAATCTGAGCCATGATCAAACTCTTCAGTTTAAATCATCAAAACTAAATAACTTCATCAATGGCAAGTTTAAAACTACTGAATTGCTTCAGTGTTTACCTTGACCATTCTTATCAGAACAGTACCGGTAAGCACCCACACAAATTGCTTGATATCTATGTTAAAGAGCGGTCTTCAGTGCCTCGCTTAGCGCCTGCTGTGTGCCTGCGTTTTGCTGTTTGCCCCGAAGGAGTTGCGCATTATACGCAGCTAAACCGCCGGATCAAGCGTTTAATGTGAATAAAGTGAAATAAAATGGCCGACCAATATATTTTACCTATTTATCAATTAGTTGCGTGATCTAGAAACCGTGAGACAGGCAGCTAATCGACGATACGGACCCTTGCCACCTTCTTTTTGCCAGCTTGAACCACGTGGGTGGAACCTGACATGAAGCTCAGCCCCATTTCAGCTGCCGCACCGTCGACGAATACCGCACCTCTGCCAATAATGTCTTTTGCTGCCGCTCCGTTCTTAACCAGGCCCGCCAAGCGAAGCAAAGTCGGTAATGGCATGGCGGCCTGACCATCCAGCGAGACTTCAACTTCAGGAAGATTCTCTGGAATCTCACCATGACTTACTCTGTTGCCAGCGGACCTCGGCGCACTTTCCGCAGCCTCAGCACCATGGAAGCGGGTGATGAGCTCCTCTGCCAGTATCTTCTTGTAGACCTGAGGGTTGTCGCCTGCATCGACCTGCGCCTTGAATTCACGAATCTGTGCCATTGGCTTGAAACTCAGAAGCTCGAAATAGCGCCAGAGCAGCTGGTCAGGCATGGAAAGCAGTTTGCTATACATTTCGCCGGGGAGATCATTCACGCCTATATAGTTGTTTAGGGACTTCGACATCTTGTTGACGCCGTCCAGACCCTCCAACAAAGGCATGGTGAGAATAACTTGCGGCTCCTGGCCGTAAAACTTCTGTAGTGTCCGTCCCATCAGTAGATTGAACTTCTGGTCAGTGCCGCCGAGCTCAATGTCCGCTTCCAGTGCTACAGAGTCATAGCCCTGCACGAGCGGGTAGAGGAATTCGTGAATGGAAATCGGCTGCTCAGCACGGTAGCGCTTGGCGAAGTCGTCACGCTCAAGCATTCGAGCAACGGTTTGCTGGCCGGCAAGCTGAATCATATCTGCTGCCGTCATCTTGCCCATCCATTCACTATTGAAGCGGACAATTGTTTTTTCCGGATCAAGAATCTTGAAAACCTGCTGCCTGTAAGTTTCGGCATTGCGCTGGACGTCCGCCACACTCAGTGGCGGTCTGGTAGCACTCTTGCCGGTTGGATCGCCAATGAGGCCAGTGAAATCGCCGATAAGGAAAATGACTTCATGCCCGAGATCCTGAAACTGCCGCATTTTATTAAGCAGAACAGTGTGACCGAAATGGAGGTCCGGGGCCGTGGGATCGAACCCGGCCTTGATGCGCAGTTTGCGCTTTGATTTCAGCTTGTCGTACAGGGACTCGGACGGAATAACTTCGTCCGTGCCTCTACGAATGAGGCTGAGATCATCTTCTACTGAACGCTGCTGCTCTGGCAGCGCGCTATGGTGCTCTGGTCTTTCCGACATACCCGCCTGTTTTCCTGAAAGGTGGAGATTTGCTGCAGTATACGGTGGCGAGGTTGACGGCACAAAAAAGCTGAGAATCCGATACGCCGGGGTCAACGATAAAAGTTGTAGATAACTGGCAGCGTAAACAAATGAGAGCTACTTTTCCGGTGAGGGAAGGAACAGGTGGCGGATGTTACACAGGCACGCTTGTGTGTGACGTGCGGTAACAGTCATTACAGCTGCTCACTAATCACTACCAAACATTCCGAATTATCCCTGCAAAAAAATGCTTATAGATGCTACGTTTAGAACACGTGGCAGAACAGCTATATAAGCCAGGAGCAAGGACCCGCGAAGCCGGGGTCTTGAGGGTAGGGAAACATGCGTCCAGCTTCGCAGTAGTGGTGTACACCCGGCAGCGAACAGAAAAGGACGCCTAACGTGGGCAGGTATCGGTTTTTATGCTTATACTTGCCTCTTCATGTTGATTCACCAAAGTCTGACGCAACTATCGATGAAAACTGACAAATTACTCCCAGATCTTTCAAGACCTCATATGCTGGCAGCGTCGGTAGGGGTGTGCATGCTCGCAGGCGCCCTGTTGTTAAGCCCAAGTGAAACGGCTGAAGCCAACAGAATAAGTGTTGGTCCGGCGGACGCTTCGACACGCCTCTATCCTATGCTCGACGGCAGGATGTCTGCGCCAAGAGAAGTAGCTCTCACCGTACCGCAGGCATTAATGAGCGCCTCCCCGATGCTCGCTTCGAACTACAGTGTCGACAGCGTACTCCACCATCGTCGGTCCGCTAGCGAAGATGATTTCATTGACACCGTTCCAGGTCCTGAAGCGATTCTGAGTCCTGTTGATATTTTAGAGACGCCAGAATCCCAGGCAGAACCCATCGTTGCCAATGCGGCGGAATGGCGCAGTTTCCAGGTGCAGAGTGGCGATAGCATGTCGCGAATCTTCGACCGTGCTGGTGTTGACGGCAAGACGCTCAAGCGTCTGCTTGATAATGTCAGCAATAAAGAGTGGACACGGCTATATCCAGGTGAAGAACTGGATTTCGCATTCGATGCTGATAATAATTTCGTCGCGCTTCAGCTGCGAAGATCGAAGCTGGAAACCTGGCTGATCAAAGAAGATGTCCACGAGCGTTTCGCGCTCGAAAAGATTGTGGTTGAACCAGATAGCATGGTGACCTACGCAGAAGGCAAGATTAAGACGTCGCTGTTTCTTGATGGCAAGGCAGCAGGTCTGTCTGACAAGCTGATTATGGAACTGGCCAACCTGTTCGGTTGGGACGTGGACTTTGTGTTGGATATCCGGAAGGGCGACAGCTTTCGGGTCATGTACGAGAAGCAGTTTCTTGACGGCAAGCATATCGCCGATGGCCCTATTCTCGCTGCCGAATTCGTAAACCAGGGCAAGAGTTACGCGGCCGTTCGCTACAAGAGCGCCACTGGTCAGGTTGATTACTACACGCCTGAAGGCGCTAGCGTGAAAAAGGCTTTCCTTCGTTCACCGGTGGATTTCGCGAGGATTTCTTCGCCATTCAACCTGCAGCGGCGGCACCCGATCCTGCATAAGATCAGAGCACACAACGGCACAGACTATGCCGCTGCTCGCGGCACGCCTATCAAGGCAACTGGCGATGGCAGAGTCGTCGTGCTGGAGAAGCAGAGAGGCTATGGCAATGTTGTGGTTGTACAGCACGGTTCTGGCATAACTACCCTTTATGCGCACATGAATAATTTCAGGAAAGGCATTCGAATAGGTTCAAAGGTCCGCCAGGGTGATGTGATTGGCTACGTTGGCAGCACTGGTCTGGCAACTGGCCCTCACCTGCACTTCGAGTTCCGAGTAAATGGTGCGCCAAAGAATCCCGTTACTGTAGCGCTGCCTGTGGCACGACCAGTGCCGAAGAAAGAGCGTCCACAATTCGCCAATATTGCAACGACCCTGGTGTCGCAGCTGAATCGTGAGGCCAATGCTCATCAACTGGTCATGAACAATGGCAAGGATTCACAGTCAGACCTGTAGCAGTACCGATTCGGCACTCTATATAGGACAGATGTCCGGGACCAGTCTGGATGGACTGGACACGGTCATCGCGGAGCTGGCCCCGGGCCAGCCTCCGCGAATTCTCTACCGAAGTTACCTCCCTTTCGAAAGTCAGCTTGCGTCAGCGCTTCGGCGTCTGGCGACCGCCTCCACCTGGTCTGTTGCTGAATATCTGGAAATCGAGCACGCCTATACTCTATTGAGTGCATCCTGCATTCAGGACCTTTTAAAAGCGTCTGGCATCAGTCCGGCCGACATAAACGCGATCGGCTGCCATGGCCAAACCATTCGCCACCAAACTTCGCCTCAGGTACTGACACACCAACTGCTGGACGGCGCGTTGATAGCTGAGCAGACCGGCGTAACAACGATCTGCGATTTCCGTAGTCGCGATATCGCTGCGGGCGGCCAGGGCGCACCGTTGCTCCCCGCTTTTCTGGCGGCAGCCTTTCAAAAGACGCTGGATGAAACAATCTGCTTCCTGAACCTCGGCGGCATCGCCAACATTTGCTATAGAGACGCAGAGCGTAAGCTGCGGGGCTTCGACACAGGTCCGGCTTCCACCTTGCTCAACCATTGCAGCCGGATGTTCTTCAATACTGAATACGATGCAGAGGGGGCCCATGCGCGCCGCGGCGTGGTGGATGAAAGCCTGCTGAAAAGACTGCTTTCCGATGCTTACTTTGACGAGCTACCTCCGAAAAGCACGGGGCCTGAACGCTTCAGTCTGGAATGGCTCCAACAGCGGGCGCCTGAGTACTTCTGCGATTCGGCCGTCGTTTCAGGCGAGAACCTGTTGGCCACACTGACTGAGCTCACTGCGCTCAGTGTGATAAACCAGATTCGGGTATTCGTGCCTCAGTGTAGGAGGCTCATCGCTTATGGTGGCGGCGTTCACAATGTATTTCTTATGGAGCGGCTGAAGGCTGCTTTCTCTATCTCGGTGGACGATGAAAGTCAGGCTGTGGTGGAGACAAGTGACGAGCTTGGTCTAGATGGCGACATGATGGAGGCGACAGCGTTTGCGTGGTTGGCCCAGCAATGCCTGGAACGGCGTCCAGTCGCGTGTGAAACAGTAACGGGAAGCCGGGGCGCTAGAGTCCTCGGCTGTATTTATCCTGCTTGAAGGGCGCCAGCGGGGCTAGATGCTGAACGAACTGCCGCAACCACACGTAGTCTGGGCGTTAGGATTCTTGATCGTAAACTGAGCGCCTTCGAGACCTTCCTTGTAATCGACCTCTGACCCGACGAGATAGGGATAGCTCATCGAATCGACGAGTAGCCGAACACCCTCGCGCTCGACGATAGTGTCGTCTTCCTGGGTAGATTCATCGAAAGAGAAACCATATTGAAAACCGGAGCATCCACCTCCTGTGACGAAGACGCGTAACGCGAGTTCGTCGTTACCCTCATCTTCAATCAGCAATTTCACTTTCTTCGCCGCAGACTCTGAAAAATGGAGCGGCGGGGTCTGAACCGACGGATCGAACGATTGTTCTATACTCATGGCTGCATTTCTCGCTCATTGGACTGCATATGACCCTATTATCCGTCGAAACTGCCAGGAGTCAATTTAAGCTTCGGTAAAAGAAGCCGACTCGGTTTCGATCAGGCGATCCTTCAGGTCGCCCCCGCCCTCGGCAACGACTTCCTCCTGATGCACCAGACTCCCATTAACCTCGGCGCCTACAGCCATTTCAATGAATCTGTAATAAACATTGCCGTTGATGCAGGCATTTTCAGCCAGTTCCACATAGTTGGACGCGTAGACATCGCCGTATACGCGTCCATTGATAATCACGTTTGGAGCGTAAATGTTGCCTCTCACCTCGCCTTGCCTGCTGACTCTGACAAGCGTTGATGCATTATCAGTGGGCAACGCGGACACGTTTCCGATCACCTTGCCATCAAGATGCACTCCACCGCTGAACTCGAGCAGGCCTTCTATTTGCGTTTTTTCAGAGATCAGCGTGTCGAACTGAAGTTCGGCGGGCAAACCACCTTTTCTGCGCTTTCGCCACATTGTTGTTCAGGCTCCTGGATTCCATGGAAAGGTCTGCTCTGCTTTCGAGGCCCGCGTACCCTTGGCCTGGGCAACCACTTGGACTTGCTCTGGCTCAAAATGTTCGGGTAGCACAAATTTGCCCTCGATATTCTGGAAATACCGAAACTTGAAGCGAATGCCGAGCTCTTCCGAACCTGTCAGGTCGCGAAGTGACAGGATCTCTTCACTGCTGCTGACAGGCGTCGTCTTGCCTTTTGTCAGTGCCGGCTTACGATTAAGCCTTGACGGGCGCTTGGTGATGTCTCGTTTGCCCTGGATGCTTACCGCGACGACGCCTTCAGCATAGCGTTCGTTCTCGGAGACCTGGGTGAGCACCAGTTTGTAGGTGAAGGTTCGCGGCTCACCAGTGGGCTTCAAGGAAAAATCTTTCACCTGCAGGCCTTTGTCGGTGTCAGACGGGGCCATGATACTTTTGTAAAAAGTAACATCCTCGGCAAGTTGGTCAAGCCTGTCCTCCAGGCTAGCTATAACTGCGCGGCTTTCTGCTGCGGTGATTCTATCGATCTCTGCGCTGCGGTTCATTGCTTCATAGGTCTGTGACAGCTGGGCAATGCTGGCCTGAGCATCTTCCAGCGCGTCAAGCGCTCTAAGCGCCGTCGTCTCCGAATATTGATACATGCTTGCCGCTTTAAGCCAACCGACCGCGAGCCCCCCACCCAGCGCAATTAATATTGCCAGCCAACTGAGAACGCGGCTCAGAGTGCGTGTGTCCGGACGCTGCGGGGCAACGACAAGCTTCTCTTCGGCAATGGAGCTCAAGTCTCTCACGCTGTCAGTGAGCTCCCTGGGGCAGCCGTGATACAGGTCATCCTGGCAGCAACGCTGCGGCTTCAAGACCAACTGTTTCCGGCAGACCTAGCATGAGGTTCATGTTCTGCACAGCCTGGCCTGATGCGCCCTTCACGAGGTTGTCGATCACCGACGAAATAATTATCGGGCCGTTGCCGGGCTGCCTGAAAATACCGATTCTGCAAAGGTTGGTGCCTTTGACCGACCGGGTTTCAGGGTGTTGACCAAGTGGTAGCACATCGACAAAGGGTTCGTTCTCGAAACACTTCGTGAAGAGGGCATGCACTGCCCGCGGCGAAAGCTGATCTTCAATACCTTCTGATTGGGGACCGCTGGTGGGGGCCCGCCTGATATAGAGCGTTGCTTCCATGCCACGCATCATGGGCACAAGATGCGGCACAAAGGTGAGTCCAAACTCGCGGCCGCCGGCGCGGCTGGTTGCGTGCTGGATTATTTCTGGAAGGTGTCGGTGTCCACTAGCCGAATAGGTTTTGAAGTTTTCGCTTGTCTCGCACAGCAGTGTGCCGACTGCAGCGCCTCGACCTGCCCCGCTAACGCCTGACTTCGCGTCGGCAATTATGCTCGTGAGGTCCACGGACTCCTGGTCGAGTAATGGCAAGAGGCCGAGCAGGATTGCCGTGGGATAACAGCCAGGACATGCTACCAGTTTCGCGGACGCGATGGCTTCTCGGTTGACTTCAGGCAGTCCGTAAACGGCCTCGCCAAAAAGCTCCGGGGCCGGATGGGAGACCTTATACCACTCTTCCCATTGCACTTTGTCTGCCAAACGAAAATCGGCTGAAAGATCGACTATTCGGATACCTTTCTTCAGCAACGCGCCTACCTGGGACGCTGCTACGGTATGCGGCGTCGCAAAGAAGACAATTTCGCATTCCTCCAGGTCGCCGGATTCAGGGTCGCTGAACGCGAGTTCGGTCCGGCCTCTCAAGGTGGGAAAGTACTCGCCGACTTTCTGGCCAGCCTCAGAACGAGAGGTGATGGCAGCCACTTCGACATGGGGGTGCGCCAGCAGCAATCTCAGCAACTCAACGCCCGTATAACCTGTGCCGCCAACAATGCCAACCTTACTACGCTTCATGTTTCCCCTCGAGACTGTGTAGAATCCAATGACGCCATAGTACCAGCACAGTACTCAACTCTCTAGAATCGGGCTGAGAAGACATCTTGCCATTTTTCGCGCAACTGACCCGACGCGGTCGTCAGATGAACATCGGGCTCAAGACACGGCTCGACTTGATGTTCGCGCCCTTCCGGCGACAGCTGGCGGGTTTCGATGCGGTTCCGCAGCTCGCCATACTTGGATTGGTCTCCGGTATTGTGACTGGACTGGTCATTGTGCTGTTCCGCCTGGCCATAGAGATTCCGCTGGCGCTGATGCTGCCAGGCAGTAGTTCGGAAAATTTCGAAGGGATATCGACTATAGCCCGCCTGAGTTTTCCACTTTGCGGTGCATTGTTTATAGGCATTCTGCTGTTCCGACTGAAAGTGCATCTGCGCAAGGTTGGTGTGACTCACGTACTTGAGCGGCTTGGGTATCATCAGGGCCACATCTCCTGGCGCAACGGGGTCCTGCAGTTCATCGTAGGCGCCGCCACAGTCATCTCAGGCCAGAGCGCGGGACGGGAGGGGCCAGCAGTGCACCTTGGGGCTACGGTCTCCAGTCTTCTCGGTCAGTGGGCTGCGCTACCCAACAATTCGATTCGCATGCTGGTTGGCTGTGGCACCGCAGCTGCTATTTCTGCTTCATTCAACACGCCGCTGGCCGGAATTATCTTCGCCATGGAGGTCGTCCTGATGGAGTACACCATCGTAGGCTTTACGCCCATCATCCTGGCGGCGGTCAGCGCGGCCGTAGTGACGCAATTTTTCTATGGTAACGAACCAGCGTTTCTGGTGCCCGACATAGCATTTCAGTCGCTCGCTGAATTGCCACTCATTCTCGCGGCTACTTTGCCGCTTGCCCTGGCCGCCTGTGTGTTCAATCAGACCGTTCTGACAACGAGCCGACATTTTCAGGGGCCGATCCTGAGCCGCCTGATGCTTGCAGGCCTGCTTACCGGCCTGGCGGGAATTGCTTTCCCGGAAATCATGGGGGTAGGCTATGACTCGGTCAATACGGCCTTGTTAGGCGGCTATGCTGCGCCGGTTCTACTGACACTCGGCCTCGCCAAGCTGTTCGTCACCTCAATATCGATCGGCCTGGGCATGCCGAGCGGAATAATAGGCCCCACACTCTTTATCGGCGCATGTTTGGGCGGTGCCCTGGGTATGGTCGCACAGGCCTTGATGCCGGCAGCAGCCTCCGATGCAGGCTTTTATGCCTTGCTGGGCATGGGCGCAATGATGGGAGCAGTTCTGCAGGCGCCATTGGCGGCAATCATAGCGATTATCGAGCTTACGAGAACTTCGAACATCATGTTGCCGACGATGATCATCATCATTGTGACGGGACTTCTGACGCGAAATCTGTTTCGTCAAAAACCGATTTTTATCGCGCTTCTGCAGGCCCAGGGCCTTGACTACCGCTTCGAGCCGCTGACACAGGCGTTAAGACGGATTTCAGTCGCCGCCATCATGGAGCGACGGTTCATCCGCACGAAAGCTGAACACTCTCTGGAGGAAGCTCACGCGCTGCTAAAGAATTCACCAGTGTGGATTCTCATAGAGGATCAAAACGGGCCTGTGTCGCTCATGCCGGCCGTAGACCTTTCGCGGTACCTCGAATTGCTGGATGAGGAGAACCGTGGGTCAGACGATGCTCTGCTTTCCGAGGAAATTGAAGGCACTCAGATAGAACCGGAGCCGAGCGAGCACGCGGACTTGCAGGCGTCCGCAGGGACGGATGATACTGAAGAGGCACAGGTCAACATACGAGTGAATCTGCTCAAAATTCCCGCACAACGACGTGATCTGGCCCCATTGCATATACAGGCCACGCTGGAGGAGGCGCTGGCTGTACTGCGTGCGTCAAACGTAGAGGCACTCTATGTGCAACGGACATCGGCGCCGATGATCAAGCCCATTATCGGCATCGTGACCCACACCGATATCGTCAACTACTATTCCTCAAAATAAACAATAGGACTCTATAGGCATGACGTATCTCTGGCTCAAGGCATTCCACATCATTTCCATGGTCGCATGGTTCGCGGCCCTGTTTTACCTACCCCGCCTCTTCGTTTATCACGCGCAGACAACCGACACCCTGGGCAACGAGCGCTTCAAGGTGATGGAGCGTAAGCTCTATCGGGGCATTGCCACACCAGCGATGATAGCGACGCTGATCTTAGGCGTGGCGCTGTTGTCGCAGAACCCGGCTGTCATGAAGATGGGCTGGATGCATGCCAAGCTGATGCTGGTCTTCATTCTCATAGCTTATCACCTTGCCTGCGGTAGTCTGATGCGGAAGTTTGCTGCTGACGGCAACGTTCGCACACATAGGTTTTATCGCTGGTTCAACGAATTTCCGGTTCTCATATTGATTGCTGTCGTGATTCTGGTGGTGGTGAAGCCGTTTTGATTATCGGAAAAGCGCAGCGCTACAAAGATACACGTTCGCATGTCCGCGCCATACTGGGTGGTGAGCGAGGGCTGTACGTCATTACAGATATTGACGCTTCTCGCGACCCCACATTGGTGCGTCGAGTTGAAGCGGCCATAGACGGCGGTGCTCGCATCGTACAGTACCGCAACAAGGCTTCCCTCGAAGCGTACCCCTTTACGGATCGGCTGGCGGAGGCGAGAGAACTAGCAGACCTTTGCTTGGAGCGGCAGGTCTGCTTCATTGTCAACGACGATGCAGACCTCGCAGCCGAATGTGGAGCAGACGGCGTACATCTTGGCCGGGATGAAGATTGGCAGATTGAGCGATTAGCGGCGCAGGCAGCAGAAGTGCGTCCCATGCTTTATGGTGCTTCTTGTTACAACTCGCTCGAGAGAGCCGCTGAACGTCGGCAGCTAGGTGCTCATTACCTGGCCTTCGGCCGGTTCTTCCCATCGTCTACCAAGCCAGCTGCGGTGGCAGCGAGCATAGCCCTCCTGCAACAGGCCAGACGCCAATTCGACTGTCCCCTCGTGGCAATTGGCGGCATCAATGCAGGGAATGCCGGCCCACTCATCGAAGCGGGCGCCGACTGGATCGCTGTCGTCGGCAGCGTTTTCAGCCGGGACTCGCTCAACGGGATTCACGACGCGGCTGCTGAACTTGTCGCGCTATTCAACTAACAATCATCTTACGGAAAACTCATGAGTCATTCAGAAGAACTTTTCAAACGTGCGCAGCAGAGCATTCCAGGCGGCGTCAACAGCCCTGTCAGAGCATTCAACGGCGTGGGTGGTAGCCCTGTGTTCTTTAAAAAGGGCAAAGGCGCCTATGTGTTCGACGAGGACGGCAAGCGCTACATCGATTACATCGGCTCCTGGGGTCCGATGATACTTGGGCATGCGCATCCTGATGTGCTCACTGCCCTGAGGGACAAGCTCGAAGATGGCTTGAGCTTCGGCGCGCCGACTGAAATTGAAATCGAGATGGCCGAGCTTATTTGTAGCCTTATGCCATCTATCGATATGGTACGCATGGTCAACTCGGGCACGGAAGCCACCATGAGCGCTATTCGCCTTGCGCGCGGGTTCACCGGGCGGGATAAGATCATCAAGTTCGAAGGCTGCTATCACGGGCATGCCGACTCGCTGCTGGTCAAGGCTGGATCAGGCGCGCTTACGCTAGGCGTTCCAAATTCGCCGGGCGTGCCGGCTGACGTTGCGAAGCATACCATCACGCTTGAATACAATAATGCTGAGCAAGTCGTCGCTGCCATGGGAGAGTACGGTGATGACATCGCTGCCATAATCGTCGAGCCAATCGCGGGCAACATGAATTTCATTCAGCCAGTAGACGGCTTTCTGCAAACATTGAGAGATGAGTGCACGAAGCATGGCGCGGTGTTGATATTCGATGAGGTGATGACGGGGTTCCGCGTAGCGCGAGGCGGTGCCCAAGCCGCTTTTGGTATAACGCCTGACCTGACGGCGCTCGGCAAGGTAATCGGCGGTGGTCTGCCAGTTGGGGCGTTCGGAGGCCGCAGAGACATCATGTCCCATTTGGCCCCTCTGGGCCCCGTTTACCAGGCGGGCACCTTATCGGGCAATCCGTTGGCAATGGCTTGTGGTCTGGCAAATATCAAACATCTTGCAGCCGAAGGGTTCTATGAGAAGCTGGAAGATGGATGTCGCAAGCTCATGCAAGGCTTCCAGGCTGCCGCCGACCGCTACGACATCGACTTTTCAACTGACTGTCGCGGCGGGATGTTCGGTTTCTTCTTCAACGCGGCGAAGCCTGTAACCAGCTTTTCCCAAGTCGTCCAGAGTGATCTGCCGCGTTTCAGGAAGTTCTTCCACAGCATGCTGGATTCGGGCATATACCTGGCGCCGTCCTGCTTCGAGGCAGGCTTTCTGTCGGCTGCGCACAGCGACGAGGACATTGACGAAACCATCGCTGCAGCAGAGAAGGCTATGCAGAACCTATCTGATTGAGCACACGCCGGATTCGCTCCTTGAATTCGGCATCATCTCCCGACAGCGACTGGGCCTTGTAGCAAAACTGCTTGGCCTGGGCGGTGTCGCCCATGTTCATATGCACTTCTGCGATTTCGAGATAGACCTCACCTGCACCCGGGGATATTCGACGTGCGCGTTCGAGAAGCGAAAGTGCCTGGGCATAATCGCCCTGATCTGAGGCTGTCCGCGCCTGCTGAATGAAATGATTGGCCGCCGGTAAGGGTTCTGCTCTGGCGACCTGCACGCTCGGTCTCGAACGGCGAGGTTCCTCCGATTGCCGGACCTCGGGCTTATCTGCAGTGGCAGGCGCTCGATCGGAAGGCTGCTCGATACCAGGCTGTGGCGCTGGCGCCGTTACCACAGGTGGCTTTCGCCCATAGGTTTCCTGGAACGAGGTGCAGCCTGAGAGCGCTACCACAAACAACAGACTCACAACGCCAGCCGATTTGATAAGCCCACATGGTTTGGCGGCAATATCACTGATTATTTCTGAATGCTGGAAGTTCATGAATACTTTTTACTCATCGGTAAGTGGAGAAACGAGCCGTCGCCAGAATCGGTTTATCGCATCACCCATGTCGCCACAATCGGCCTCTTCTACAGGCACAGACTGGGCACGGAAGGGCAGCGGAATGCTGTCCGCGCAACGCTCGGCACTGAGTTTGCCATCAGGACTGATCCAGTGCCACTCCACCGTATCCGGTTTCGTAGGCATGAGAGAGGTCAGTGGCAGGTCCTTGTAGAGCGTCTTCCACACTTGAAGTGCGCCCGAAGAGCCGGTCAGACCGGTACTACTGTTGTTATCATTGCCCATCCACACGGTAGCAAGATAGTCGCCGTTGAAACCAACGTACCAGCTGTCCCGCAGATCGTTGGTCGTGCCGGTCTTGCCGGCCACCTGATAATCGTCCGGAAAGGCCGAGTACACGGAACGACCTGTTCCCGAGCGAACGACATCGATCATGGCATATTGGATGATGTAGGCAACTTCATCCTCCACCAGCCGGGTTGCCTGATAAGGATATCGTGAGCGCACCTTGTTATCGCTGTCAGTAACGATACGAATACTCCTCATGGGTGTGGAGAAGCCCCCTGAGGCAAGATTCTGATACATCTGTGTCAGTTCGAGTGGCGTCATATTCACCGCTCCGAGGATAAGGCTCGGGTAGGCGTTCATCTTTCTCTTGGCGCCAAAACGCTGAAGTGTCTCGATGATGGGTTTAAGCCCCACGTTCAAACCAAGGTGCACAAACGCCTGATTGTACGAATGAACGAATGCCTCGCGTAGCAGAACTTCACCATGACTCTTGGAATCGAAATTGGCCGGCGTCCAGGTGGAATCATCTTTGAAGCGCAACGTAATGGCCTCATCCTTGACACGACTGGCCAAAGACAGCGTGGGCTGTTGTTCAAGCGCTGTCAGTGCAACAAAAGGCTTCAGCAGCGAGCCAACCTGACGCTCGGCCTGCAGCGCTCTATTGAAGCCAATAGCCTCAGCAGAACGATCACCGGTAAGCGCCACGATTTCACCGCTATTCTTATCCGTGACGATTACGGCGCCCTGAAGCGCCGGCTGTTTTAACGCTGCCGACTTTTGCTTGATGGTCGAGCTGAGTGCGTTCTGAGCGGATTGCTGCACTTCAGGGCGGAGCGTGGTAAAGATTCTGAGCCCCTCGCTCTGCAGCACCTCCTCTGGGTACTCCTCGTTCAGCTGTTGCCTGACCAGATCAACGAATGCAGGAAAAGCACTGGTGATCCGCCCTGGCTCTTTGCGTACGCCCAGGGGCATGCCCTGCCATTTCACGAGTTCGGCTTGAGATAGGAGTCCCTGATCCGCCAGTACTTTCAGCACGAGGTCCCGGCGCTGCTTCGCCCTTGCGGGACTGCGCCGAGGATTGTAATAGGATGCGCCTTTGACAAGGCCTACCAGCAGCGCCAACTGATGTGGCTGCAGCTCATTGAGTGGTTGAGCGAAATAGAACCGACTGGCGGTAGCAAAGCCATGGATCGAGTAGGCGCCCTGCTGACCCAGAAAAATCTCATTAATGTAGGTTTCGAGTATATCGTCCTTACTGTAGTGAAGCTCGAGTAGCAGCGCCATAAGCGCTTCGTTGAGCTTGCGCGTCAGGGTACGATCGCTGCTGAGATAAAAGTTCTTCACCAGCTGCTGCGTAAGCGTGCTGCCGCCCTGAACCACCTTACCTGCGGAGAGATTAGCCAGCATCGCGCGGGCAATTGAGAGTGGCGCTACGCCATGATGGTCGCGGAAGTCGCGATCTTCTACTGCGAGCAAGGCTTGGATCAGAAGATCGGGCACTTCGCGGAGCTGCACCAGCGTGCGCTCTTCCTGGGTACTGGGATAGATCCCGGCTATTTTTCTCGGCTCCAGTCTAAACCAGCTCACTGGACGCCCTTCGGCAGCGGTTTCAAGTTCTGCAATGGAACCGCCGCTGAAGCTCACGCTAAGGGCCTGGGGCGCCGTGCTGCCAGATCCTTCAGCAGCAACGGCTTCATCAGGAAAGTCGAAGTGCCTGGGCATGAAATTCACCCGACTGGCAGAGGCACTATATTGGCCAAGCGCAGGATTTCGACTCACTTTCCGATAACCCAGCGCAGTCAGCTCGCCGACAAGCACATCAAGCGATAACTGTGCCCCTGCGTAGAGCTCTAGCGGTGCGGCATAAACAGCTGCGGGAATCTGCCACTTCTTTCCTTCGAAGCGTTCCCTGACCTGGATATCCAGATATAGACTCCACAGGGCCAGGCCGACGAGAGCGACGATGAGCAGTTTCAGAAGCGACCCTAGCGCACGTCTTTTCCATGAGCGTGCGGCCACCGCACTACTCTTTTTGCCACCTGACTTGGGGCTTTTCTTTTTACCGCCATTGGCGCCGGTTTTTCTACGTTCTGCCATTGAGAAGGCTTTCCATTTGATGGACGGGTAAATGCGGGGAGGTAGGCAAGCAGAGACCGATCGTTTACTCTTCTGCGCTGCAAACGAGAACCTTACAAGACAGCGGGCAAGCAGAATATATGAGCGAAGCACTGGTCAAGGCGCTACAGAATCCGGAATTATACGATCATCCGGTTGCCAACTTTCAATTGTTGGAAACACATATTTCCTGGGTGCTGCTGACCGGGGAGTTTGTCTACAAAATCAAAAAGCCCATGAACTTCGGCTTCCTTGATTTTTCCACACTGGCACAACGGCGCCACTTCTGTGAAGAGGAGCTTAGACTCAACCGCCGACTTCTCAAGTCAGTCTACCTGAATGTGGTCGCTATCGGTGGCAGTGAAGATGCGCCGGAGATGAATACTTCCGGCGAGGCCATCGAATACGCGGTGAAGATGCGTCAGTTCGACCCGGCGTCGGTGCTTGACAGACTTGACCCGGATGATGAAGCGCTGCCGCTTTACATGAAGCAGCTCGCGCATCAGATTTCTGATTTTCATGCCGATGATTGTGCCATAGCCACTGCCGACAGCGACTTTGGCAAGCCGGATCAGGTGTTCGCACCCATGGCGCAGAATTTCGAACAAATTGAGCCAATGCTGGTAGACGAGGGCGACAAGGCCTTGCTTCGGGTTGTCCAGCAGTGGGCGACCAGCGAGTTCAACCGTTTGAAACCACTGCTCGAGTCGCGAAAGAAAAGCGGCTTCATACGGGAATGTCATGGCGATATGCACCTGGGCAACGTTGCCATAATAGATGGCAAGCCATCGCTGTTCGACTGCATCGAGTTCAATGAGGACTTCCGCTGGATCGATACGATCAATGACCTCGCTTTTCTGTTGATGGATTTGCAGGACCGTGGACTCGATCGCCTTGCTTACCGGGTGCTGAATATCTATCTCGAAGATACTGGCGATTTCGAAGGCGTCAGTCTGCTCAATTTCTACAAGTCCTACCGCGCGATGGTTCGCTGCAAGATTGCCCTATTCACGGCAGGGAATGAGGGAATCGCTGAAGCTGAGCGAGCGCGTCAACTTGGAAAGGCCCGTCAGTACCTGCGTCTCGCCGAACGATTCATGAGCATTCCGAGGCAATTCCTGATTATTTCGCAGGGGCTTTCAGGTTCTGGCAAGACCACTGTAAGCACACATCTGCTTGAACACCTCAAGGCGATTCGCGTGCGGTCAGATGTCGAGCGCAAACGCCTGCACGGCTTCAAGCCCCTGGACAACACGAAATCATCCGCTAATGAAGGCATCTATGCAGCCGACTCGACGGAGCAGACCTACACGCATCTTGCCGACACAGCTGATCTTTTACTGAAAGCGGGTCGGTCAGTCATACTTGACGCTACTTTTCTCAAAGTTGTTCAGCGGGACCAGATGCGTCGGGTCGCTGAACGCAACGGCGTTCCGTTCGCGATCATGTCCTGCCAGGCGGAAGAAAAAATTCTTCGGGCGCGCGTAGAGTCCCGGAAGGCACGAGGACAGGATGCGGCAGAAGCGGATATTTCGATTCTGGAGCGGCAGATCAAGGCGCTTGAGCCTTTTAATGACACTGAGCAGCCGACGGTTATAAGCGTGTGCAGTGATCAGTTGCTTGAAATCGACTGCCTTGCGAAGCGATTGGCTAGTCACCTCGACTTAGACTAAAGTGATTGGTCGCACGTACACGACGTAACAACAGTTGGCCCCCGGGGGGATTTCTGGTATTTTGCGCCCCCTGAATCCGGTGGATGAGGCTCTCCTACGCAGACATAGGCTCTGATTGGGGAGATGAACCTCAATACCTTGGGTACTGTACACAGCTATTTTTGGTCACAGCATCTAGTGAGGCAGTTTATGCCAGCATCTGCAAAGAATACTGACAGCACTGACACCAGTAAGACCCGCGCTAAGAAAGCGCCTACACAGAAGGCCAACAAGCAGGCTGCTACTGAAGGCTTCACCGACTTCACGCCGTATCAGCCAAAGAAGGGCGAAGAGTACATGAGCTCCAGCCAGTTGGAGCATTTTCGCCAGATGCTGCTGAATTGGAAGCAGGAACTCATGGAAGAGGTCGACCGCACCATGCATCATATGCAGGAAGACGCGGCCAACTATGCTGATCCAAGCGACCGAGCCACGCAGGAAGAAGAGTTCAGTCTCGAGCTGCGTACACGGGACCGTGAGCGCAAGCTGATCAAGAAGATCGACAAGACGCTCGATAATATTGATCGCGATGACTACGGCTTCTGCGAAAGCTGCGGCGTGGAGATTGGTATTCGCCGTCTTGAAGCGCGGCCAACTGCCACGCAATGCATCGACTGCAAGACACTTGCAGAAATCAAGGAGCGTCAGACCGGGATTTAAGCCCTGTCTGCACCACGAGGGCGGTTTGCGCCCTCTCCTACCGGCCCACTGCACATCGGTTCTCTGATAGCAGCAGTTGCCAGCTTTCTTGACGCAAAATCCAGAAACGGCGAATGGCTGCTGCGGATCGAGGACATCGACCCACTTCGAAGTCGGCAGACCGAAGCTACTGCCATCCTCACGTCTCTTGAACGCCACGGCCTGTTATGGGATGGCCCCGTCGTCTATCAGTCTGCCCGACTCACTCGTTATCAAGCCATTTTCAACGAGCTCCTTTCGCGAGGTGCCGTTTACGCCTGTGCCTGTAGCCGAAAGGCAATCAGTCTGGCATCGCAACTACCTTGTCAGCGCTGCGATAGACCCGCGGCGCTTTCTGACGATGTGAACTGGCGGTTTCGGGTAGCCGGCTCAAACCTGCGATTCATTGACCGCTTACAAGGTTCTCAAGACATTGTCTTGAAACCGATTGTGGAAGAACCTGTGCTTCTAAGGCGAGACGGTGTATTCGCCTATCAGCTTGCCGTGGTGGTGGACGACCATGATGCTGGCATCACTGATGTGGTGCGAGGAACGGATCTACTCAGCGAAACCTTTGCGCAACAAGCGCTCTACCAGACGCTCGACTGGATGCCGCCCAGCTTTGCGCATTTTCCGATCCTGGTGGATGAGCAGGGCCAGAAGTTGAGTAAGCAATCGAAAGCTCCACCACTGGATGACCGCCGCGTCATACAGAATCTCTTGTTCTGTCTTCGATTTCTGGGCATGACCAAGCTTGCTGATGAATTCACAGACGTTGATCCGGAGCTTCTGTTGCAGCACGCAGCTGCGGCCTGGAATCCGGCGCTCATCGGCGACATTCGCGAGCGAGCTATTTCTCACCCGAGCCTGTCGACGCTGTGAGCCTGTACCGGCGCCGATGGCGCAGCCACTGGCCTCGTAGTAGAGTGCACTGATGTATATCTACCGGCTTGTTTTCCTGCTTGTCTTTGGCATCTATCTCCTATCACCCATCGTGATGGACTGGTGGCTTGCGCCTGGCAGCAGCTGGTATCGGCCTTATCTCATCTGGGCTGCCGTCATCGTCGTCGCTGCCTTGCTGGAAAGCCGGAAGAATTCCGATGATTTTTGATCCCTTGTGGTTAGTTATTCTCGTTACGGGCTATCTCGTCTGCGTCGGGTTCGCAGGTGTTGCAGGCGGTCGGGGCTGGCCTCGCATTCAGGGCAGGTCCCTTGTATCTTCGCTGCTATTCGTACTGCCGCTGGGTGTTTATGCCAGTGCCTGGGCCTTTCTAGGCGCCGTTGGCACCGCGTACCAGTCGGGCTACGGCTTTCTCGCAATCTACCTTGGCATTAGCGGCTGCTATCTCCTGGCACCAGTTCTGCTGACACCCCTACTGGAAATCTGCAGAACCTATCAGCTCACAAGTATCGCTGACCTCTTCACATTCCGTTACCGGAGCCAAGGCAGCGGCACCCTCATATCGGTGTTCCTGGCGCTCGCATCACTTCCACTACTGTTATTGCAGTTCAAGGCACTTGAGGAACTTTTCGGATACCTGCTGCAGTCGTCCGACCATGCCTGGGCACTCATGATCGCTTACTGGAGCGGACTTGCTGTTCTGGTCATCGTTATCGCACGAAACAAGCTGCAAACCGGTAAGCCGGACATGGCACTGAGCACGCTGCTCAGCTTCGAAATGCTCGTCAAGCTCGTAGGCTTTACCACGATAGGGCTACTGACGCTTTATCAAGTCTTCAATGGATTCTCAGGACTCGATGCCTGGTTGGTAGACAGCGCTCAGCGAATCAGCTCGATTGACCGCCATCTTGAAGAAGGCCCCTGGCGCACTCTGCTGCTGATATTTTTCGGAGCAGCCCTCACTACACCGCATATGTTCCATATGTTGCTCATGGGCCCCTCGAGCGGCCGCGCATTGTTCAGAGCGAGCTGGCTGTTCCCGGCCCTCCTGCTCGTGCTCGCCCTGCCAATTCCTGTGGTGCTATGGGCTGGTATCAAACTCTCACTGCCCACAGAGCCTGAGTTCTTTCTGCTGGCGCTCGGCGTGGTGATGCAATCTCCACTGGTTAGCGGGTTGACAGTACTTATCGTTCTGGCGGCTGTGGGCGGCGTCGTGCTCGTGACGGTTGTGGCACTTTCAAGCATGTTGTTGAACCATGTGGTGCTGCCGACCTATCAGCCGGTGTCCAGTCGGATGCTGAGTCAGGAGAACCTGTATCGCTGGCTCACCACCGGGCGGCAAATCCTGGCGATAGTTCTCATGATTGCCGTCGCTGCTCTGGCCCCTATGCTGCCCGATTCAGTGACCCTGTCCACGCTTGGGCTCCTGTCATTTTCGGCCAGCCTGCAGCTGTTACCGGGCATTTTGGCGGTTACCTACTGGCCAACTGCGAACAGACTCGGCATCATTTTCAGTTTGATCGCCGGCATCATGAGCTGGGTGGTGCTCGTAGCGCTGCCCTATGCGGGCATTTTCGAATGGCTCCGTTTTTCCGACACACTCTATCCGGTAGTCGCCGACATCGATGAGTACTGGCATGTTGCCATCATGTTGGCGCTTGGTGTCAATATCACGATTTTCGTGACCGTCTCGCTTGTTTTCCGCAGCACAAAGGCCGAACTGAGCGCAGCGCAGGCCTGTTCATTTACCAGCTTTACCCACGGCAATCCCCGCAGCCTCAGTGTCCGCTCGGTTGGTGAATTTTCAACCGCTTTAGCCTCGCAACTCGGTGAGACCACGGCCGCCCGAGAGGTTCGCAGAGCCTGCAGGGAGCTCGACCTTTCGGCAGACGAGACCCGCCCCTACGCTTTGCGGCGGCTAAGGGACCGGCTTGAAGCGAACCTGTCGGGCTTGCTGGGACCCGCACTTGCACGAGATATCGTCAAGACCTCTCTGAGCGCCCATCCGGACCTCATGAGGCGTGGCGAAGCGCCAGCTTTTGGCAGCAGTTTGCCGACTGCACCTGATATCACTTTCGTTGAGAACAAACTCGAGCGCTACCACGACCGATTGACCGGGCTAGCGGGTGAGCTGGACAGGCTACGACGCTATCATCGTCAGATCCTGTTGAATTTGCCCATCGCAGCCTGCACCGTCTCGGAAGAGAACGAGATACTGATCTGGAATACGGCTTTTGAAACCCTTTCGGGTCTGCCTGCGCAGTCTCTCATTGGCTCTCACCTCAGTGCGTTGCCAGAACCCTGGAGCTCGCTACTTACAGGCGTCATTGAAGAGCCTCGGAGCGCTGCCAATGCTCAGATGCTGAATCTCCCTGACAGGCAGTGCTGGGTGAGTGTCTACAAAAACGCGATCGGCGGCGCTGATGCAAACGACCTTGGTCAGGTTATCGTCGTGGAAGATCTGACTGAAGTGAAGCGGCTCGAAGCAGAAGTTCGGCATAGTGAGCGTCTCGCGTCGATCGGCAAACTGGCAGCGGGCGTCGCGCACGAAATCGGCAATCCAGCCACAGGTATCGACTGCCTTGCACAGAACCTTCGGCTGGTTACCGACGAAGAAGAAGTGCTCAAAGTTGCTTCACAAATTCGCCAGCAAACGGGGCGGATCTCCAACATTCTCGAATCATTGATGAATTTTGCGCGCAGTGGACACGCGCCAGAGTTCAGCCACAGCGGTGCTGTCGTGCTCTTCGACCGGGTGGAAGAAGCCATACATTTGCTGTCGCTGTCCCGAATCGACGGTCATGTCAGCTTTGACAACAGACTCCCCAGAGACTGTGTGGTCACAGGTGACGAGCAGTTATTGACTCAGGTCTTCATTAACCTGCTATCCAACGCCCGGGATGCCTGCGTCAAAGCAAGCCTGAAGGGTCTTGAAAGCCGAATTGTCATTCTCGAACATGAGCGGACTATCGACACCAGCATCATTCACATCAACGATACTGGTGAAGGTATGAGCGATCAGGTACTGCGACATGCCTTCGATCCTTTCTTCACCACAAAGGGCCCGGACAAGGGTACTGGGCTCGGGCTCACACTTGTACACCGTATCATCGAAGAACATTCCGGAAAGATCAGTTACCATAGCCCAATATATCCGGCTGATAACACGGACAGTATCGCGCTATCTGCCAAGCCTTCAGTGGCTGGGAGCGGGCCGTCGGAACCAGGCCCAGCGTCGGTTGGTCAATCCAGTCTTCAGCGGGGGACGAGAGTCGAAATACGGCTGCCTCTTGCTGATATAACTGCACGCGAACAGCGGTAACCCGTTTTTATGGCGAACATTCTCATTGTCGAAGACGAGCAGGTCATTCGCTCTGCGCTCAAGCAATTGCTCGAGTACAACGATTACACAGTCAGCGAGGCCGGCAACCTAGATGAGGCGCTCGAAGCTATTCGTAGCGAGCGACTCGATCTCATCATCACCGATGTAAGGCTACCTGGGGGAGAAGGCACCAGCCTTATTGAGGAGGCCAAGAACATTCCGGTTCTGGTGATGACCAGCTATGCGAGCATGCGCTCTGCTGTTAACGCCATGAAACGTGGCGCAGTGGACTATCTTGCAAAGCCCTTCGACCATGATGAGATGCTCTCCGCCATCGAGTCGATTCTGATAAGGCAGCGTCAGCGAAGTCAGCTCGTCCAGAGCGCGGGCGCGGTTTCCGCTTCACCCACAGCAGGTAGTAGCGAGACAGTTACTGCCGAAGGTCCGCCACGCGCAGGCGTCAAGAGTTTCATGTACGGCGACTGTGAGCAGATGCTGAAGCTGTTCACGCTCATAGAGAAAGTGGCACCGACTGATTCGACCGTGCTGATACAGGGCGAGTCCGGCACGGGGAAGGAACTGGCAGCGAAAGCGCTTCATGCCTTGAGCCGCCGCCATGACCAGACCCTGATCTCCGTGAACTGTGCAGCCATACCCGAGACACTGATCGAATCCGAACTGTTCGGCCACGAGAAAGGCGCGTTTACCGGCGCTGCGAGTGCGCGACGAGGCCTCATCGAAGCGGCTGACGGCGGCACGCTTTTTCTCGACGAGATCGGTGAACTCCCCCTCGAGGCCCAGGCGCGGTTATTGCGCGTATTGCAGGAGGGTGAAATCAGGCGTGTCGGATCTACCCAGTCCCGCCAGGTGGACGTCCGGCTTCTTGCAGCAACGCACCGTAACCTCAAGGCGATGACACGGAATAACGAGTTCCGCGAGGATCTTTTCTATCGCCTGAACGTCATGCCATTGAAGATTCCGCCGCTTCGGGATCGGGGCGACGATATCCTGCTTCTGGCGGACAAGCTCCTGCAGAAATTGCTCAAGCGCATGGACAAGCCGGGCATCGTACTCACCCAGGCTGCCCGTCAGGCCATAGCTGCCTACGATTGGCCAGGTAACGTGCGAGAGTTGGAAAACGCGCTGGAGCGCGCCATCATCGTCACCGATGCACCCGGTATTACACCCGACCTACTCGACATTGACTTTGACGATCGTCAGAACAGTTATCTTGAGGCGCTCGCCACGGGCGATGACATGCCGAAGGAAGCCGATGCTGCCAAAAGCAGTGATCTCTCACTGGAAGACTATTTCCAGCATTTTGTCCTGGAGAACCAGGACACGATGAGCGAGACAGAATTGGCTAAAAAACTGGGCATTAGCAGAAAAAATCTGTGGGAACGACGTCAGCGCCTGAGCATTCCTCGCCCCAAAAAGTCGGGATGACCTGCTTTGTTACCTGCGAACACAGTGGAGACACATAAACCGCGGGCATAGGTAACACTTCTGACATCCCGACATCACACCGAACCAACGCTATAAACACAAGCTATTGATATTGAATACATTTAACAAGTTGGCTTGGTTACTGCTATGTAATGAATTGTAAAATAAAAACAATACGAACTCCGCACCAATAAAAACAATAATGCACTTAGACATGACTCACTTGAGTCTCACGCCCCTCAAACAATAACAACCGGGCACGAGCTGAAAGTTTTGAATGCTGGCCTTCTAGCAGATTGATTGCTCCTGAAGCAGTTTCGGAATAAGAAAAGCCTTAACAAAAACAACAACGGCACAGAAACCGAATTGCCTGCTCCTAGAGTCTTACTGCTCGATGTGTTCAAAGCCTTTTGCTTGTAATTTGATATGACAGCGCGCTCAGCGTTGTTCTCTCCGACCACACCGGTCACTTTCAATGGGGCTGCTTCGAGCAGCCTTCATGTTTTTCCTTCGTGTCCGCTTGCTTTTTGCTTTACTATGCGTCCTGGCATTCTTCCGCACAAAAACAGACATTCTTCATGCTCAGAAAACTTCTAGGATTTGCACGCCGCATCGCTGCGCCGCAGCCACAGGCCGACATTCCACAGGCAGCCATGCCTGCTACTCATGGCATCGACAAAAAAATAATCCCCCGCGATCAGCATTCGATTTCACGCAAGCAGATCAGCAGCGCCGCACTCAAGGTGCTCTATCGCCTGAACGCTTCTGGTTATCAGGCCTACCTGGTGGGTGGTGGCGTACGTGACCTCCTGCTGGGCGGCCATCCGAAAGATTTCGATATCGCTACCGACGCCCATCCCGAAGTCGTAGACGGGCTATTCTCGAACGCGCGCCTCATAGGCCGCCGCTTCAAGCTCGTCCATGTCCGCTTTGGTCGTGAGATCATCGAGGTGGCGACCTTTCGCGCATCAGCTGACCTTGAAGACGAGCATCTGCACGAAGAGACCGGGCGCATACTCAGAGACAACACCTACGGCAATCAGGACGAGGACGCTGAACGACGCGACTTTTCCGTGAACGCGTTGTATTACGACATCTCCGATTTCAGTATCCATGCCTACGCCAACGGTCTGGATGATCTCAATAACAAGGTACTGCGCCTCATAGGCGACCCCGCTGTTCGCTACCGCGAAGATCCGGTACGGATGCTGCGAGCTGCCCGGTTTGCCGCCAAGCTCGGATTCACCGTTGACAAGGCAGCGTCGGACGCTATCTATGAGCTGGGCGAACTGCTGGCTGGAGTACCCTCTGCCAGACTCTTCGATGAAGCGCTTAAGCTGTTTATGTCCGGCTACGGTCAGGCCGCCTGGAAACAGCTCGAACATTTCAACCTGCTGCAGTACTTGCTGGCACAAGTTCCACAGACGCCAACCGGGCTGAAGCTCGCACTGTTGGCCCTGGCGAGCACAGATAGCCGGGTTGCAGCAGACAAGCCAGTAACGCCCGCGTTCATCTACGCCGCTTTTCTCTGGGAAGCATTCTCGAAGGAATATCGAAAGACGCTCGCCACCGACGTGGCACCGCAGGACGCTTTCTTTGCGGCAGCGGATTCAGTCGTAGCCAGGCAGTTGTTGACCACGAGCATACCGAAGCGCTTCACCATGCCCATGAAAGAGGTCTGGGGTCTTCAATCGCGGCTCGAGCGTCATAGCAAGCGAAACGTCAAGTCCTGCCTGTTCCACCCGAGGTTCCGCGCCGCCTATGATTTCCTGCTCCTGCGGGAAGCTGCCGGAGAGGATACCGAGGGCGCGGGACAGTGGTGGACAGACTACATTGCGTCCGACGAGGGCAGATTGCTGCATGATGAAGCACAGGAAAAACATGAGCAGCAGCGCCTTGAGCGTCGTGAATCGTCAGGCGGACGTGACGATGGTGATGGACGCAGACGACCGCGCCGTCGTCGTGGGCGGAAACCGCAGCACTAGTGGCCAAGTGTTCATGCTTTGCTCGCTGAGCCAGATTAGCGCCAGTGTCTTGGGCTGAACAGGCATTGCTACCCATAGCGAGCGAGGCCTTTATCGGCCTTGGCAGCAACCTGTCAATGCAGGGCATCGGCAACCCCGTCGATATCCTGCGCCAGGCCCTTCAGCGTATTTCTGCCCTTCCTCACACTCAACTCACGCAGTGGTCGTCGACATATGAGAGCGATCCGCTGCCGGGCAGCGGCACATCTCAATCGCAATACGCCAACGCTGTATGCGCGGTAGCCACTCGCCTCACCCCCAAGGCCCTGCTGACATCACTTCAAGCGATCGAGCACGACTTCGGACGGGTTCGTGCAGGTCATCGCTGGACGTCCAGAACGCTGGATCTGGATCTGCTGTTGTTCGATGACCAGAAGCTCGATGATCCTGAGCTCACTATCCCGCATTACGCCATGCTGACACGTAACTTCGTACTCATTCCGCTGCTCGAGATTTCCCCAGCGCTCCGTTTCGTCGATGGCCGGCCCCTCTCTGATATGCCCGCAGCCAAGGATCGGAAAGGTCTGGTGCTCATAAAGCGCTTTACAAGCAAAGAATTGGCATTAGTCTAGAGATGATCACCTACCGGATGAATGGGGAGAAGACATGAGCGGACCCAGAATTACCCTGTCCAGGCTGAAGAAGATGGCGGCAGACAGGGAACGAATAGCGGTCCTCACGGCCTATGATGCCATGTTCGCACGAACGGCAGAGCTGGCAGGTGTAGAGGTATTGCTGATTGGCGACTCACTCGGCATGGTACTACAGGGGAAGGAAAGTACAGTGCCGGTCACAACGGCGGACATTGCCTATCATACTGAATGTGTGGCGCGTGGCAGTCAGACAGCCTTCATCATGGCTGACATGCCTTTCATGACCTACAACGATGCGGCCAGCGCGTGCCGTGACGCAGCCACGCTCATGCGGGCTGGTGCGCACATGGTGAAACTGGAGGGCACTGGCTGGCTGGCTGACGTGGTTGCACAGCTTTCGCGGCAGGGCGTTCCGGTTTGCGCACACCTCGGCCTCACGCCACAGTCGGTACACAAGTTTGGCGGCTACAAGGTCCAAGGCAAAACGGCTAAGGCCGCAGACGCCATGCTCCAGGATGCTCACGCTCTGGTAGAAGCCGGGGCAGACATGCTCCTGCTCGAATGTGTACCTCCGGATCTGGCGCGCAGGATCACTGAGTCTGTCGCCGTCCCGGTAGTCGGTATTGGCGCGGGGGCAGACACTGACGCCCAAGTGCTTGTAATGCACGACATGCTTGGCCTGGGCGAGCGCAAACCGGCCAAATTCGTCAGGAACTTCATGGATGGCAGCGATTCCATTCAGCAGGCAATTGAGCGCTACGTTCAGGCTGTGAAAGACGGCAGTTTCCCTGCGTCTGAGCATTGCTTTGCTGAGGTGGAGTCTTGAGCTTGAACATGCAGACCTCAACAGATATCGGTGAGCTGAGGGGCATACTTGATCGTTTTCGACGACAAGGTGCGACTATCGGTTTTGTTCCGACAATGGGCAACCTCCACGCCGGTCATATCAGTCTCATCGAGCAATCCGTGAAGCAGTGCGATTTCACGGTGGCCTCGATTTTTGTCAACCCGCTTCAATTCGCTGCGGGTGAGGACTTCGATACCTACCCAAGAACGCTGGCGGACGACCAGATCAAGCTGGCGGAAGCAGGTTGTGACCTGCTGTTTACCCCGACCGCAGAGCAGTTGTATCCGCGTGGTCTTGAGGCGCATACCAAGGTTATCGTTCCTGAGGTTACTCGCCACCACTGCGGCGCTCATCGGGCAGGACATTTCGATGGCGTATCTACGGTCGTCAGTATCCTGCTGAATATCGTTCAGCCAACAGTGGCATTTTTCGGCGAAAAGGATTTCCAGCAGGTGGCGGTCATTCGCAAGCTTGTTGCCGACCTATTGCTGCCAGTGAAAATCGTTTCCGGTGCCACCATGCGGGAGGCTGACGGCCTGGCCATGAGCTCACGCAATCAGTATCTGTCTGCCGAACATCGGCCAATGGCCGCCGGTCTGTATCAGACCCTGCAGCATATCGCTGGTCGCATCAGTGCTGGCGAAAAGAACTTTCTGCAGTTGCAAACGGAAGGTTTGGCCGAATTGGCGCAGAAAGGCTTCCGAACCGAGTATCTCAACATCGTACGTGCGGACACTTTGGAAGTAGCCAGTGAGCGTGACGGGGATATCGTCGTTCTGGTCGCAGCGCGTCTCGGGCAGACCCGACTCATCGATAATATTCGTATCACCCGCAGTCACGACAAGCCGTTTCAAGGATAAGTAGATATGGACTCGTCTTTCAGGACGCCAGAACAGGACCAGCAGTTCAACAAGGCCTGGGAGGTGCTGAAGCAACTAGCAGATAACAGCCAAAGTGATCGCATACTCGATTACTTCGACGCGGAGCCTGACCGGCTGGAAAAAATGACGGCGAGCTGCGCTGATTTGAGGCTGGACTACTCTCGCAGCGCCATGAGCCTGAAAGTGCGCGACCAACTGCTAACGCTCCTCGAGCACAGCGGGTTAGATACCGCCCGCAAAGCCATGTTCGGCGGTGAGCTGCTGAACAACACCGAACAGAGAGCCGTGCTTCATGCGGCGCTTCGTCGTAGTGCCGGACCAACTGCCAGCGGCCTGGAAGACATCTCCAGCGAGGTGGAAGCTGCCCTGAACAAAATGTCGAAGGTTGTCGAGCGCTTGCACTCCGGTGAATGGACAGGCCACGACGGGCAGTCGATTACTGATGTAGTCAGTATTGGAATTGGCGGATCGTTTCTTGGGCCCGAGGTCGTGGTTGAGGCGCTGCGGCCTGACTGGCATCCGCGCATCCGTGTCCACTTCGTTGCCAACGTCGACGCCGCGGACATTCTTAATACCCTTGAAGACCTCAGCCCCAGCACTACGCTGTTCATCGTCCAATCCAAGTCGTTCACCACGCAGGAGACACTGACCAACGCGCTCACGGCTCGCGCCTGGTTTCTTGGTGACCCTGCTGTTGCGGCGCTGGACGATACGGCTGAAGCCTTGCGCCGACATTTCATCGCCGTTTCGAGCAACGTTGAAAAAGCCCAGGCCTTTGGCATCGATGCCGGAAACATCCTGCCTATGTGGGACTGGGTTGGCGGCCGCTATTCGCTCTGGTCGGCTATCGGCCTGCCGATAGCGTGCCAGATCGGTATGCCGCTGTTCCGCAAGCTACTGCAGGGTGCAGAGCATATGGACGAACATTTCCTCACGTCGCCTTTGGAGAAGAATCTCCCGGCCCTCCTGGCGGTGATCGGCATCTGGTACAACAATTTCAGGAACATCGGTAACTACGCCATCATTCCCTACGATCAAGGCCTGAACGACCTGGCTGCGCATCTGCAGCAGGTCGACATGGAGAGTAACGGCAAATCGGTACAGCGTGACGGCAAACCGGTGTTTTCGCAGACGGGTACAATTGTCTGGGGCGGCGCCGGCACCAATGGCCAGCATGCATACCACCAGCTCATACACCAGGGCACGCGCGTCGTGCCTGTCGACTTCATTCTGCCTTTGCGTTCCAGACAAGTGGGACGTCCTCTAGCTGAGCGGATCGGCATTGAGCAGATTCAGAAACATCATCGAATGTTGATTTCCAACTGCCTGGCCCAGAGTCAGGCCATGCTGACCGGCAAATCGCTGGACCAGGCACTGCAGGAATGCCTTGATGCCGGTATGAGTAAGACTGAAGCCACACAGCTGGCGCCTCATAAAGTGATTCAGGGCAACAAGCCGAGCACCACGATCACTATACCGGAGGTGGACGCTTTTACGGTGGGCCAGCTCATTGCCATGTATGAGCAAAGGATTTTCGTGCAGGGCGTGATCTGGAACCTTAACTCCTTCGATCAATGGGGGGTCGAGCTGGGCAAGCAAATGTGCTCGAGCATCCTGCCCTTACTGGAAGGCGGTTCGGATAGCGGCGCCCTGAATCTTGATCCGTCGACGGCACAGCTGGTCGACGCGGCCCGCGCTGCGAATTCCTAAAGCAGCCTCGGTGGCGTGTCCAGACGTATGTCAGTCGGGTGCACGCCGTGCTGTTCGAGCAGCAGCTGTTCACTTCCGGCAGCGTCTATCAAGCGCTGCCATAGCTCCGCCGCCGTGCAATGACGTTCCGGGTGCACCCAATCCGGCAGTATGTCGGTCAGTGGCTTGAGCACATAGGGGTACTTCACGACATCCTTTCGCGGCAACTGAATCTGATCGGTTCTGCACACGAGCCCGCCATGAAAGAGAATATCGATGTCGAGGGTTCTGCCAGAGTATTTGGTTTCATGGCCGCTGCGCCCACTCGCGGCTTCCAGACGCTTGACCAGCGCCTGTAGCGCCGACAGAGGCTGAGTATTGCGGGATGCGACCACCAGATTCAAAAACGGGGCGCCATCGAACCCCACAGCTTTGCAGCGGTATATCGGAGACATCAGCAAATCTGGGAATTCTCTGCAAAGTGCCGAAAGCGCCGTATGAATATGCCGTTCGGGCTCAATGTTGCTGCCGATGCCGAAGCCAGTCAGTACCTTTTGCTGCGCCGGAGAGTTCACTGCTGGGTTAAGCCGGTCTGGTGTCAATTTCAATGCCTACGAAGTCTGTGCCAGCTACTGCACCTGGTTTGCGGATGCGCATGTAAAAATGGGTCACGCCGAACTCGTCCTGCAGACAAGTCATGAACGCGCCCATCAAGCGCTCCAGAAGCGCGTAAGAGGACTCACGGGCAATGCACTGCAAGCGCTCGCAAATCGCTGCGTAGTTCAGCGTCTGGTCGAGAGCATCTGACTGCATGGCTGCGCTGAAATCGGTGTTCATGGCAAGGTCGAGGAACAGGCGCTGTTCGAAGCGTCGCTCGAAGTCGTATACTCCAATTACGCAGTCCAGTTCCAGGGCTTGAATGACTACGCTCTGACGCTGCGGCAAGGAGGCGCCGATGGTATCTACCGGTTTCATGATCTGTCTTCCATTGGCTTACCTGCTGGGTTCATCCATGGGCGCTTATCTCATTTGCGTCCTGTTTGGCTTGCCTTCGCCTAGCGAAAGCGGCTCACGCAACCCCGGAGCAACTAACGTATACAGGTTAGGCGGAATGCTACCTGCAGCACTCACGCTAATCTGGGATGCTGGCAAAGGCGCCCTGGCGGTTGGCCTGGGACATCTTGCTGGCCTTGAGGCCGAATATCTCGGCCTGGTCGCCGTTGCTGCAGTGCTCGGCCACATTCTGCCAATCTATCACAAATTCCAGGGTGGCAAAGGCGTAGCGACAATGCTGGGCACTGGTCTCGCACTGGCGTTCTGGACAACGCTGATACTGGGCGCGGTGTGGTGGGCCCTGCTGCTCTGGAAACGTATATCTTCTTTGGCCTCATTGGCAGCGGCAGGTCTCGCGCCCTGGATTGCTTATTTTTTCAATCCGGACTTCACGCTGTTTTTTGTTGTGCTCTCGCTCGTACTCGTGATCCGGCATCGCGACAACATCATCGCTCTTGCCAAAGGCAAGGAACAATCGCTGTAGACACGGGTGCAATCTTGGCTGAGCTACCTAGGTCTGGCTATCGACCATAAGCGATGACAGCGGCCAACGGGGTGTAACAAGCACTTCCAGATTTTTTCTGGCTTCTCCATTGATCGCTCGCCGATAACCCGCCAAAGCGATCATCGCACCGTTATCTGTGCAAAACTCCGCTCTTGGATAAGCAATGCTGAAACCAGCCTTACGGCCGGCCGCATCCATTACTTCCCGCAATCGACGATTGGCACTCACGCCACCAGCCACCACGAGTTGACGGTAACCAGTAGCTTCGATAGCGCGTCTTGACTTGATGACGAGGCTATCGACGACTGCTTCCTGGAAGGCCGCTGCAATGTCAGCGTGTTTCGCCTTGCCTTCTGCGAGCACATTGCGAGTGAATGTCTTCAGCCCGCTAAAGCTCATATCAAGGCCCGGTCGATCAGTCATCGGCCGCGGAAAGCGCATCGCAGTGCGGTCGCCGGTATCCGCAAGTCTTGCCACATTGGGGCCACCCGGATAATCGAGCTCGAGCATCTTCGCCACCTTGTCAAAGGCTTCGCCGGCGGCATCATCCAGCGACTCTCCCAGCAACTCGTATTCGCCGGGTTGATGGACCGCCACCAGTTGACTATGCCCCCCGGAAACGAGCAATGCCACAAACGGCGGTTTCAACTCCGGGTCGTCCAGCATTGGCGCAAGCAAGTGACCCTCCATATGATGAACACGGACTACCGGCAGATTACGGCCCCAGGCAAAGCCGGTGGCAAAGCAAGCGCCCACCATAAGCGCGCCGACGAGTCCGGGGCCAGCGGTATAGGCCACTGCATCGATGTCTGCTGCAGTCAGTTCGCACTCGTCCAACAGGGCATTCAACAAAGGCCAGAGCTTCTGCACATGATCGCGTGAGGCCAGTTCGGGCACTACACCGCCGTAATCGGCATGCATGGCAATCTGGCTATGGAGCACGTGACCGTACAGCCTGGCCGTCTGCCTATCTTCGCCAGGAGGGTGTCCGTAGACGGCCAGAGCAGTTTCATCACAGGAGGTTTCTATGCCCAGAACCCTCATGAACCGGGCCTTTCTGGCGACGTCGGTATGGCTTGCTTCATGTTTTCCCCTGTCTTTGGCTCTGGTCAATTTTTCACGGCAGCTTTACAGCCCGTGCCTGCAGCGTTTACAATGCGCGCCCTTGCGAGAAACTGTATGGATTTCGTTCGTCCAGAACCCTCATTACCCTGAAATCGGGTACTGGATCAGGACTAACCCGAGAGGTCAGCAGCATTCCGTGGAATTGAATTGTAACCAATATTGAAACATGAGTGGTGTAAATGCCTTCAGTTAAATTGAAAGAAAACGAGCCGTTCGATATCGCCCTGCGCCGATTCAAGCGCTCCTGTGAAAAGGCTGGCGTCCTTTCTGAAGTTCGTCGTCGTGAATTCTATGAAAAGCCGACCGCAGAGCGTAAGCGCAAGCTGGCTGCCGCTGTAAAGCGTCATGCCAAGAAAGTTCAGCGCGAACAGCGTCGTTTCGAACGTCTGTACTGATTGCTGATCCGCTGGCTCGATGCCGGCAGATTTGCTGGCCCAGGCCAGACCGATAATCTGAAGAGCAGCTTCAACAGCTATATTCATGGCTGTTCGTTTTCATGCGCTCAATTTAACTCGGTACTTTCTTTCAGCACCTGAGCTGATGTTCAAGTCGATACGGAATTGAAGATGTCTATCAAAGCGTCATTAACGGCTGCAATGAAGGACGCCATGCGCGCCCGCGATCAGGAACGGCTTAATGCAATCCGCCTGATACTTGCCGATGTCAAACGCATCGAGGTCGATGAGCGCATCGAGGTCGACGACGAGCGCATGCTGGTCATTCTCGACAAGATGAAGAAGCAGCGATACGACTCAATCTCGCAATTCGAGAAGGCTGGTCGCGGTGACCTCGTCGAACGTGAAGAGTTCGAACTCAAGGTTATTGCTGATTTTCTGCCTGAGCAGCTGTCTGATGAGGAACTCGATGCCATCATCAAAGATGCCATTGAACAGACAGGCGCGAGTTCGATGAAGGACATGGGCAAAGTGGTCGCAATCGTCAAGGGCCAGGCTCAAGGCCGCGCAGACATGGGCCAGGTCAGTCAGAAAATCAAAGGCGCCCTCGCCTAGTCCACCTGCTATCCTTGCTATAGACTTTCTCCCTGCGCAGCTTCTAATGCGCTCGTTTGGTCT
Organism: Allohahella sp. A8; assembly: GCF_047946665.1. Lineage (GTDB taxonomy): Bacteria > Pseudomonadota > Gammaproteobacteria > Pseudomonadales > Oleiphilaceae > Allohahella. Next base: position 3,335,046 of record NZ_CP172312.1, read on the forward strand.
GGAGAAACCTCAAGCCAATGGCTGGACGAATACCCGACGCGTTCATCGATGAAATCAACCGGCGTGCCGATCTCGTAGGCATCGTTCGTGATCGGGTGGACCTCAAAAAGGCTGGCGGCTCATGGACAGGGCGCTGCCCCTTCCATAACGAAAAGACGCCCTCTTTCCACGTTTATGAAACCGGGGACTTTCCCCACTACCACTGTTATGGCTGCGAAGCCCACGGCAACACCCTCAGTTTTCTTACCAGTATCGATAATCTCGACTTTGTTTCGGCCGTTGAAAGCCTGGCGGGACGACTTGGACTGGAAGTGCCGCGCGAACAACAGGATCGTGAGCGCTACGATGAGCTGAAGAGCAGCTATTCCGCGGCAACACTGGCTACAGAGCTGTATCAGGCAGAGTTGCGGCGCGGCAACTCAGTCGCTTCGAGTTACCTGCGCGAGCGCGGTGTTGACCAGAGCATGCAGACATTGTACGGGTTAGGCTACGCGCCTTCCGCCGGCAAGCTATTAGCTCAAGCCAAGGCCGCGGTGAAGCTTCGGCCCGCCTTGCACGGTCTCGGGCTGCTCCGCGGCGATGCCAGCTCAGCCTACGATCAGTTCAGAAACCGTCTCATGTTCCCAATTCGCGACCACCGCGGCCGAACCATCGGCTTTGGTGGGCGCACCCTGGGTGACGACAAAGCCAAGTACATCAACAGCGTCGAATCCGAACTCTTCAAGAAAAGCCAGGTCGTGTACGGCCTCTGGGAAAGCAAACAGCATTTCGGCAAGGTCGACCGACTGGTCGTGGTGGAAGGCTATCTCGACGTCATCGCGCTGACGCAGCACGGCATTTCTGGCGCCGTGGCCACCATGGGCACCGCCACCAACGAAGAGAGCCTGCAGCGCCTGCTGACGCTATCGGAGGAGGTCGTGTTCTGCTTCGACGGCGACAGTGCCGGCATCAGCGCGGCCAAGAAAGCCATGGAAAAAATCCTGCCGCTCCTGCAGGACGGCCAGCGCGTAGCCTTCATGCTCCTGCCTGAAGGCGAAGATCCGGACACCCATGTCAGACGAATCGGGGGCGAAGCCATGGCCGCCGCGCTTGACGAAGCCCTGCCACTGTCACTCTTCCTGTTCCGCGTACTGGGACAGAATCTTGATCTGTCGCTTGCCGAGAGCAAGAGCCTGCTGTTCAAGCGCGGCACTGAAATGCTGAACCTGATCAACCGCCAGACTGCACCCGCCCTGCATAATGGCCTGAAGGAGGATCTCTGGAAAGCCACGCGGGATCAGCACGGCTATCAGAACGCTGCCGGCAAGGGTAACTTCAAGAGCCGAAGCAACAGCGGCGGGAGCGGCGCCAATGGCGGCGGTTATGATCGCTTCAAGCGCCGTCCGCCTGCGCCGACGCTCAGCTTCAGCCAACTCATGGAAGGCTCGGTACTGACCGCAAGAGCCACCCCGCTGGCCCGATCACTGGTCGCGTGTTTACTGCAAGACCCATCCTGTGCGGCCCGAGCCCTTACCATGGGCGATTTTGACATTGACGATGCTGCCGAACGGGATGCGCTGGGCTTCGCTGGTTGGCTGCGGGAAATGGAAATCAACAGCACCGAAGACCTGCTGTACGCGCTTGGCTGCAACCCGGAACTAGCCGACCGATTGCAATACCTGTTCGACCTGCCTGCCCTCGAAACCGGCTCAGGGCTGCCGGAAGGTAGCATGCTTGAGCAGCAACTGCAGGATACACTTGCCCAAATGAAACGTAGCTATACTCGTAGCACACTGCTTCGAGTCGAGCAGGCCATGCGGATAGATCCTGCGGATGCCGAGCTGAAGGCTCAATACAAGCGTTTAATTGCAGAACTCTGACTGGCTATAGTTGAATTTGCAGGGCGTCGGACCCATAACTGGGATAACGACGCAAGCCATTGAAGTGCCTGAACCTGAGGCAACAATGGTACGTAAGAATCAGGAGCAGAGACGTAGTAACAGAATAAGTTACTGGAGTACAGACCCGGTCGGCGGTATAATGCCCGGCTAATTTTTGCTCGCACACACACACGGATTTACGTAAGCAAGAAAAGACTGTCTGAGACGCAGCGACAGGTGCGCTCCTGATGACAACCTTGGCAGCAAAATAAGGTTTACAGCCTTATATTGATCGGTTTGATCAGTTTGATCAAGTGTTGTTAGGTTCTGCTCTGGCGTGCTGTCGGCGACTGTCCGCGTACATCCAATTGAATAGGGTTCATATGTCGGTAAACACCCGCAAGTCTCGTTTGAAAGAGCTGATCGCTCGTGGCAAGGAGCAGGGCTATCTCACCTATGCAGAGGTTAACGACCACCTGCCGGAAGACATAGCTGATCCTGATCAGGTCGAAGACATCATCCGCATGATCAACGACATGGGCATCCTCGTTTGCGAGGAAACGCCCGATGCCGAATCACTGTTGATGAGCGATGGCGACGCCGCTGATGACTCAGCCGCTGCCGAGGCTGCTGCAGCCCTGGCCTCGGTGGAGAGCGACGCCGGCCGAACCACTGACCCCGTCCGCATGTATATGCGTGAGATGGGCACCGTGGAGCTGCTGACGCGTGAAGGCGAAATTGTCATTGCGAAGCGTATCGAGGAAGGCATCAGTGATGTCATGGCAGCCCTCGTCTACTTCCCCGGCACCATGGAGCGCGTATTGAGCGCCTATGCTGCCAGCCAGGAAGAAGAAGGGCCGCGCCTGAATGAGATCATCATCGGCTTTCTCGACGACACTATCGACAGCCAGGCGCCCGCGCCGGCAGCAGACAAGGATGACCTTGATGATGTCGTGAAGCCTGGTGGTAAAGGCAAGAAGGACGGCGGCAAGAAAGATGCTGTTGCCGATGATTCTGACGACACCGATGACGATTCAGATGATGATTCCGATGAAGAAACTGAAGTCGAGAGCGGTCCTGATCCGGAAGTAGCCCGTGCGCATTTCGAGGCATTGGCGGCGAGCTACGCGGCTGCGCAGAAGATGATCGAGAAGCACGGTCGTGATCACAAGAATACGCAGGCGGCTCTCGAGACGCTGAGCGAGCAGTTCACCCGACTCAAGCTGGCTCAGAAGCAGTACGACGCACTGGTGCACCGCGTACGGATTTCGAACGAAGCTGTGCGTCAGAACGAGCGTGAGATCATGCGCATCTGTATCCGCGAATGCCGTATGCCGAAATCCGAGTTCATCAAGACCTTCCCGAGCAATGAGCAGGATCTGACCTGGGTCGATTCGTTCAAGAATAACGACACTGCCTGGGCTGCCGCAATCGTTGAGAAAAAAGACGAAATTGTGCGCCGTCAGCGACGGATCGCCTTCGTGAAAGACCAGCTCGACATGGATATTCCTTATGTGAAGGAAATTCATCGCCGGGTATCAATCGGTGAAGCCAAGGCGCGTCGTGCCAAGAAAGAAATGGTGGAAGCGAACCTGCGTCTGGTTATCTCGATCGCGAAGAAGTACACCAACCGTGGCCTGCAGTTCCTCGACCTCATCCAGGAAGGCAACATCGGTCTGATGAAGGCTGTCGACAAGTTCGAATATCGCCGAGGTTACAAGTTCTCGACCTATGCGACGTGGTGGATCAGACAGGCAATCACGCGATCGATTGCGGATCAGGCCCGCACCATCCGTATTCCGGTGCACATGATCGAAACCATCAACAAGCTGAACCGTATTTCACGGCAGATGCTGCAGGAGATGGGTCGTGAGCCGACGCCGGAAGAACTCGCCTACCGCATGGATATGCCGGAAGACAAGGTTCGCAAGGTCCTGAAGATCGCGAAAGAGCCGATCTCAATGGAAACGCCTATCGGTGACGACGAAGATTCGCATCTGGGGGATTTCATCGAGGACGGTCAGGCAGAGTCACCAATCGACTCAGCGACTGGCGAAGGCCTGCGTGAAGCGACCCGTCGCGTTCTGGCTGGCCTGACTGCACGTGAGTCGAAGGTTCTGCGGATGCGTTTCGGTATCGAAATGAACACTGACCACACGCTGGAAGAAGTCGGCAAGCAGTTCGACGTTACCAGAGAGCGGATCAGACAGATCGAAGCGAAGGCGCTGCGTAAGCTGCGTCATCCGAGCCGATCAGACCATCTGCGTAGCTTTATCGACGAGTAGTTCTGTCGAAAAATTGAAAAAGCCGCTGCGAAGCGGCTTTTTTGTGCCTGCGATTCCGCTCCAAAGAAGCGGCATGTTCGGGCAGTGCTCAGGTTTGTTTGAGTTGCGCCAACGAGGCCTTCGCCAGCCGGGTGACTTCTGCCCAGTTGCCGCTGGCCTGCACGTCAGCTGGCAGTAGCCAGGAGCCGCCGACACAGCTGACGTTCGGTAGTGCCAGGTAATCAGCAGCAGTCTCCATACGAACGCCGCCTGTAGGGCAGAAGCGGACCTCAGGTATAGGTGCGCCGAGCGCCTTCAACAGTGCGCGCCCACCAACCACCTCGGCCGGAAACAATTTCATATGGTAGTAACCATACGACTTTGCAGTGAGCACTTCGGTCGCGCTGGATACGCCAGGCACAAAGGGTATTGGCGAATCCTGGTAGGCTTCGAGAAGCTCCAGCGTGGCGCCAGGACTGAAGGCAAACTGGGCACCGGCATCCAGTACAGCCTGTTGCTGTGTTCGATCACAGACAGTGCCAGCACCCACAGCGACATGGGAGACTTCGCGAGCTATCGCCTCGATGGCCTTGAGGGCGCTCTTGGTTCTAAGGGTCACCTCGATGACATCCACTCCGCCCTCGGCCAGAGCCTGAGCGATGGGAACGGCATTCTCAAGCTTGTCGATACTCACCACCGCAATGATGGGCGAGCGGTTGAACAGCGCTTCGGTAGGCTTGAACTGGGGCGAGTAGAGTTCGGTCATCGATCCGGTCATGACTGTGTGCCTGCCTTCTTGCCTGGCTCGGTGCCGTAACCCGGCACCGCAGCGGACCCGTCGATATTCACAGTCTGTTCGGTGAGCCCGGTCCAGGTTTGAGTGAAGAAGCTCGCGCCTGATTCTGCTTTGCTCATGGCAGCGCGCATAGGTGCGAACAACTCCCGACCAAGGCCCCACTCGTTGGCGCTGAGATCAGGGACGACGATCTCTGCGCGGCGACGCTCCAGCTCGGCCTCATCGACTTCGAGAAGCAATTTGCCGTTCAGGGAGTCAACTTCGATTATATCGCCATCACGCACCAGGCTGATTGGGCCGCCATCGAGCGCTTCCGGCGAGACGTGAATGGCAGCCGGGACCTTGCCTGAGGCGCCTGACATGCGTCCGTCCGTCACCAGCGCCACTGCGAAGCCCTTGCTCTGCAAACTGGAGAGCGGCGGCGTTAATTTATGCAGCTCAGGCATCCCGCAGGCCTTGGGACCCTGGTAGTTGAGCACAACAACTACATCCTGATTCAGCTTGCCAGCGGTGTAAGCATCGACAGCCTCATGCTGGCTATGGAAAACACGGGCCGGCGCGCGGACGTAACGATGCTTGTCGGCAACAGCCGAGACCTTGATGATGCTGTTGCCGAGGTTGCCCTTCAACAGCTCCAGACCACCTTCTTTCTGAAAGGGTTCGGCCACCGTCTTGAGGATATCCTTGTCGCCAGTTTCCCGAGAGCCCGGCTCCCAACGGATGGACCCATCATTCTCCAGGAATGGCTCCTTGGTGTAATGGTCGTAGAGTCCTTCGCCAAGCATGGTGTCGACCTTGTCGTGGAGCAAGCCGTGCTCGAGCAGCTCACGAATCATGAACACCACTCCGCCAGCAGCATGGAAGTGATTCACATCAGCGTCGCCATTTGGATAGACCCGCGCCATCAGCGGTATAATCTTGCTGAGATCGCTGAAGTCCTGCCAATCGATCAAGACACCAGCAGCCTGGGCCATCGCCACAAGGTGTATGGTGTGATTGGTCGAACCACCCGTTGCCAGCAGACCGACCATGGCGTTGACGATACTTTCGACCCCGACGATGTCCATCATCGGACGGTAGCTACTGCCCTTGTCCGAATTGCGAATCGCCTGTTCGACGCCAAGGGTGGTCAGGGCACGACGCAGTGGGGTGCCCGGGTTGACGAAGGAGCCGCCCGGGAGTTGCAGCCCCATGAATTCCATCATCATCTGATTGGTGTTCGCGGTGCCGTAGAAGGTACAGGTACCAGCAGAATGATAGGAACCCATCTCGGCCTTGAGGAGCTCGTCGCGTCCCACCTGGCCTTCGGCATAGAGCTGTCTGATGCGGCCTTTCTCGCTGTTGGGTATACCGCTCGGCATCGGCCCGGCTGGCAGAAATACTGTCGGCAGATAACCAAAGGCCAATGATCCGATAAACAGGCCCGGCACGATCTTGTCGCAGATGCCGAGACACACCACGCTGTCGAACATGTTATGGGACAGCGCTATGGCCGTCGTCATGGCAATGATGTCGCGGCTGAGCAACGACAGATCCATGCCTGCCTGGCCCTGCGTGACACCATCGCACATGGCGGGCACGCCGCCAGCGACCTGAGCGGTGCAACCCATGCCTCGCGCGGCTTGTCGGACAAGCTCGGGATAGTGCTCGTAGGGCTGGTGAGCCGAAAGCATATCGTTGTAGGCCGTCACGATACCCACGTTGGCGGCATTCGCCATGACCAAGGTATTCTTTTCTTCAGTGCTGCAGGCGGCGATGCCGTGTGCGAAGTTGCCACAAGAGAGCTTTTCGCGGCGCTCGAAGGTATCGCGGGAATGCCGCATGCGGTTCAGGTACGCCTGCCGGTGCGACCGACTGCGCGCTTCGATCCGGGCGGTGATCTCGGCGAGTGCTTTTGAGGGCGCCTGCGCCGAGCTTGATGTTGTAGTACTCACTATTCCCTGCCTCCTGGAGCTGACTATCTGATGTGCTGAGACCTTAATCTGACTACAAGCCTGATACAGGCAAGTACGACGCTAGAGCCCAGGCTGGACCTGACTCCCGCTGCGGATGAAGGGATTGCTGAGTGCGGCCGCGGCGCCACGAAGGCCGGCGAGCCCGTCCATCACTACGTACGTCGGCGTCGCCTTGAGCAGATGCGCCATTCGACCCTTGTCTTCGAAGGCCGTTCTGAACTGACTGGCCAAGAAGAAATCAATCATGCGCGGGACGATGCCACCGCAGATATGGACACCGCCGAAGGCTCCAATGGTGAGCACGGCATCACCCGCGACTCGCCCCAGCAGCTCGCAGAAGTGGTTCAGCGCCGCCAGCGCTAGGGCGTTAGGCGTACGATCGGTGCCCAGGGCCGCAGCAGTAACGTCGGCCGGCGAATGATAACGCGCAGGCTCACCGGCAAGTTCAGCATGACACTCATAGATATTCAGTAGGCCGCTTCCGGACACGAGGCGCTCAATCGATACCCGGCCATATTTCTTCAGCAGGATCTTCAGCATGGCGACTTCGTGATCGGTCGTCGGGGCGAAGCTGGTGTGGCCGCCTTCGGTCGCGAGCGGCAGCCATTCATCGTTAACGTTGATGAGTGCAGAAACCCCGAGCCCTGTGCCGGGACCAATCACGAGCTGTGGTGCTGATTGGGACACCGCGGTCTCGTCGACCGCGCCAACCTCGCGCAAGAGATCACCACCAAGTTCACGGACCACACTTACACCCAGCGCCATCGCGGTGAAGTCGTTGACAATGGCGAAGCGCTCGAAGCCCATGGCACTGCGCATGGCCTGCTTGTTGAAGCGCCAGTGATTGTTGGTCATGACGATGTCGGGCTTGTTGACCGGGCAGGCAAAGGCCAGGCTGGCCTGTGCAACGCCATCGAGCGATTGATCTTTCAGATAGCTGCGGATGGCTTCGTCGATATTGTCGTAATCCGCGCAGGGTAAGGTCGCGACCGCAAGGAGATTCGATCCTGCCTGCGGGGCTTCGGCCTGCTGATCAAGCTTCTTATCAGGCTTCCTATCAATTAAGGCAAAACGGGCGTTGGTGCCACCGATATCACCGACGAGTGCGTACGAGTTCATTGCTTTGACTACTCCATATCATGCCAGCTAAAGCCATCGCGGCTGATGAGCGCAACAGCGGCTGAGGGCCCCCAACTACCGGCGGGATACTTTTTGGGTGCTTCGTCAGCCTTGGCCCAGGCTTCGATGAGGCGATCGCACCAGCGCCAGGCATGTTCGATTTCATCGCGCCGTACAAAGAGCGATTGCTTGCCCTGCAGGACTTCCCACAGGAGTCGTTCGTAGGCATCGGGAATTCGCGCAGCGCCATGTTCCTCGCGGAAACTGAAATCGAGGGGGCCTTCTCGCAGACGTCGATCCTTTTCGATGCCTTGATCTTTCAGCAGGACCTGCAGCTGTATCCCTTCGTCAGGCTGGATGCGGATGACGAGCCGGTTGCCTGCAAGATGGGCCTGCGCGGCATCGAAAATATAGTGCGGCGCGGGCTTGAGGTGTATCACGATCTGCGAGAGCTTCTCCGGCAGCCGCTTACCGGTACGCAGGTAAAAGGGGACGCCGGACCAGCGCCAGTTATTTACACGAGCTTTGATGGCCACGAAGGTCTCGGTGTTACTTGTCTTGTTGGCGCCCTCTTCCTGCAGATAGCCGGGCACCTGTTTGCCGCCGCTCGTTCCAGCGCCGTACTGGCCCCGAACCGCATCAGTGGTGATGTCGACCTCACCAAGTGCTTTCAGCACCCTCACCTTTTCGTCACGAATAGCCTGAGCCGACAAATCGGCCGGCGGATCCATCGCGACAAGACACAACAGCTGGAGCATATGATTCTGCACCATGTCGCGCAGTTGCCCGGCCTTGTCGAAATACCCCCAGCGGCCTTCGATACCGACTTCCTCGGCTACTGTGATTTCGACATGGGAAACCGAGCGCTCATCCCAGCTATTACCGAACAAGGAATTGGCAAAGCGAAGCGCAATGAGGTTCTGCACCGTCTCCTTGCCAAGATAGTGATCGATGCGGTAGATCTGACTTTCGTCAAAACAGGCCGCCAGGGCATCGTTTACCTCAGTAGATGATTCGAGGTCGTGGCCGATGGGTTTTTCCGCGACGATGCGTGTGGTGGCGTCAGCACAGCCACTGGTCTTGAGATGCTGCGATACTGTTTCGAACAGAGAGGCCGGCAGCGCGTAGTAGGCCACAAGGCGGTTGTTCGGGCGCTCGTTCAATAGCTTCTGGAGTGTGGCGTAGGTTTTAGCATCCGCGAGATCCATTTCCAGATACGTGACGCGCGCGGTGAAGCGTTCGAGAACATCATCAGACGGCCTCTCGCTGGCAGTGCGGAGTTTAGCAGCCACCTTTGCGATGAAGCTGTCGGTGGTGAATGGCTCACGGGCGATAGCGATAATACGGGTCTGCGGCGTGAGCAAGCCCTGGGCATCAAGGTGATACAGCGCCGGCATGAGCTTGCGCAGTGACAGGTCGCCGCCTGCGCCAAAAAGTGCGAAGTCGGTATCCAGCGACGCCTGCTTGTCTTTCATTCGTTTTGTCCCCGTATGCGCTACGATTCAGCCTTCTGAACATACACCACAGGGGTTTCGCCCGAGTCGTCAAAATAGAACTCGTATTCAGCTGTCTCTTCAGGAATGAAGTAGAAGTTCTCAAACTTGGACGAGCAGTTCGCCATCAACTTCCTGCCAAGCTCGACTTCCTTGTCTTCAGGATTGAGGAAACCGCAGTTGGTGCCTGGCGACCAGGAGGCGTCTGCGAATTTGAACTCATAGGGCTGGCCGTCGGCTTCCAGTTTGGCAGTGGCCTTGTAGAGATCTTCTCCCACACGCTGGACCTTGTAGGCGTCGTCCGCATCCCACCAGGTGAACATGCCACGGAGGTACAGCGTCTGGCTCAGATCAGGCTTGCCGCTCTTGTTAGTAGCCTCACCACCAGAGGTGGCGCAACCGGCCAGCAGCAAGGTCATGGTGACAAGAAAGACGGACAGGATTCTGTTGAGACTGGGCATTGGGGCTCCACTTGACGATGTTGAGGATTGCCGGATGAACTGGCATTGCAAGGGAGGATACAACTTTCCGAATCATACGCACACTGCCGGATGGCGAAGGGTGGCTCAGGGGGAGGGTCAGAGGACTAAAAGTGGCTGCACAGACCCAGGGGAAGTCCGTGCAACCAAAAGGGACACTGGGAGGTGTCTTATCTTCTAAAAAGTTTCCAGCGCTGCTGTGGATTACCGTTGCAGGCCCATAACTGGACGTTGGCGCCGTTGCTCTGGTAGCCGCCGGTCACGTCCATGCAGCTGTTGGCGTTGTTCTTCGCCCGTACGCTGTAGTAGCCGTTGCCCTCATCGCGCATGATCCAGCGCTGGTTGTTCGCGCCGCTCCAGTCCCACTGCAGGATATTGGTGCCATTGACGGTGCGGCCCCAGTCGAGATCGACGACCTTGCCGCTGTGAACCGCGCGCATTGCATAAGTGCCATCGCCAAGGTTGGTGATATCGAACTGCTGATTGCTGCCCCAGTGACAATCCCATTGCGTCAGGCTGGCACCCGCGGCCATGCTTCCAGCATACACATCCAGGCACTTGCCGCTGTGCATGGCCTGCAGCGTGTAGCGGCCTGCTATGGTGCCGACAGGCGTGCCAGGTGTCGTTGGCGCCCTGGTAAACACGGAAGCCTTTTTTGAAGTCTTCACGATGCCGTTCTCGCCGTCGTTAAACAGCATGTTGCCCCATGGCGTCAGGTTGTTGCTGAAATTGCTGACGATGTCGAGCGAGCGTAGGTCGCTGCTGTTTCCGGACCAGGACCAGCCGATGTAGCCGTAGCCGTGGCGGCGCGTGTGGTACATGACGGAGTTGGCTGCGACATATTTGCCAAAGTGATCAGCTGCGAACTCGCCCACGACGAGATGAAGCCCCTTGGCCTTGAACGAATCGAGGTAGCTGCTGACGCTCTGGTCGCTCTGGTAGACGTCGTACATGTGGACGCTGAAGATGGTGTTACGGCGCGGGTCGCTATTGAAAACGGTCTGCGCGTTGTTACGCATGATGTTCTGCCAGTCCTGCCCCCAGTTGGCGGCATCGACCATAAGCGTGTGATTCAGGCCGGCATCGCGGAGACGCTTGATCGCATTCATGTGGCCGTTGACCCAGGCGCTCGCTGGCTGATGGTTGCCGAAGGGCTCGTTGGCAATATTGATGATGACGTAGTCTTCCTGACCGACCAGCGCGTTCTTGATCGAGAGCCAGTAGTCCACAGCCTGATTGATGGTGCTGGCAGTCTGTTCGCCGTAGCCCGTGGTGTCGTGCACCTCCAGAACGGCGATCAGGCCTTTGGACTTCGCCTGCGCGATGGTGTCGCGAACCTGGGATTCTGGGGTGCGCGACCAGAGGACGCCGTTGGAGAGCACGACGCGAACGGTGTTGGCACCGCGACTGGCGATGTTCGCCAGCGACTGGTTAGTCTGTTGCGGGTACCAGGCATGGGCGACATTGACGCCGCGCATGACGAAGGTATTGCCATTGCCGTCGACCAGACGGCTAGCGGAGACGGTAAAGCCGGCATGAGCCGCAATACTGAGCGTGAGCAGAAACAGGCTGGCCGCCACAATCTTCACTGGTGTGAGTACACGCATTCCATCGCTCTCTTATTGATATTTGGGACGATTGACGTGGCGGCAAAGTAGCATAGGCCATAGGTCTTACTGATCGTCGGTTTCGACGAGGCGGGGCGGAATATTTATGGAAACGTGCGGTGATCGACGCTTTGTGGGCCGATAATGAACGCTCGCGCCTACTGGTCGTGGGCGAGATGAGCAGGTATAATGCCGCCCTCCTCAAAACGCTGCGACTCTTTCTCGGGTAGCAACAGCGTCTTAGGGCCCATAGCTCAGTTGGTTAGAGCGTCCGACTCATAATCGGCAGGTCCCAGGTTCAAGTCCTGGTGGGCCCACCATTTGTCTTCATCCAATACTGAACCTGAGCTCAGGTCAAACTGGTCGTGTTCGTCGACAGCCCCTGGAGCCATTTAAGGGCTGTATGGGATCAGGTCGACACACAGCGGAGCTCTTCATGACATCCACAGCTTTTAGTGTTTTATGACGAACTTCCTGTCGATCACTCGAAATTGCTCGGGCACATACGATTGCATCGACACCTCAACGCGCCCCTTCCTTTACCTTTCCCGAAAACTAATTTGAAGGAAGCAACGACTCCAGCAGGCACGCAGAATAGTAGCAGCCAGTAGGGTAAATATAGGTAATACACTATGGCTAGGGATACCCAAAAGAAGATCGAAGCGAAGAACATAAAGAAAAACTTCTTAGAAATTGGAGCATAACTGGTGCAGCCACAACCTCCGCAAAGATAAGGATGTCTTCGCGTCGAGCTAATCAAACGCCAAGCAGAGGTCATTCGCCCGATGCAGCTTTCATACATGCTCGTTCGCACTAGTAAGACCTCGTATTAGTAGTAGAAGTGGTCGTAGACAATCCTGGCAACCCTGTAGTTACAGAGAAGCGAAATCCGCTCCATTGATTGCTTCCATTAAATGTTAGGTCAAGAGCGTATCGTCCGTAATCTAAATTAATATTGTTGCTGGTTCCCTTGAAATTGTTGTCGAAGCTACCAAATGCAAGCCCAACTCCTAGCGATGAATCAATATCCAGTCCAGTGCCGCCGCCGGACACGTCGAAACTGCCTGCTTCAAAGTCGCCTCCGTTCAAGCCATTATTCCCTGTAGAAATACCATTGTCTGTAGTGAAATAGCTTCCCAAACCTCCTGTAGCCCCTACTCCGGGTACTAGCGTTAGATCACCCCCTGCATACACCGTAAATCTTGGCACTAGATTCGACCGCAGCCAATTTGGCAGCAAATTGCCAATAATCTTCAATGGATTCAGGCGTTTAGAAGCATTGTTTGAACTCTGACGCTCATTATTAAAAAGGTGTTGTATAGCGGCTGTCACGGCACCATTCGCAAAGCTCCCACCACTGAGTTTAGAAGCAGTCCCTCCGAAAATTGCCGCTATAGCAGTGCGACCTGCTACCGCAGCGACACTCTCGCCAGATATAACGGTATTGGACGCGAGTCCACCAATCTTACCGATACCACCTGCCATGGCGCCTGACCTGAAGTCACCACCTCCAGCAACGCTTATCGCTCCCCCCAAAGCACTGTGTGCTGCTACGGCACCCACTGTTTTCATATCAAAGAATGTATAGTCTCCAAAAGCCTCCCCAATACCCGCAGATATGCCTGCCTGCACTGCAGTTGTTACCATGGTCACCATGGCAGCCTGAAAATCTCCATCAGTTACCGCGTAGGTTACCGCCGCTGCGATAACGGCACAGGCTGGGGCGAAAGCTATACAGCCGCCTATCTGAATAACCTGACTCAAGTATTTATTCTTCCGCATCAACCGGCCAAGCTCCCGCAGAGCCTTGTCGATTACGTAAAGCGTCGCTACGATCGGAGCTAACACCGCAGTCGCTATAGCTTTTACAAGCTTCTTGAAGAAGAACCCGCTCGGGTCCGTCATTGAGAGCGGATTATTCAAGACATAGCTATACCTGTTCAGGCTCTGCAGATTATCCGGTTCCTGAACAAAGGGGTCAGCCGAGAGGAATCGCCCCAATTTCGCGTCGTAGACGCGACCGTTCATGTGAATGAGGCCCACGGCATCGAGATGCTCGTGACCTGTAAAGCCTCTGTCGGTCGTTTCATTCCTGTAGTTCAGCAGGTTGAATTCAGACATGACCGAAGCATCAACGAATCGGCGCTGTCCCCAGGCATCGAACGCCTGGCGCGTGACTGCTGCATTAACATCCGCAGTCGCGACCAATTTTGAGACATCTACAAGCGCAACGATCGAACCAAGATTATCGGTAAGCTGATACTGTTCAGTGACTTTGTCTGACGCGTCGATGGTAATAATGACCGGACCCAGCGAATGCCGCTCCTTGGTCTTACTACCTGTGCTACTGCTTGTTTTAACGAGCTCATAAGTACCGACATAAAGCGTCTCTGTGGTACCGGCCGGAGTTCGATCAATACGCTTGAAACGGCTACGGTCCGGCCCGTAGAAGATTTCTACCGATGCGTCGCCCTTGGTGATTCGTTTAGGCTTGCCGAAACTTGTCCATTCGATAGTGCGCCCATCACCAGAAACCATATCGCCGTTGCGGTTATAGCAGTACTGAGCACCACCGGCTTTACTCACCGCATGGCTGTTTGCGCTGTAAGACGATCCCTCACAGGCAGTGCCATATTCATAGTCGCCCACATCAGACTTGAACGTGATATTGCCGTTATGGCTGTACCTCATGTTTCGCGTCTTGGTGCCAGTTATCGACGTTTCCGTCAGCACGCTCAGTCGATTGAGCTCGTCGTATTGAGCAGATTCGGACCAATTGTTGAGGTCGTCACTCCGACTGGAGACATTACCCAGCGCATCATAGGTGTAGTGATTGACCTGCAGATCGCCGAGTGCGGCAGGCGTGCTACTGACGATGGATTCAATCCAGCCAGTCTCAGCCATGTAACCCCTGCTCGTCGTGATAACACCATTGGCAAGGCGTTCGAGAGTCACCTGCCCTTTGGCATCCGTTTCAACTGCCTGCCAATAGATTCCGCCTGTATCTCGAACGATGCTCGTTAACATAGAACGGTGGTTGTATTTCTGGTGAACAACCAGACCGCCAGGGTACATCGTAGCTCTCGGACGGCTAAAGTTGTCGAAATCTGTGACTGTTGTTAGCGCCTTGCCGTCGATCGTTCGCATTTCGGCGTATGGGCGACTGAGTGAATCGTAATAGTTCCTCGCGGTGAAGCCGTCTGGCCCAGTCACCAACGAGGGCAGGCCCAAGCCGTTTGCCGCGGTATCATAGGTCCACTGCGTCACTTGCTGCGCAGGCGAAGCGCCTACGCATCCCTCCAGCGCTTGCTGTGGAGTACCTGCAAAGTTATCGATCCGACGGGCCTTACGGCCTAGCCTGTCATACTCGTAGCAGACTTTCTGTTGCTCAGCGTCAGTCTGGAGCACCAGTTCCCCAAAGACGTTATTGACATAGGTCCAGCGACCTTTAGCCGGGTCATTGAGGGCAGTCTTGAAACCGCGCCGGTTGTATTTAACAGTTGTGACAAGCCCTGCTGTTTCATCAGTCACAGATATTTGATTGCCGAAACCATCGTATTTATAGACAAGGCGATTACCGTTTTGGTCAACCACGGAGCCCGGCTTGCCGAGGACGTTGCTGACCTCGGTTCTCTGTTGCCCTTTTTCGTTGATGTAAGTGACCTGTCGCGTGCCATACACAGTGGTAGCTGTATAGCCGCGTGCATCTTTCGTTCGCGTCGGTCGTCTAAGATCGTCGTACTCGAGCACTTCCGTATACGGCGCGTACTCGTTCTGGAAGTGTGGAAGATAACTGCGCGTGATTCGGCCGATGCGGTCGTACTCATTTCGGGTCACGATTACACGGTCTTTGAAGGGGTCGAGGGAATGGCTCTCACGCTGTCGACCGAGCACATCGAAGAAAGTTTTCGACCAGTTTCCGAAAGCGTCTACTGAAGTCGTCTTATATGTCGCCCACGCGGGCTCGCCAGCAGCTATACCGCCATAGCTCGTCTTTGAATAATTATCATCGGCGGCCTCTTCCAGGGTGGGGCGACCGTAGGCGTCATAGTGCCACGTCGTCGTTTGCCCATTCGTCGTTGTACTGGAATGTTTCAGCCCGTTCGCATACGAGCTCATCGTGGCGGTGTGGCCTAGCGCGTTGGTCATCGATGTTTGTCGACCAAAATCATCGTAGGTGTAGCTGATAGTTCGCTCGATCGGCTTGGTACCAGCCATCCCTCTAGAAACCACTCTAGACTTCAGACCGAAATCGAAATACTCATACAACGTGGTAAGGCGTGAGGCTTCGTCATCGGGCTCTACGGTTTCAGTTTCGATCAGGCCCTGACGATTATGAGTCGTGTAGTAGGTCCAGGCTGAAGACTTTGAAACCGTTTCGAGTGGTAGCCCATCGACCACGCCTTCATGAGTCACGTCTGTTCGCGTCACACGTCCGAACATCCACTGCGCCGGATCATTCTGATCGTATTGACTGGTCGTCGTTGTAGTAAGGTGATCTCCAGAATCATCGGTGACAGTAGTTATCGTCTGGTAAATCTCACCGTAATAGGGCTCATTTGGACTACCCCCGGAAGTTCTGCCGGACACATCCGTATAAATATACTGTGTGACGGACTCGGTCCAACCACCAAGCAGGTCGAACTCACGTTCCGTTTCAGAAGTTTTCTGAATGACATATGGATAGGCTGCCGGCGCGTAAGGACTTACCCGCAGCGAGGGTTCAATTCCAGTGCGCCTTTCATAATTGATCGTCTTCCTGGACATCAGGAATGGATTGCTGTTTCGGCGAATATATCGCTCACTCTTGATGAGGCGTCCAGCCGTCGCCAGAACGTGGCTATAGGTATTAACGACATAATCGCCAGTGTCCACGTTCACAGAGGTTGTTTTTTCGAAACCTAACTGCCCTTTATTGGTAACGTCAGTCTTCAGATTTTCATAGGAATAGGCTTTGAACTTTGAGCCTCCAAGTCCATCGGGTGTGGAGACGCGCTTGACTACCTGCACTGCGGACCGCACCGGCACAATAGGATAGCCCTGGTACCAGCTGGACTGAGGATTGTAGGTGTATACAGACTCGTCCAGGATGGTGGAATACCAGATGTTCGTGAGGTGGCCTAAACCTGTCGTTATCTGGGTTAAATAGTCGGGATAGCCCTTTACGTTGAGAGACCTGGTCTCGAGCCCAGTATCAGATCTGAAGATCAGATCGACAGCTCCGTCCCCTTCAATATCCATGACACTCACAGTTCCGTAATGCGAAATGTCGCCCTCACAGTCACCGCTGTTCGACGTGCAGACTCCGGACTCGACACGCACCTTAAAGCCTCCAAACAAATAGTTTTCTGGAGGGGTGTTGAGTGCTGCCACAACACCTTTAGCATCATCCCTATAGACAAGGTCTGGCAGGCCATCGTCGTTTACGTCGGTGAACTGGATTGTGCTGAGATTATCGGCGCCGTTACATCCTGGGTCCGTATCGTTACAGATGGCTGTTGAACGGATGACGTCGCCGAAACTACGGCCAGTATTCGCATAACATGAAATGCCAGATCCATTCAATGCGCAGATATCTGTGAGTCCGTCTCCGTTCACATCTGTGTAACTAAGGCTGACGCGATAGTGGGTTCTCTTGTCATCTATCACCCCCCGACGCTGGCTGCATCGAGTATCGTAGTTCGCACAAAGATCGGTACGATAAGAGATTAGCTCCTGGAAAGCTCCGCCCGTGTAAGTGTAAACGCGCAAACCTTCGTCTGATCGAAAAATAATCTCGCTTTTGCCATCACCATTGATGTCTATAAGACTATTGAAACGAGCTTCACCTCTTTCCATGAGGGTTTTTTCCACCGTTTGCCCGGGGAACGAGGGATGAGTGTACTTATAAGTAATTGGATCGCTACAATTTCCTGGAGCCGTCCCAGATGCTGAACAAATACTCGTTTGAACGAGCTGGTATACTGTTGGGCCAGCACCAAAGCCATAGCTTGCGCCAGCGGAGGCGATAGCACATTGCATGCCCGCATCACGCTGCCAGCACGCGCTCAGCCTGCCGTCGCCAGTGAAGTCTCCGAAGCTCACCCCACTGTGAGGAATACAATTCGAGTTACCGTCACAAGCGAAAAGTTGGCTTGCAGGTCTTGCTACAGGATTATTTGGCCCTGCAAAAAACTTTAGAACACGATTGTGAATAGGTACGATCAGCTCAGGCAGGCCATCGAAATCAACGTCGATAAACTGAATAGCAGCATTGCGCTCTTTTATCGAATTACAGTCGCCTGCAGTAGCGGTAGCACAAAGATCAATTTGGTACTGTGGTCCATCAAAGGGTAGACGTGACGTCAGTCGACAGTTGTAGCCATGGCCCATCCAGTAACAGACATCGGTTTTACCATTGCCGTCAAGATCGGCGTATTTGATGCTCGAAGGTAGACCCTCCACGCAATCCAATGCGCCATTCGCGCAAATCCCGGTATTTCTCTGCCCTGCAAACGCCATGACGCCTGGAAAGTCTGAGTCCGACCATTCAAATGTGGTGGGAGCAAGACATGATCCATCTGCGCCGCATTCCTGGAGCTGAGTGAGACGATTCAACTCAGAGAGAGGACCCGTTTCATAATCGAAGTAATAGGTGCGAAGAATGTCGCCTGCTGCATCGAACGTCTTGAGGGATACAAGTTGACGTCTGCTAATTGTTCTGGAGCCGCCCTCATAACTGATTTCCTGCTTAGCGTAAGAGTTATAGCCGTACGCGACATGGCCGCCGGGATATCGGATTTCCGCGAGCGATGGCTCGATACTTGCCGCGTTATGATACGCATAAATTCGCTCGTTCCCTGTTCTATCGGCCAGGCTCTTCAATAGCCAACTTTCTACAGCTGAGCTATCGCTTGTGAGATCCTTTGAGTCGACGGTTGTACCGAAGTACGCGAGTTCCCCAGACTTATACTCCACCTTGAAGTTATCTGGCCCATGACCCCCGTAGCTGCCAAATGAGGTAATTCTGACAAACTGATCTTCCTCAGTTCGATAGACCGCCCCATCTGACCCGTAAGGCCGCCCATTGATAACAACAAGAGGCGATCCACCAAAGCAGAATCGATCTGCACTTGTCATCGTTACCGCTGGCGCATTTCCTACAGAGCAGCGAGCGATTGCATTTGAAGTAGTGATGCCCCAACCGACTCCCAAGAGACCACCGGGGTTTCCGCTTGAGTATGAAAGCTCCAGCTTGGGATCTATGCCACCTCTGCCGGGTGAGACCACGAGCGGAATACTATAGCCAGCAGAGCCCAGCGCATTTACATCAAGCACACCCGATGTAGCGCCTGCCGTATAGGTGCCATCTTTCGAGTGATTAATCGTGGGAACTGGGGGCCGAGCGTACGACTGATCAGCCTTCCATTCTTTAAGAATTCGGTTCGACCCAAACACAGCAATGAAGTCTTTTTGCGAAGGGTCGTCGAGAATAAGGTCTTCGGCACGATCTCCATCAACTTCGCTAAAACGCAGCTTCACACTATCGTCGAAGCCAGAGTCTCCTAAGGGATTTATTACGCTGTAGACTGGAGCGCCACCATAGACAATTGTCAAAGGACCGGACCCGGGCTGCAGGATCATGTCTCGCACGCCATCTCCATCAAGGTCTGCCGCATAAATTTTGACGCCGGCGTGTCTCCAGGCGACCGAGTTAATGAAGCTCTGGTCCGGTCCGACGATGTAGCCGCAGCCAGCGTCGTTCCTGCGACAATCCTGATTGATCAAAATGCCTGGAAGATCTGTGAAGACCAGTGGGGTATTAATTGGACCAGCAATCAACACGAATTCTTTGCGTGGCTTTAGATAAAGCAGCTTTTCCTTGACCCCATCGTTATTAAGATCGCCGTAACCCTCCATGATTTCCCAGGCGCAGCTGTCAACCCCGTCAGCCAACTTCCATGCAGGACAAGTCGACCATTCCGAATAACTGTTATTTTGCGCAGGCTTATTAACCACGTCATAAAAGTTCCCGTTTATGAGAACTCGTGCGAAGAGGTCAGCCAGATTGATTGAGCTGTCTGCTGCTGGACTTGTTGTTCCGTCGAATGACGTATTGAATAGTTTTGAGAACCCGCCGAACCCGAACGAAATTTGGGCGGCTTGGTTATGTGACTGTGGAATAAAACTGATGCTCTTGATGAGATCATAGAGATTCATCGAGTAGAGGTTAGCGGACGTGTAACTGAGACCCAGTTCTGTTGGGTAAATTCTGTTGGTGCGGAACTCCTCCGCACCATGAGACATGATTAGAACAGGGTTGTACCAGTCGAGTAGAAGTAACGAGTCTCTCCGATTGTCACCATTCAGATCTATGCTATGCCACACACCTTCAAGCAGTGTCCAGGTCGAAGCAGCAAATTTCGCAGGATCAATATTGAATATCGGAGCGCAAGGGGAATGGCCTTCCGCTCCACATTGATAGTCTATCAACATGTCTGGCAGACGCTTGGCCGGAACCATAACGTCAATGTCGCCGTGGATGAGTACCAACTCATGCTTTGCCTTTAAATAAAGCACCCGTCTCGTGCCACCCGTTCCTCCCAGATCGTAGTTTCCTACGAGCGCTTCATAGGCGCATCCGTGTGGGGCGTCTGTTTTGGCCCATCCTGGACAGGAACTGAGGGATTCAGCGATATTAGGCGATTGCAGACCAGTCGTAGCGGAAATAGCAGAAGACTGATCAAATCCGAACTCAAAAATACTCGGATCAAGCGTCCAAGCCGGCGGCTCACTCACAACTGGCGTGGTGCCTTCGTTACCGATAAGAACAGGAGACTCACCCGTCCAGGCATAAACTTCACCGGTACTGCCAGTGGCAAAGCGCAGTGCTGCGCCGGTATCAGTGGTCGTTTTCTCGATGGAGGAAGTATTGTTGCCAGGGTCGTAGCCAAGCTCATCCAGAGTCACGACGTCAGAAATGAAATCGACCGCGTTGAGCGATCGGATGATGACTGTATCGCCCTCGTCGGGCTGAAGGATTGAATCAACACGCTGGTCCTCGTTGAGCTCGGTGTTCATCCAGTGGGTGTCGAGCTTTGTCCAGGTGACTGCATCCAGAACATTCGAAGAAGGATCACGCACGAGTAGACAGGGGGGCGTTGAGTCGCCGCAATCAAGATTGACGAGCCAGCTTGGTAGATCAGTCCGTTCAAGCATGATGCTGTGGGTGGCTGAAACTACGGTGACTTCGTGCCGGGGCTTGAGCCAGAGAAGCGTCTCGAGATCACCATCGTCGTCCAGATCATGCTCGCCCTTCCAGGCCTCGAAGGCGCATCCCGCGGGACCGTCCGTAGCTAGCCAGCCGGGACACTGCGAAGGCGCACCAGTCTGATTCGGCACACTCGCCAGAACTTCGGCTGAAGCTCCTGTAGTGAATCCTAGTGCCAGCACAAGGGCTGAAATGAGTGCGCGTAGAACAGACTGCGTGCTTACACTATTTTGTGCCATCGGCTACTTCCTTCACACTGGCGCTGGCGCCAGAGACTACGAGAGATAAGTGGTTGAGCTGTTCGAGTTCGATCGGGCGATGCCATTAAACAGACATAGGCCGTCCCAACTTAGACTGCTAATGGCCGGCAGTGTATTGAATACAAAGTTAAGTAGCATTCGATGAGGCGTCGATTTGACAATCTTTTACAATTGATTGTTATTTTCGACCTCAATTGTAAAACATTGTCAAATCCGCATCCGAAATATTGCCCGGAACCCTCCCAAGCTTTATCTTTCACATCAGATTTTCATCAGCTACGTTTAAATGGCCAAGTAATTTAGCGAGCAGCGGCTCAACTTGTACTTTGCCTTACAATTAGAGACGTAGATCGCCCTGGGGAACGCCGATGCGATGTGTTAAAGAACTTGCTTATATAGTCATAGGCCTAGGGCTTTCCGTTAGTACTAACGCAGAAACCACGGACACCGTTGAAGTCGTCAAAGTATGTAATGCTGACGTCGGTATAAAGCTCGCGAACTCAGGATGGGTTGTCGTGCTGGAAACTGAGGTTGGCTCGGTGAACGTGGAGAGAGTCCAGACCCTAGCAAACTACTTGCTTGCATCGGGTTCGCCGGCTGGAAACATTAGCTCGAACACCGTCATGACCTGGTGTGGCATCAGCAACGTCAAACCGATTAAAGCCCTCTCAGCAGCTAGCAGTCAGATTTAACCGTGGATACCACTATGAAAAGATTATTTGCAGCCTCATGCATGATCAGCGCCCTCGGAATGTCTGGTGCTAGCAACGCGGGCGACCGTGTCATAGGCCTTTATATCTGTGAAAACGATGTGGGCATCAAGTTGGCTACAGGTGGCTGGCACGTGGCACGTGAGCTGGACCTAGGCGCAGAAGCAGTGACGAGACTGTTCTCCGCAAGCCTTGTTCAAATGTCTACTCAGAGCGCTACGGGCAACGTCACCGCAGGTGCGGCTGTTTCTTGGTGCGGGCTTTCTAACGTCAAACCGGTCACCGCTTTAGAGATTACCAATGTTGCAGCAAGCGGCAGTGCGACTGGCTCAACTGGCGGCACTACACCTGGTATTACAAGCCTTACCGTGGAAGCTGAAACGCTTACGCTGTCAGGTTATATGATCGAGGGTACGAAAGGTGACAGGATTGCCGTGTCCTCTAGCTCTAGCAATGGCGTGGGTAGCGCCTCGCTAACCTCCACGCTTGACCCCGGCACATACAATATTGTTGTGACAAACATCATCGAAAATGATGGGCAATCGACTTTAAAGCTTTTCGTCGACGGCACCTTCATCGAAACACAGCAATACGCGCTTGATACCACGAACCAGTATTTCGATACGTTGACATTTTATGGTGTGACGTTGGCAAAAGGTTCAGTGATCAGGTTTGAAGGAAAGATGGATGGGTCTGCGACTCGGGCGCGGATTGATAAGATTACGATAGAGTGATGCAAATGAAGATAGTCGTTAACAGCTTGAAACATGTGCTTTGCCCAGTAACTCTTATCCTCTTAGGGTACAGTTGTACTAGCTACGCGAGTGAGGGCGAAGGAAAAGTAACTAATTATTGGATCCACCTGAATCATGAGAGCATGGTTTTCATACTGGATAACCAAAAAGATAGACCCGCATGTGCAACTTTTGGCGCACCTCACGGTCGTTATACTATTAATACTGCTACCGATCGAGGCAAAGTTGCAGCTTCTGTGGTCATTGCTGCTAAAGCTACTGGCCAGCGCCTGAACGCTGGTGGATCCGGTAAGTGCAGTCATTACTCAGACTCCGAAGATCTTTTGTACCTACATGCTTACTAAATTATTGCACACAGCCTCTAAAAGCAGCCAATAATTAAGGTCATAGAGCGCTACTTGCCACTTTACTGAGAAAAATGTATGAATAGATTTAAGTCTCTCATTGCACTTGTAATGCCATTGATCACGGCCTACGCAGCCGCAACAGAAGTGGGCGACGTATCCATAGTCAGTCTCGACGTTAACAGAAGCCTGCAACAAGTCTTCGTCCTCACATCATCTACACACAAGCCGCAGATGGATTGCCATAAGGATATATGGTGGCATTTCACATTCAGCATTAAAACTGAAGCTGACAAGGCAGTTTTCTCAACCCTTCTGGCTGCACAATCCGCCGGCAAGAAAGTTTTTATTAGCGGCAAATCAGACTGCCAACCTGATGGTTATAACCGTGTTGAAGAGCTACTTCACGTCACCATCAAAAATTAAAGACAGCATTCAGTGGTATAGATAATTAAATGTAAAGACTAGCTAATCGACATAATATACAAACAACGCACCAAAAAATTATTGTTAATCAACCTGTTGTACACTTAAGTCTTAGCAATTATCTACTGAATTAAAGGCACAATGAAATGAACTCAAAAATAGCATTTTTATTTTTATCAGCCCTTACCATCCAGAACGCCTCAGCCGAGTGGACAAGTTCATTACAGGTTAGTGCAGTAGAAGTTCATGCCTCGGGGGTGTATATCCTGGTTCCTGTCTCTGGATTAAAGGCAACTAGCTGCATAAGCACACAGACTTACCAATATATTCAATTTTCCTCGGTTAATGAAAAACTGACCGATCGAGCTTTATCATCGCTTCTATTCGCAAAAGCTACGGGAACGAAATTCAAAGCGCACATCGACAGCTGTCATAACAGCTACGCCCTCGCTAACTCAATCTCTTTGGATTAGTTCTTCAGGGGCGTCCTTTTCTGTCTTTGTTAAACGTGTCTCGGCTGCTTGACTGATCCGGAGTTAACAGAACCGCCGAGAGCTCGTCGGACCGCTTGAGCAACTCATTCGGAACTCGTTTTCCTCCAGATCAGCTTGGCGCTAAGCGCGTCAACGTTTGATCTCTGGATCACTCGTCATGCTTCGCACCCTTATCGGGGCGATCCTACTATGTGCATTTATGCATTGCGTTTTAACCCCCTGCCTCAGCCACGCCGCTTTAAACCGGCCGCTGCCTGCGATCAAATCGGCAGGAGCGGCTGAGCAGGGAGACATCGTCCGAGCACGGTATTTGAATAGAGAAACTCTTTTCACTCCAGGCGGCCTCAGAATCATTCGTCAATCAAATCGCACACCCGAAATAGAGTACCCTGCATTTTTGTCATTGAAAATCGTGAGGCCATTGCCGGCCGGATCACTGAATATTTCTGGCTCAGCGCCACTTCCGGCATCACTGGCTAATTTCACAGCTGCGCTCCATGTGCCAAACGCATTGCTGTAGCGAGCGCTCCAGACGTCAGCGTAGAAGCGACGTCGCTTTCCAGCTGTCAGACCGCAGGTACGTTACCAGTGGCATCGACCGACACTTTAGGATGTTCCTCAATTGTTGATAGCTTTTATGGCGGCCCCCAGAAAAATGTCGAACCGTTGTACCGATTCGCCCAGATACTACTGCCGCCGATATCATTCTGCTGCCAGATGACTGTGGCGTTGCCGTCCGCAGCAGCGGCAACCTCTTAATAATAGTAGAGCCGGTAGCTGATTCAGCTAGCTGCGCGATTTCCGGCAGCTCCTTGAGACAGTTGTAGCGGCTGCTCCAGATACTTGTTTCTGCACCCTGCGTCTGTCGCCACACTGCATGCGCACTCTCGGCAGCTTTGGACCCTATCTTAACCGAATGGGCCGAGCCTGAATCATCAGTCTCGACGAGTAAGGCTGGCACCCGGGCCTCAGAGACAGCCCTGTATCGCACGCCAGATGCTGTAGGTAGAGGCTTGCTGCTCCGATCAAACGACGAGCGCGTCGCCATCTGCGCCCAGCACGATATCAGGCCATCGTCATCGCTGGCGAGACGATTATTATCAATTAGTACTGAATTTACTAATTAGTATATGGGATAATAAATCTTAATAAACTGATCATCGAAATGGGCATATCATGACATCCTCGTCGCATACCAACTGGCACTTCCCCCGCACCAAACTTGCGGAAAGGATCTTGAAAAGCTTCAGAGAAGGGCTGGCTGAGCGCGTAACGATCTTCGCACCCCGGCGGCGCGGAAAAACCGAGTTTGTTCAGCGCGATATTGCGCCGATGGCTAAAGCCCAAGGTATTCTCGTTGTCTATGTGGATTTCTGGCGGGATAAAGCCTCCCCGGCAACGGCGCTCGCCACAGCCGTCATGACAGCCCGACGGGAACAGGAAAGCTGGTTTAAGGGACTACTGAGCAATTCCAGCTTGAAAGCCAGTCTGAACCTGCTCGGGGGCGATCTCGCACTGGAGGTGTCGCAACAGAGAAAACAGGCTGAAAAGAAGATAGTCGAAGCTGCTTTTGACGAGCTTGAAAGTACTGACAAGCCGGTGTTGTTATTGCTTGACGAAGTACAGCATCTTGCCACTGATCCCGACTTCAGCGATTTTACCGCCGCGCTGAGAAGCTTCATGACGGCGAGATCGGACTATAAGATCAAGGGCATCTTCACCGGCTCCAGCCAGGAAGGACTTGCCCAGCTGTTCAAGCGAACGAAGGCCCCCTTCTACAACGCCAGCTCTACCATCGAGTTCCCCGATCTGGGGGAAGATTTTGTCGCCTTCGAACTTGATGTCTTTCGTCGCGTGACCGGTGGGGCACATCTTGACGGGTCGAAGGCCAATGAAGTTTTCAGAGCGATGGCACGGGCACCCGGAAGATTCACCGACCTACTCAAAAGAATGGTGCTCGAAGAGGTTCATGATATCGACGAAGGTGTTTCCCGCTTTTCAGATACCGTAATTGAAGAAGACCATCAGCAGTTCATGACACTGTGGCAGGGCATGCACCCGATGGACAAAGCTCTGCTGATCATGATCTCACGGGGCGAACATAAAGGCCTCTACAGCGATGAGTACAAAACAAAGCTGAAAGCGCTCTGTCCAGAACTGGACCCCCCAAAAAATTCAGCTATCCAGAACGCAGTGAATCGGCTCAAGAACCACCCGATCAACGCTATCTTCAGCAGTGAGCATGGCCTCTGGCGATTTGCAGACCCCGCATTCGAACATTTCGTGGCGTCACAGGATAATCAGGGGGACGAGACAGAGTTTTGACACTGAGCATCGATCATTTGGTGGCGCTGTCCGTCTAAGGTTAGCAAAGCTTTCATCCAGCACTGCTGCCTGACATAAAAGGGATTTTATGAAACTCTCCGTGCGACTTTCGTCTGCGCTTTTCCTGTTGATTTCGATTTTAAGTTTGGTCGCCTGCGGCGGCGGTGGTTCCGGCAAAGGCGGCGGTAACAAGGGCGGCTCGGACGGCGGCCCGAACACATCGGCAGGCGGCCAAACGAACCCGGCATTTCCCACAGCTACGCCGGCGAATGTCAATGGCGGCTACAAGGGCAGCCTCTACGTTCGTTACTCCGACGGACTTGGCCGACTGGATGCAGACACTGGCATCATGGAGTTCCTGTACAACTCCCACGAAATCGTATGGGCATCCAAGGATGGGGAGATTCTGTCTACGGTATCGCTGGATTACTACGACGGCAATTTCGTCCGCGTATACGACAGTCGCGGAATCTTGCAATACACCTTCAAATTCAACGGCAGCCCCACCGGCGTGCCAAAAGTGTCGCCTGACGGAAAGGTCATTGCGCTCGGATATAATATCAGCCGCGGCTCCAGGGGCGTCGCCCTCTTCTCCCCGAACGGCACGGTCATCCGTGATTTCGTCGACGATGAAAACGGCTATCTGAATGGCTATGACTGGACCAACGCTGGAAATTTGATTCTTATACAGGGGAACTCGTTTTCCGAAGTGGATTTCGGCCCCGACAAAGATTATGCGTCCGGCGAACCAGTCGTCTTCGCATCGACGACCGGCACACCCCTGAACCTTGAACTCAGCCCTGATGAAACAAGGCTTGTATTTGACCGAATCGCAGACGATGGTTTTCGTCACATTTTTGTGATGAGCAAAGATGGGAGCGAGCTTCAGCAGGTCACTGCCACCCCGGGTGAGGCTGAGTATGACCCTACCTGGTCTCCTGATGGTGGGGCGATCGCGTTTCGACACGGGCGAGACTGGCTTGGCTGCGCGCTAGGCTATGTCGGCGGCATCTGTTACGGCTCATGTCCGACCCTGCACGCGGTTGCAGCTAACACGTCCATGGCAAACGTAGCGACCGGAAATCCTGTCTTCTTCGTTCGGGAAGTGCAGGACAACACCTACTACACCATGTGTGCATTCGGCCCGCCGACCTGGACTGAAACGCCTGCGCTCGAACCTTACGAGTCAGGCACGGCCATGGAGGGCGAAGGCGCTAACAGAGGCCTGACAGGCAAGCTGTATTATGCGTTTACCCAGACCGATTTCCTGTCTCTCGATCTCGTGACCGGCGTCGAACAGGCACTCAATACGATTCGAAGCCGCTATATCACCAATCCGCATGTGCGGCTGAATAGTGATGAGGTCGTATTTGAAAGAGCTTCTCACCAGTTGCCAGGTCTTGCGGATAATGATCAGATCATCATCCAGAACTTTGCTGCACAGGAAATCGCCAGCTTTTACATCGAAGACGACTTTACAGCTGCTGGGCCGGAGCTCTCACCAGACGGAAAATGGGTGGCGGTGGAGTGGTCACCGCTTTCGCGGAACTCTCCCAGTGATGGCCCGGTGGTCACCCTGTTCGATAGAGAGGGAACCTTCTATAACGACTCAAGGTTCGTGAACTACGGCGACTATGAGTGGGCATCTGACGGCAGTCTATTGTTAAGCCGATTCCACCGCCTTTATCAGACCAGGGCGCTCAACGTCAGTGATGTGACTGAAATCGCCAGTTTTCCTGCGACAATCTTCAACATCGCTGTGAGCCCAGACAACACCAGGGTGGCTTTTTCGATGGCAAACCATCTGTGGGTGTCGGATATCAACGGTGAGAACCTCACGCAGCTGACCACATCTGGTGGCAGCGAGTGGAACCCCGAATGGTCACCGGATGGCAGGCATATCGCGTTTACCCACCTGAAGAATGGTACGGATATACACGGGGCCTGGGTGGTTCCCGCTGATGCACAACGTGCGTACGTGGGCGAAGCTGGGAAGGTGCCATCGTCTGCTGCAAGCGTACGGGGCGGGAGTGGCTTTATCGCTGTGAGTGGACCCTTGAATTGGACGGAGTAACGCAAACAGGTGCGCTTTATGGATGTTCGCAATTATCAGGAACAGCTCGAGGCACAGCGCCTTGCCACGCTTGAAGAGCTGAGCGCACTGGATCAGGAGCTTGGTCTCGGCTACGAATGAGTTTTAACTACACCGGCAGTCATGCCTGCACTCGCTCCGCAATGAGAGTCATGTCCAACCGGCGCCAGTACCACAGAAGCCCGGCAGCCATCACATACATGCATAAGCCGAAGGCCAAGACTGTCGGCAGGACTTGCTCTGGTTCTGGCAGGATCGCCAGCAACGATAAGGCCAGCGACAGATTCCGGATCAGTGTCACCAGCACTACGCTGCGCATCCAGACTTTCGCGCGTTCAGACATCGGCGGCGCTGCGAAAACCAAGCCCAGCAGTACTGCTGCAATCAGCGGTTCGACGGGTCCTGTGAGGATGTCGTAGCCGTAATTGCCTGCCAGGACCAGGATCAAGAGCCCTACTAGCCAGCTCCCCAGTCTTTCAATATATGGCTGGGCTCGGTCAGTGTGCTCAGGAACTAGATAACGAGCAAACATACCGGCTATCAGCGGAACCATTGTGATAGCAAGGGAATAAGCCGACAGTGATAGAAACGAAACGTCGCCGAGGTCAATCACACCTGCCCAGGAAAACAGGTTGATGGCAGCCACACTCACGCCCACCAGGCAGACGATAAGCACCGACGCCGCCCTGCCCGATCCGCCAGCAGCAGCAACGAAAGCACCTGCCGAACTACCGCCTGCGGCGGCAATACACAGCGCCATTCCCGTTATGACTGGCGAAGAAAACCACCCGAAGGAAAAAGCCATTGCCAGAGCCCCAGCGGGAATGAGAGTGTTGTAGCCGAGCACTGCCCGGACCAACGGCCAGCTTAGCCATGGCTCATGCAGATTTTCTTCGTGCCGAGCCGCCCCGAGCGCGAACATGATGACGATGGTGTTGAGCGCAACCCACCAGTCCAGTAGCTGATTCATAGCGCTGGCTCGCGGCGCTGAGAGGTGACGGCGCGTGAAAGCCGGCGCTGCTTCTCCAGATGTCTTACCACAACAGCCGCGTCGGGCCCGACGCCACGAAGCGTTGCAGAGGCATGCGAACGCTGCCACGGCACACCTACGAAATAAAGACCGGGCACCGCGAGCGACACACCACCACGTTGCCGACTTGCCTCTTCGGCGCTCAAACCATCCAAACCTTCCAGAAACCTTGGCTTATTGATAAAGCCTGTCGCCATGATGAGACTGTCGACGGACTGGTGCGAGTCCCCCCACTGCAGACCATCTGTTGTAATACGGTCGAACATCGGCTTATACAGAATTTTTTTGTCTTTGAAGGCCTGCTGGTACAGTCCCTGATCGAGAACCGCCTCGGTCAGGCGCCAGCCGAACCAGGCCCCTAGTGGCGCAGTGTCAAAGCCTGATGCTCGTAGCCAGAAATGAATGTCCCTGCCCAAAGGTCGCTGTTTCATGAAAACAGGTGGATGTCGTGCCACAAGGGTGACGTCGTGATCCGCCGAAAGCTCATAGGCAATTTGAACCGCAGAATTACCAGCGCCGAGCACGGTAACGTGCGAACCCCTTACATCTGCCGGCCTGCGATATTCTGATGAATGCAGAACCGCTCCCTTGAAACTTTCCAAGCCTGTCAGGTTCGGTCTATTGGGTGAGCTGAATGCACCTGTTGCCACGACGACGGCCTTTGCTTGCATGCTTTCACCGTTCCTCATAATCACGTTGAAGCCGAGGGCCTCCCGCTGAACCGAGCTCACAGGCGCGTCATACCTTATCGGAAAATCAAAACGTCGAGCATAGGCGGCTAGATAGTCGACCACCTCATCTCGACGTGGATATCGACCGGGATCTCCCGGAAAGGCCATGCCGGGCAAAGCAGAATACTGAGCCGGCGAGAACAGTGACAGGCTGTCGTAGTACTTCGACCATGAACCACCTGCCTGGATACCCGCTTCCAGAACCTGAAAATCCAGACTTGCTGCCTGAAGGACATGCGCCATTGCCAGCCCCGCCTGACCAGCGCCAATAATCGCGACATCAACGTGCATATACACTCCTTTATTTCGCGAAATTACGAAACATGAACTATAAAAATCAGCAGCACTTCTTCAGAAAGTCACCAAGCCCTTCCAATGTATCCTGAATACCAGCGACGTTCGGACGATATTCCACTTCCTTGCCGTGCTTCTCGTACTCCAGCAAACCAGCCTCCCCCAGTTGCTTGAGATGCTCGGATACCGTCGACATTCCCAAACCGGTGAGCTCTGCCACCTGACCAACCGTTAGGACCTGCTGCTGAGCGAATAGCAGCATGATCCGTTGGCGGTTCTCATTCGCCAGAGCTTTGAGAAACTTTCGTAACTGGGAGGGCAACATTGAGAACTCACTTCGCGTTTTTCCGAAATATATAGCCAGCTCTACCTGCGTGTCAATCTCATCTTGAGCCGTACTGAACTCAGATCGCCTTGACGCTGTCACCTAATAGCGCGCTACCGCCTTCAATCACCCGAGCAGTAATCCCCCCATGCCCACGTAGCGCATTGTACCCGCCCGGCCCAAGCGCCTGTTCCATTTTGCTGCAAGGATGGCAGAGCCCTGTATACTCGAGCACCACCTCCCCGACACGAAATTGCTTGTCCTTCAAAGCCAGCAGATTGATGCCAGAGACGACGATATTACGGCGCAGCAGAGCAGGCTCCACGCGCTCAATGTGCAGACACGCAGCGATCACCGGTAGATGTTCCTGCTGAATCAGCGTGACCTGTCGGCGGCTCTCGGCGCGGCCGCGGAAGCGATCGCCTTCGAGCCCCGTCCCAGGGCTCATCGTCACCTGTTCCAGCTCGATCATGGCCGCACCGCGTGTCGGACGAATACCAATCCAGGTCACGCGACCAAGCTGTGGGAGCGTCGCCAGTAAGGCGTGAATCGGTCTGAGTTCAGACATTGTTCAGCGTTTCTCCTAATGTTGAAATGCCCAGCTTCCAGTCCTGTATGCGGCTGGCATCGTATCTTTGAGTATACCTTGCATATACGGCGCCTGACCGTGATTGCAATCCGAAGCGATTATACGATGGGGGTTTGAATGCAGCAGAATCAGACGCGCCGAAGCAGCACCAATAGCTTGTTGGCAAATGTCATCAAAGGTGCCCTGGCCGGCGCGATAGCGGTCTATGTGATCGATCGAATGGAGCGCATGGCGGACAGGGAACTTGATGCGTGGCCCGAATCCACGGATGCCTTCGGGTTGGCTGATGAGTCTGTGCCGAGACCAGCTGCTGGAACAGGACGACAGCACCTGTTGGGACTCGGCGTTTCGCTGATCAAGAACGGAGGGCTCAACGCTCTTACTGACTTTTATACCAAGGCCCCTCAGAGACGCCCTCAGTCGCTGGAGCGGCTCTAAACCCATAGGCTAGGGTTTGCCCTAGCTATTCGCACCGCCTTCTCATCGCTATAGTGCCTCTGCCATCAATGTGACAGGGACAGTTCACGTTGCCTCATCTGAATAGAATTCCCCTGCACGACGTGCTATTGCCGTCTGCTGTCCGTCCCTTATGTCACATTGATCCTGTTGAGTCAGAAGACTAGGCACACTTTCACCGTAACGGCGACTTATCAGCCTTAGGTGCCGTAATGGCACCTGCTGGCACGGAAGCGACACAAGGAATGGATTCATGATATTCACCAGTAGATTTCAGTTAACAGCTATTGCATTGGCCTGCGCCACGCTCGCCGCCTGCGGCGGTGGTGGAGGCGGCGGCTCAGGTGACAAGGGCGGCCGTGACGGCGCAGGTGGTGACGTCGCCCTTATTGGCGATGGCTATCAGGTCAGCGGTACGATCACGGGTCTGGCCGGCGGCACGACACTCGTAAAGAAAGTGGAAGGTTCGGAAGAATCTCTCGAAGTGTCTTCCAACGGCCGCTTCGCATTCAGACGGGCGGTGCCAGATGGCGAGTCGTTCGAAGTTAAACTGAGCGCGCCACCGGTGGGTCAGAAGTGTGTGACCAGCAATGCCTTTGGTACGATCAAGGCGAAAGATTTTGAGGACGTGTCGATCAGTTGCGCGACGCTTGGCAGCAAGTCCTCGATCAGCGGAACGCTTACTGCGGCGGCAGGCACAGCGGCAGACTCGGATCTCAATGATCCGCGAGCACCCTACAGCGACAATGGTGATATTTCCAAAGCGCAGCGCATTCCCAGCCAGGTCACGGTGCACGGCTTTGCCTCCTACGCGGGAACCAAAGCAACCGAAAATAATGACCGCTTCGCAGATAGCTATGACGAGTTCGACTTCTTTGAAGTCGAACTCCAGGCCAATCAGCTTATCCAGCTCCAGGTCGTGGACTACAACAAGTTCGAAGTCGAGACCACTTATGAGGGCGATCTTGATCTGATTCTGATGGATGCACAGGGTAATGTAATCGGCAAGTCTGAAAGTGAGACCGAGTTCGAAGAGCTGGTGGTGCCTTCGGATGGCCGGTATTACGTTGCGGTCGAGGCGTATTCAGGTATTTCCAAGTATGTGCTGCGAATCTCTCAGCCGAGCTCCAGTCTTGCCTATCGGGCAACAACTGCCGCTTCGATGGACTTCGTGCCGAATGAGGCCATCGTCAAATTCAAGAGCGGGGTCATGAGTCAGTTTTCCGCACCTGATGGGCGGGTGATACCGATGACGCTGAAGCATCAGGATACGAGTCGGGCAACTCTGGCGACGATGGACAGATCAACTCGGATGAAGAGCGCGAGCGCCGGTGTCCCAGCTGGTGAGGTGCTCCTCGGGCTTAAATCACTAAACCCTGAAGCGTACGAAAAATTCATGACACTGCGCGATATCAAGGCGATGCGTCTTCAAGGGCATACCGAATACGCAGAACCGAATTATATCCGTCGGTCGCAGGCGGTTCCTAACGACAAGCTTTACGGTTATCAGTGGCACTATCCCCAGATAAATCTTCAACAGGCCTGGGATATAACTACGGGCGAATCGGTCAGCGGGACTCCTGTCATTGTAGCCGTCGTAGACACAGGCCTGTTCCTCGATCATCCAGATTTTCAAGGAAAACTCGTGCCGGGGTACGACTCGATCACCAATCTTGAGAACGCTCGCGATGGTGATGGACCGGACTTCAATCCCGATGATCCCGGCGATAGCGCAGATCGAGGAGGAAGCTCGTTTCACGGGAGCCATGTGGGGGGCACTATTGCGGCAAGAACCAATGACAACTATGGAGGTGCTGGTATTTCCTGGGACGCCAAAATCATGCCGATACGGGCTCTCGGTCTCATGGGAGGGTCCACCTACGACATCATTCAGGGAGTTCGCTTCGCCGCTGGACTGAGTAATGACAGCGAATCAAAACCTGCCAGACGAGCTGACATCATCAATCTCAGCCTCGGCGGCCCAAACGGAACCCTCGCCGAACAAAATGAGTTCATGGCGGTATACAATGCCGGCGTTATTATCGTGGCATCAGCTGGCAATGATGGCTCGTCAGTGCCCTCCTTCCCAGCCTCATATAACGGCGTGATTTCTGTTGGCGCCGCCAATATGAAAGGCGAAATGACGAGATACTCCAACTTCGGTCAGTTCATCGACCTCGCGGCACCCGGTGGTGATGTTTCAGTGGACGAGAACGGTGACGGCGTTTCGGATGGCGTCGTTAGTGCAAAAGCTGACGATACTAGTGGAAGTCGAGCGGCTGCATGGGACTCCTACCAGGGAACGTCCATGGCGGCCCCCCACGTCGCTGGGGTGATTGCGCTCATGAAAGCCGTACATCCAGGCTTGACGCCTGCCGAGGTGGATACGCTTATCAGTAATGGAGAACTGACGAACGACATGGGTGTCCAAGGCTGGGACGAAAGATCCGGCTACGGTCTGATAGATGCTCACAAAGCAGTCCTGGCAGCCCAGAATTTGGCGAATGGTGGCGGCGGATCACCATCTCCAACGCCACGAGTCGTCGCCTCTCCAAACAGCATTTCCTTCGATCAGAGCGCTCGTGCCAGTTTCACCATTGCAAACATGGGCAGCGGCTCACCAGGCGTCACGGGTCTTGAAGTCAACGCCACCTGGCTCAGCGTAACCGCAGGACAAGTGGACGGCAGCGGCTTCGGTGAGTACACCGCCTATGTGAACCGAAGTGGTCTTGCTAACGGCGCTTATCAAGCCTCTATTACGGTGTCCCTCGATACCGGTAGTCAACTGGTTATCCCTGTAACAGTGCAGGTGGGCGCAAGCTCGGCAGGTGGCTCAATGGCTCAGCAGTACGTGCTACTGTTTGAGGCAGGTGAGAGTGGGGGTACCTTCGACACCATCGTGCAAACGGTAACGCCACAGATTTCCGGCGGCACTGCGACCTACAGCTTTGAGAATGTGCCTGTCGGCGACTACTACGTTGTGAGCGGATCCGACCTTGATAATGACGGCTTCGTTTGCCAGTCCGGTGAATCCTGTGGTGCGCACCCGGTCATTGGTCGACCGGAGCCCGTGAATGCTATGGGCTCGCCAGTAGAAGGCATCGACTTCACTATTGACCTGGTGGGTGGTGTGTCTAGCCAGAGTGTCGGCAG
The DNA here is from genome assembly GCF_047946665.1 of Allohahella sp. A8. Taxonomy (GTDB): domain Bacteria; phylum Pseudomonadota; class Gammaproteobacteria; order Pseudomonadales; family Oleiphilaceae; genus Allohahella. The sequence goes on from NZ_CP172312.1 coordinate 3,369,852, forward strand.
CGAAGGGAGCAAGGCCCCAACTGGCTACCAGCGCGGCACCCCCGAGTTGAATAAACAACTTCAACAGTAATCTCCACGGCTCTATCAGGCTGTCGCCTTCTGCCAGGGCAGACAGCCTGTCGTCTGATCTCTCCAGCTCTTCCCCCCATAGCTGTCTCCCAGCGACTGACATCGCCCCTATCGACCCAGCCGGAGAAGACTCTGCTACGCTGATAGCAGATATCGCAACAATACTCGGGGGATCTAGCATAGTGGGCATTTTCGGGAGGTTCGGATTGGGACAGCAGCTGGCTGCGCTCACGGCCGGACTCACCTTGATCTTTACGCTTGCTCTCGTCCACTTCGTTGGCGGCGGTACACTCGAGCGAGCGCGCGAAAATGTCGGCATGCAGCTTCATGAGCTCGCGTATCAGACCACCGACAAGCTGGACCGTGGCATGTTCGAGCGCTATCGCGAGATGCAGTTGCTGGCCGAGCGATTGTCGCAGCCTGGCGTCTCGATGGATCAACCGTCACTGCAGGCTGTGCTGGACGTGCTACAGGAAACCTATCCCTTCTATGCCTGGCTTGGTGTCACCGATATGCAGGGAACGGTGGTGGCTTCTACAGGGGGCATCCTGCAGGGGGCCGATGTCTCATCCCGTCCATGGTTTTCGAACGCACTGAACGGGATCTACCTTGCAGATGTCCATGACGCGGTGCTGCTGGCCCAGCTGCTGCCTAACCCGACGAATGAACCGAAACGATTCTTCGATGTAGCCTTCCCCATCCACGACGAGTCGGGCGAGCCTCGAGGTGTACTGGGCGCTCACTTGAGTTGGCAATGGGCCAAAGAGGTTGAAGACTCGGTCTTGCGGACCCTGCGGGCAAGCTTCGATAGCGAAGCGCTTATTCTCTCCAACGACGGCGAAGTGCTGCTGGGGCCCGATGAGCTGCTTGGTAAAAAATTGCTACTACCGAGCGTTCAGCGTGCGCGCTCGGGCCAAGGAGGATTCACGAATGAAGAGTGGCCCGATGGCGAACCTTACGTCGTGGGATACAGTGAGAGTCAGGGCTATCGAAATTACCCTGGCTTTGGCTGGATCGTGCTCGTTCGACAGCTTCAGGATACGGCTTTCTCGCCCGTGTTCGAACTACAGCGCTCGCTGCTTTCTGGTGGCCTGATTGCAGCGCTCGTCTTTTCGACCCTCGTGCTGCTGCTCGCGCGGCGCCTGACTCGTCCACTTCGCAAGATTGCCGCCTCTGCACACGCCATAGAGTCGGGAAGAGAC